>NZ_JBHTDO010000001.1:435871-717651 GCF_042666575.1 Actinoplanes sp. GCM10030250 | reverse complement strand
CACGACCAGCGAACGACACTGAGCTTCACTTCGCAGCGCTGATCAACATCGATTCAGCAGATCGTGTTAGGAGCTCTTAGGAATTCGCGGCTTTTTGCAGCATCTGCTGGTGGCGAGCAATCATCGGAGCTGCTTTCTCGGCGAGGTCCTTGACCGCCGGGTCGGCGCCCTTCTGGGTCTGTGTCGAGGTCAAGGCAAGCGCTTCACGGCGAGCCGACAGCTCGTTGGAAATGTAGTACTCGTCGAAGGTGTCGGCCCCGGCGGCCTCGTAGCGCTTGGTAAGCGCCTGTTGCTCGGCGGTAGGCGCACTGGGCAGAACAATCCTGAGTGTGCGAGCCGTCTTGTATAGGTCGGCATCCAAGTGAATGTGGTCACGCATGAAAGTGGCGGCCAGGTTCTTCACTTCCGGATCCGTCGTCTTCCGCCACGCAATCTGGCCGGAGGCGATCTCGGCGAGATTGACTTGATGCGCCGCGCGAATGAACGCGGCGTCCTGGGCGGAGGGGTCCGCCTGTGCAGCAGTGGCGGGAAGACCAGCCAGGGAACTGGCCATGCCGAGCGTCGCAAAGATGCTGCGGAAAAACATCGCTTTCTCCTTTTGATCGGGCAGGCCCAGACTATCCGGGAAACACGAGACGCCTTCTGAAATCCGCAGAATGCCGGCAGCTCGCGAGGCCCGGATGACCGCTGTTTCCGACGGCCGTCAGGTGACACCTCCCAGGTGGCACTCAGCAAACCCTCAGAATCTTCTTTCGCGTTCCAGCCCGCCATATCCATACCATTGGGACTATTGGGTTTCGAGGTCCGCCGACGCGACTTCGGTGGACGATCAGCCGAAACTGAGGGACTTCGATGAGCACTGAACATCACCCACAAGACACCGAACCCGACCCCATGACGCGGACCCGCTGGAGCCGGGGCCGGATTGCCACGGGAACCGCGGGGCTGGCGGCAATCCTGGGGGTCGGCGCCTACCTGGTGACCGACAACGTCGTGAACAACGAACAGAACACCGCAGGCCAGGAAGTCCGGCAAATCGCCCCCGTCGCCACGGATCCCGCAACACCGGCGGCCACCGACGCCAGTCCGACCCCGTCGGCCCAGCCCAGCTCGGCCGGATCATCCTCACCCGTACCGACGGCGGACGCTTCAGGCTCGCCGCTCCCTTCCGAGGTCGTCGAGGAGATCAGAGAGGCGCGGCGGAAGATGGCGGAGGACGGCGTGCCGATCAAGCCGCCGGTCGTTCCGAAGGCAGCCGCGGCAGCCGCGCCCCCGGTGGAGATGACCACGAAGGGCTCGCTCAAGGAGGGCGGAATCATCCGCACTCTGACGGCGCGCGGGGATCTCACCGGGCAACGGGAGCTGGCCTACGTGGCCGGCGGGGTCAAGGAGTACCGGGGGGTTTCGTGCTCGCAGACCTTCCAGTTCAGTACCAACCCCAAGCCGGAGAAGAAGGACAACCTGGTGATGTGCTGGCGGACCAGCGCGAAAAAGAGTGTCGCCGTCATGGTGGTCGACCCGAAGGGAAAGCCATCGAAGGACAAGGCCGTGGACGCCATCGAGAAGAACTGGCGCAGCATGGGTTGAGGTTGCACACGTACAAAGCGGTGGCCCGGAGTCTTCACTCCAGGCCACCGTTGTTTCTTGGATCGCTGAGAGGTACGGATCAGAACGGCGCGACGGTAAAGCTGGAGCCGCTCGACACAATCGAGTAGTCGTAGTCCAGCGTGTTGAGGTCCTCACCCGAGTTGACCACGGTCACCGTGTAGGTGCCCGCCGGCACCTCGGTGCCCGCCGCGATGGTCGGGGCATTGCCGGAGACCGCGGAGATGGAAGCTGTCAGGTCAAGCGTGCAGATGATCTCGGTGTCACTGATCGGCAGAACAGTGTTGCAGTACGTGACTGCCTTCACGACCAGGGCATCAGTGTCGGTGCTGAATGTCTGGGCGTTCCACGTGTTGTCGGTCAGCAGCACATACGCGCGGTTGGCCGCCAGAGCGGAGCCCGAAACAGTGCCGAAGACGAGGGAGCCGAAGCCCGCCCCAGTAATGTCCAGAACCGGCGTGGTGTCGGTCGCCGCGACGTTCGGCGTGACGGTGATGCCGTAGCTGTAGGTGTACGGCGTGTTGGTCGTGCTCTTGGTGCCCGCCGCCGTGGTGACGCTCAGGTTCACTGGACCCGGTGAGTGAGCACTGGTGGTACCGGTGAACTCGGTCGAGCTGATCGCCTTGATGTTGTTGATGGGACTGCCGCCGAGTGAGGCGGACAAGGTCGCACCCGCGGTCATCGGGATACCGGTCACGTCCGAGATGGTGATCGTCGAGCCACCCTGTGCCGGGCCGGAACCCGAGGTCGCCGCCGAGGCGGATCCGACCGCGAACTTCGCGGTGGAAAGGTCCAGCACCGGAGCCACCGAGTAGATCGCGGGAGCGGTGATCATCGTGGCACCCGCGCTGGAGCTGGCGTACGCGCAGAGGTTCCAGTTCGTCGTCACGTCACCGGTACCGACGACGACGGTCTGCGGCATGGTGGCCGCGATCTTCGTGCCGGAAATCTTCGTCACTGCCGCCGCGTAGGGCTCACCGGACAGGCTTACCGGGTACGTGTTCGGGCAGGCGCCGCGGGTGACCAGTGCAGCCGGCGCCGAGCCGGCGAAGACGACGCTCGTGCCGGGGGTCGCAACCGTGACGGTCGTCTCGACTCCGGAGCTACCGCCGGTCGGGTTGATGGAGATGGCCGGCAGCGTCTTGTCAAAGGTGGCGAACGTGGCGGCGCTCCGTGCAAGGAGAGCACTGGTGTTCGTCGTACCCGCGTACGAGCAGATCAGGTAGGGGGTACCCGCCGTGACAGCCGGAACTGTCACGGTCAGGACGCTGGTGGAGGTCTTCGCCGTCGTGGCGACGATGTTGTTGTTCCCAGCCGCGGTGTACGTGGCGGGACATGCCGTCACGCCCGAGACGAACTGCGTGGAGTAGGTGGCTGCCGTGAACGGCGCGCCGCTGTTGGTCAGCGTGATCTTCTCGGCCACCTGGCCATTGTTGGAGTTCAGTGAGCCGTACGGCACGGCCGTCAGGACGGTCGACGATGTCGCGGCGGGAGATCCGAGAGTGGACGCGTAGTCATCCCAAAAGCAGAGCTTCCAGCTGCCCGCCGTCAGTGCCGGGGTGACGAGCGTCGCGCTGTCGTTGTCGACCCGGGTCACGGTTCCTGCGTCGACGGCGGTCGCACTGACCGCGGGAATGGCACCCGAGCAGGTGACGGTGCTGGGAACGAAACGACCCGAGTAAACTTCGGTGTTCGCATTGGTGAAAGCATTGGTACCGGTCACTGTGATCGTCGTGCCGGCAGCCGTCGGCGCCTGGGTCGGCGTGAAGGTGACAGTCACGGTGGTCGCAAAGGCGGGCAGTGCCGTCGCCGCGACGACCGCTGCGGTGGTCACCGCCACGGCTACACCGGCACGCACCGCTGGCATGCCGATTCTCTCCTGGGACTTGCGCTTGCGCATGCGAGGGTCCTCCTACGGTCTTGCGAACCGCGTTCTGGGGTTTGGGTGGGCCCGCGCACTCGCTTGGACGGCGGGCCGTCTCGCGGGAAGCGTAACGTGGCTATTGCGAGGAATTGTCGGAAATGGAGAAGTTGACCAGGGGTCCGGCACTTAACCGGATACACGGCAACGGCCCGGGGCAGACGCCCCGGGCCGTTGTTCTGAGCTGCGATTATTCAGTAATTACGAGGCCGCCAGCGTGAAGGACGAGTTGGCCGACACAGTGCTCTGGCTGTAGCTCGTCAGGGTCGTGTCGACGCCCATGGTGCCGGTCGTGACAAACGTCAGGGTGTACGCCCCCGCCGGAACCCCAATCGGGTCATACAGGTCCACCGTGGGCCCGCCCGTTGTGGTCGCGGCTGCGGAAAGAGTGACGCCAGCACCATTCGCCAGAATCCCCTCGATTGTGGTTCCCGGCGTGATACCGGTACCGGCGATGACCCTTCCGATGTCCGCGCTGGTGAAGGAGTCGCTGGGAGCCGTGAGCGTGACCGTCGACGACACATTGCCGACAACGACGCTCCTCACAGGAGCCGCGCCGATCCGCGCCGTTACCGTGGCGTTGACAGTAGCCGACGCCTGCTTCGAGATGATGGCCTGCGTTGCAGACAGCACGTCCACGATCGTGGAGCCAGCCGGAACCGCATCGGTGCCACCGGTCTGAGTGATCGGCTTGCCCACGTCGTCTGCAGCGAAGGCCGCAGTCGACGCCGAGCTGATCAGGCGGCTGTTCTGAGTAGTCGCGATGTCGGTGGCCGAACGCGCGATCGCGATCTCAGGAGTGATCGTGCCGGCAGCGCTCACCTTCTGGTCCAGGCGCAGGGTACAGATCAGTTCGTTGTCGCTGAGCGGGAGCACGTCGCCGCACTCGGACACCTGACCGTTCACCTTGGCGCCTGCCCCGTTGTTCGCCGGGTTGTAGGTGCCCTTGGTCAGGTAGATGTGCGCCTTGGCAGCGGCGGTGCCCCAGTCGGCAGAAAGGAAGCCGATGCCCTTGACCGCGACGGTGACCGCCTTCATGTCGGTCGAGGCCGCGTTAGGGGTGACCGCGATGGCGTTGAGGAACGAGTACGAGTTCGCCAGCGACTTGCTGCCGGCCGGAGTGTTCACCACGATCGACACGTTGCGCTCCACGCTGTGCATCGGCGTGCGCGCAGTGAAGGTGGTTTCGTTCACAGGCGTGATGTCGGCGAGCGGAAGGCCGCCCAGGGTCGCAGTGATCGATCCCGCACTCGTCGGGAAGGCGCTACCACTGACGGTGATGAGGTTTCCGCCCATCGCGCTTCCGGAAGAAGGACTGACCGCAGTCACGTTCGGCGCGACAGACGCCGTGTACGGCACCGTCGCGATCATCAAGCTGCTTCCGCCGGTGCCGTTGTACACGCAGAGGTTGAACGGGGTGGGAACCGACGGCGCTCCCGAAGCCAGAGCCGGAACGGTGACTGCCAAGCGGTTGTCCGACGCCTTCCGGATCTTCCCGGCAGCGGGATGAACGATGGCGTAGCTGGACGCCGCGGTGAAGGTCCGCGGGCAACGCTCGCTCGAGTTGAACGTCACGCCCGGCGACGAGACACCCAGCAGGAACGGCGAGGTCGAGTCGACCGAGATGCCGTTCCCTCCAGCCCACGGGCCGACCGAACTGCTGACGGTCGCCGGAGGCAGGGTCACCGCATATCCCGTGGACGATGCACCGACCAGGGTGCCGCCGCTCGCAGTACTGCTGTAGAAGCAGGCGAGATAGCTCGTGTTAGGACCGGTGCCGACAGCACCGGCGGGCACCGTCGCGGTCGCCGACGTAGCCGAGGGCCGGGTCAGCGCCGCTGCCAGGTTGCCGGGTGTGCCATAGGTGGCAGCACAACCGATGGCCGGGTCGGTGAACACAAGGCCCACAGCGGTGGAGAAGAGATTGGTGGTGCTCGGGGAGGTGAACGTGATGGTGTTACCGCCGCCGCTGGGACCGTTGGCCGGCGAGAACGTGATTGCCGGAGTGACCGTGAAGGTTCCGCCGCCGGTGTTGTCATTGACCGCGGCAGTGCTGGCGGTCGTGCCGTTGTAGACGCACACCTTCCAGTCCCGGGCGGCACCACTGTTCAGCGTCACCGTGGTGGGAACTGTGAACGTGGCTTCGTCGCTGTCGATCTTCGTCGGGCTGGTCGCGACGACGACGGTCTGCCCTGTGATGGACGTCGTGTAGTTCGGGCAGGTGGTCGTCCCGGCGGCAAATCCGGTGGTGAAGATCGCGGCGGGGTTTCCCGTGTCGAACGGCGTACCAGCCGCGTCAATCTTGATCGTTGTGCCGGCAGGTCCGCCGATCGGCAACAGCGAGTCGAGCGCGGCGGCGAATGCCGCCGGTGCTCCGACAAAAATCGAAGCGCCTAAGGCCCCTGTTGTGGTGAGACCGGCACAAAGCAGCCGGGCTCGGCTTCTTGATGTGCTACTGCGCATGCGAGGTCCTCCTACGGGCCCGAGGGCCGCGTCGCTTGATTGGTAGGGCCCAGGCGCTCGGTAATCCGACGCGGGCCGTCTCGCCGGAAGCGTAACGATTCGCGAGGATTCATCAGGTAATACTCAGAAACCTCCTTATATGTCAGACAGATGGTTCGGACGTAGGTAGCGCTTGACAACAGAAACCACGCGAGCTAAGTTCGCCTCAGTTCGAGTAATACTCATAGCGAGTAAAACTAGAGTCGAGAAGTACTCAGGGCGAGGAGGACCACGGGAATGGACGAGGCGAGTTTTCTGGCGGGGTACGACCCCGGCGCCTACCCGTCGATCGCGGTGACTGTGGACGTTGTCGCCCTGACGATTCGGGAGGGGAAGCTCTGCGTGCTGCTTGTCGAGCGTGGAGCGCGGCCCTACGCCGGGCAGCGGGCACTCCCCGGTGGCTTCGTCAAGCGCGAAACCCTCGACGAGGCCGCCAGGCGGGAGTTCGCCGAGGAGACCGGGCTCAACCCCGGGCAGGGCGACCTCGACCGTGTCCACCTCGAACAGCTCAAGTCCTACGGCACCCCCGACCGCGACCCCAGGATGCGTGTCGTCTCCGTCGCCTACCTGGCGTTCGCTCCGGAGCTGCCTGAGCCCACCGCCGGTTCCGATGCCGCCGGTGCCTACTGGGTGCCGGTCGACGAGGCCAAGGACCTCGCCTTCGACCACGACGAGATCCTCGCGGACGGGCTCGAGCGGGCCCGCTCCAAACTCGAATACACCCCGCTGGCCACCGCCTTCACGCACCCGGACTTCACGATCAGCGAGCTGCGGCAGGTCTACGCCGCGGTCTGGGGCGAGGAGCTGCACGCCGGCAACTTCCATCGCAAGGTGCTGTCGGTGCCGGGCTTCGTGGAGGGGACCGGTGAGACCACGGCACGCGGCGGGGAGCGGGGCGGGCCGCGGGCGAAGCTCTACCGCGCCGGCGACGCGCGGCTGCTGCATCCAGCGCTGCTGAGACCTACACGGGAGGACCGGGTTCGATGAAAGAGCCGCAGGAGGCGCAGGTCAGACCGGCTCACTACCGGGGACGCCACAGGAGAAGGCTGAGGAGGCGACGGAGCCGATGACCTTCGAGGACGCCACCACGAGGATCATGACGGCCACCCGGTTCAGTGATCTGACGGACGAGAACGACCTTACGAAGGCGTACCGGAAATGGGTGCGGCTCGTGCACCCGGACACCGTTACTGCCCAGCGGCGCGCGACCGCGACGCAGGCAATGGCGAAGCTCGCCGATCTCTACAACAACCAGGGGAGCAGGAGCAACCTGTTCGCCTCCGGCGACATCGCCGAGCTCTATCACGGGGACGGCAACACGCTGATCAAGGTTCCGCGGAACCCGGCGGACAACGACCTGATGATCACCGAGGCCGAGGCTTTGCACCAACTGCACCACAAAGGTGACCCGCGGTTCCGCGCCTACGCGCCGCGGCTCGTCGACAGCTTCGTGCACGAGGACAACGAACGAATCCGGCGAAACGTCAATGTGATCAAGCGGCAGCGTGGCATGCGAAGCGTGCACGAACTCAAGCCTGACCTGGTGACGGGCATCTGGATCTGGCGGCGGCTGCTGACGGCGATCGGCTGGGCGCACCGCGCCGGCGTCGTCCACGGTGCCGTGATCGAGAGCCATGTGCTGATCCACCTGCATGATCGCGGTCTGGTTCTTGTCGATTGGTGCTATGCGGGACATCGACCTCAGGCGATAGTGAAAGCAGCAAAGCCTGCTTACCCGCCGGAGGTGCTGAAGGACAAGAGCGCGAGCGCGGCCACCGACATCTACATGGCAACCGGCCTCATGACGCGCCTTCTCGGCGCTCAGATGCCGCAGGCGTTGAGAAATTTCGCCACCGGCTGCTCCTACGACTCACCGAGGATGCGGCCGCAGGACGCCTGGGAGCTCCTGGCCGAGTTCGACGAGATCATTCCCCAGCGGCACCGGAACTGAGGAGAAGGCAATGGGAAGCGGACGATGGTCCACTGACGTCTACACCGCGGCGGCCGACTACCGTGCCGCGTCCGGCAAGAGCGCGTTCGCGTACAGCGACAGCGGTGCTCGCCGGGTGCACGAGGAACTGGACCCCGACGGGGTTTTCATGCGCGAGAGCCGGGACAGTACGGAGCACCCGTTCAGCACGCCGATCGCCGTTCTGTTCGACGTGACCGGCTCGATGGGCAACGTGCCGCGGGTCCTGCAGACCAAGCTGCCGCAGCTGCTGGGCCTGCTGACCAGGAAGAACTACGCGATCGACCCGCAGATCATGTTCGGCGCGATCGGGGACGCGACCTGTGACCGGGCGCCGCTTCAGGTCGGCCAGTTCGAGTCGGACAACCGGATGGACGACGACCTGGCGAAGATCGTCCTGGAGGGCGGTGGCGGCGGGCAGAAGCACGAGTCCTACGAGCTGGCGCTCTACTTCATGGCCCGGCACACGGTCCTGGACTCGATGATCAATCGCGGTCGTCGCGGCTACCTCTTCATCATCGGCGACGAGATGCCCTACCCGAAGGTCAAGCCGCGTGAGGTGAAGGCCGTGATCGGCGACGACCTCCGCGAGCCGATCAGCATCGAGCAGATCCTGCACGAGCTCAAGCGCAAGTACGACGTCTACTACATCCTGCCGACGGCGGCCGGCTGGGGCGGCGACAAGGAGGTGCTCGAGCGCTGGCGTGAGCTGCTCGGGCAGAACGTTCTGGAACTCGACGACCTGGACGCGGTCTGCGAGACCATCGCGCTGACGGTCGGCCTCGGCGAGGACGCGATCGACCTGGACGCGGGCATGTCGGACCTGGCGGACGTCGGTTCGGCGTTCGGCGGATCGGTCGGCCGGGCGCTCGCTCCGCTGCAGCGCACCGCGGTGGTGCGCGACGCACCGTTCGAGATCACCGCCGGCCCGGGCGGAAACCAGCGACTGTGAGCCGGGAGCACGTCGCCGTCGTCGACCTCGGCTACGGCGACGCCGGCAAGGGAACCATCGTCGACGCGCTCTGCGCCTCTGATCAAAAGCGGGCAGTCCTGCGCTTCAACGGTGGCGCGCAGGCCGCCCACAACGTCATCACCGAGGACGGCAGGCACCACACGTTCGCCCAGTTCGGTTCCGGCACGCTGCGCGGGGTGCCGACCCACCTGACCCGCTTCATGGTGGTCGATCCCCTCGCACTGGCGGCCGAGGCGCGGGCACTGGGAGACCCGTTTCACCTGCTCACGGTGGATGGTGACGCACTGCTCGCCACTCCGTGGCATCGTGCCGCGAACCGGCGCCGGGAGAGGGCACGCGGCGGGGATCGGCACGGTTCGTGCGGGATGGGCGTCGGGGAGACCATGGCGTACGCCTTGGAGCACCCCGACGCTCCCAGGGTCGCCGACACCCTGTCCGCCACCCGGCTCCGCGCCCGCCTCTCCGCGGTCCGCGACGACATCGGCGAACCCGGCGACGTAGAACTGAACGACGTGGTCGACGCCTTCACCGCCTTCGCCCGGACCGTCCGCATCGTCGGCACCGAGTTCACCGACCGGCTCCTCGCCGAGGGCCCGTGCGTCTTCGAGGGCGCGCAGGGTGTCCTGCTCGACGAGTGGCGCGGCTGGCACCCGCACACCACCTGGTCGGCCACCACCTTCGACAACGTCGCCGCGCTCTGCCCGTCGTTCCGCCGGCTCGGTGTGGTGCGCACCTACACCACCCGGCACGGCGCTGGCCCGTTCGTCACCGAGGCACCGGAGCTGGACCTGCCGGAGGCGCACAACGGCCGCGACGACTGGCAGGGCACCTTCCGGACCGGCCACTTCGACGCCGTCGCCCACCGGTACGCGGTCGAGGTCGCCGGCGGGATCGACGCGCTCGCGGTGACCCACCTCGACGCGCCCGCGCGCTGCCCCGGCCTCCGCATCTGCCCGTCCTACCGGCTCGGCGGCGAGCCGTGGGACCGGATCGAGCCCGGCCCGCCCCGCGACCTGGTATATCAGCGCCAGCTCACAGAAATGCTGCTCCGGGCCAGTCCGGATGCACTTTACCGGCCGGACGACTGGGCCACCGAAATTGGTGCACTGCTGGGTTCACCGGTATTCCTGGAGTCTTACGGGCCGAGATCATGCGACAAGCGGGAAAGGGCTATCGTGTGAAATGCCAGGCCCGGGACCAGGGAAGACTCACCTAACAAATGGTGAGGGTTGCCTTACCTAATGGTTCGAACGTTTACCGGCGACATCATTTGGATAAGTGGAAACAAGTTCGATGGAGGGTTATGGTCGGCGTGAGGCCATTGATATTCCAGGGAGCTGGTAACCATGACGCAGATGATGAACATGCCGCGAGTGCAGACGTGTACCGTCGCTTCGTGCGGTTACAACCACGACGGGTGTACGGCGTTCGCCATCACCATCGGAAGCATGAGCAGCGCGGAGTGCGACACCTTCATCGGCTCGGGTGAGCAGGGTGGCATGGGCGTGGCAACCGCCCAGGTCGGTGCCTGCAAGCGCGCCGACTGCACCTACAACGAAAACCTCGAGTGCCGCGCCCCGGCGATCACCGTGGGCGCCTCCGCCGAGCGGGCCGACTGCTTGACCTACCAGCAGAGCTGACCCGGCGCGACAACTTATCGGGCCCTTCGCGTCGCTGCATTCCAGCGACCCGGAGGGCTCCTTCGCGTGTACGCCCCCGGGCTTACCTGCGGATACGCTCAATGGCGTATTGCCCACCCGTCGAGCCGGGTCGATGCTTGTGGACATCGGCTCGAAGGGGGAAAGTCCGATGCGCACCGCCTATCGCATCATCGCCATGCTCATTCCGATCTTTGTCCTGGTGCAGCTCACCGTGATCGCCGGAGCGTGGTTCCTGGTTCTCAACGATCTCGACTCCGGGAGCGTCCTGGACAAGAACACCGTGGACAACTGGGCACACGTCGTCCACAGCCAGGTCGGCATGATCGTCATACCGCTGCTCGGCCTGAGCCTGCTGATCGTGTCGTTCTTCGCCCGGGTCCCGGGCGGTATCAAGTGGGCCGCGATCACTCTCGGCGTGATCTTCCTACAGGTCTTCCTGGCCTTCGCCGGCTTCGCGGCACCCCTGGTGGGCCTGCTTCACGGCCTGAACGCCGCGGCGGTCGCCGCGGTCGCCGAGGTCGCTGCTCGCAAGGCGAAGGTCACCACCACGGCGCCGGCCCAGCCGGCCGTCGTCGCCTGAGCCGGTGCGCACCGGCTTCCGGGCCGCCATCGCCTCGGTGGCGGCCCTCGCTGTGCTCGGTCCGCTCGGCTGGTACTGGTACGACAGCCTGGTCCCCGGCACCTACGACATGGCCGCCATGGGTTACGCCGACAACGGCGGCGGCCCGCCCGTGGATCATCGCCACACCGGCGGGCTCAGCGTCGCCGACCTGCGCGGTCCCTCGGGCCGGCCGGACGTCAGCGTCACGCTCGCCGCCCGGCGCGACGGCGGCGCCTACACCCTCAACGGCTCCTCCCCCGGCCCGGAGATCCGCGCCGGGCAGGGCCAGCTGATCGAGGTGACCCTGGTCAACGAGTCGGTACCGGACGGTGTGACCCTGCACTGGCACGGCGTCGACGTGCCGAACGGTGAGGACGGCGTCGCGGGGATCACCCAGGACGCGGTCGGTCCCGGCGACAGCCACGTCTACCGCTTCGTCGCCGAGGACGCCGGCACCTACTGGTACCACTCCCACCAGGTGTCTCACGAGCAGGTGCGCGGCGGCCTGTTCGGGGCGCTCGTCGTGACACCGAAGGGGGGCATCACGGCGAGGGACCCGGTGGTCGCGGTGCACACCTACCAGGGCCGTCGCACGATCAACGGCTCTCCGGGCCGCACTCCCCTCGACGCGGCGCCGGGCGAGACCGTGCGCGCCCGGGTGATCAACACGGATGCCGGTCCGATCCGGGTCTGGGTGAGCGGCACGGCCTACCGGGTGGTCGCCGTCGACGGCCGCGACGTGCACGAACCGGCGGCGATCACCGGCAAGGCCGTGCTGGTCACGGCCGGGGGGCGGGTCGATCTGGAATTCGCCGCGCCCGGCCGGGTGGACACCGGCGGCGGCGCCGCAATCGGATCGGGTGAGGCCTCGGCGGAGCCGCGCGAGCTTGTCGATCTTTTGGCGTACGGGCGGAGCACTCCACTCGGCTTCGACCCGGCCCGGGCCACCCGCGTGTTCGACTACCGCATCGGCAGGCGGTTCGGCTTCCTCGACGGCGTACCCGGTCTGTGGTGGACGGTGAACGGCAAGCTCTTCCCCGACGTCCCGATGTTCATGGTCCGCACCGGTGACGTGGTCCGGATGACTATCAGCAACAACAGCGGCGAAGTCCACCCGATGCACCTGCACGGCCACCACGCGGTGGTGCTCAGCCGCAACGGGACGGCCGCGACGGGCAGTCCGTGGTGGGTCGACTCGCTGGACGTGGGCGACGGGGACAGCTACGAGATCGCGTTCGTCGCCGACAACCCGGGCATCTGGGCGGACCACTGCCACAACCTCGAGCACGTCCCCGAGGGCCTGGTCGCCCACCTGGCCTACGAGAACGTCAGCACGCCGTACCGGGTGGGCGGTGACGCGGGGAACGTCCCGGAGTGACTACAGGTACATGCCGCCGATCTGGGGCTCCTTCTTCGGGACGGTCACCGGTGCCGCACCGGTCCTCAGGGCGTAGAGCTCGGCGAGGGTGGCACCCTCGGGGCCGACACCGGTGGAGGATCCGAGCCAGGCAACGGCTTCCGCGTACGGAAGACGCCCGACCTCGATGCTGGCAAGGCACCGCCCCGGCCGGACCACAGCGGGGTGAAGGGCCGACAGGTCCTCGTTGGTGGTGATCGCGATGAGCGCGTTGCGGCCCTGGCCGAGCAGCCCGTCGGTGAGGTTGAGCAGCCGGGACAGTGCCTGGCCGGCGCTCGCCTTGGCCTCACCACGGATCAGCTCGTCGCAGTCCTCCAGCATCAGCAGCCGCCACGTCTGCGGGCCGTCGTCGCTGCCCAGCGCCACGTTCATCAGGTAGGCCGGGTCGGCGAAGAGGCGCTCCGGGTCGAGCACGCAGTCGACCTGGCACCAGGACCGCCACTGCTGCGCCAGCGCCCGCAGCGCGGTGGTCTTGCCGGTACCCGGCTCGCCGTGCAGCAGCAGGAGCCGGCCGTTGACCGCCGAACCGTCGACGGCCATCAGCCGCTCCAGGGTCTCGGCGACCGGCCGGGCGTAGTTGGGGCGGATCTCGTCCCAGGCGGTGGCGCCGATCTCCCGCTCGGTCCGGCGCGGGCCGTGCGGGCCCTGGTGCCAGAAGCCGATCGGCACGCTCTCGGCGGCGGGCGCCGGTTCGTCGCAGGCGTCCGCGACCGCTTCGGCGAGCACCTGCTCGGCCAGCTCGGCGCTGATCGCGGTGACCGCGACCCGGGCACGGCGGCTCTGCTTCCAGCGGGTGACGTGCAGCGACCAGCCCTCGCCGACGCTGAGCCGGCCGTGACCGTCGTCGTCCTTGGCCTCGCGGACCAGCCGAGCACCCTCGGTGGTCAGCGGCGCCTCGGCGCGAAGGTTCTCCAGGTACTTCGTACGGCCGAAGGGCTCACGCCCGGTCACGAACGCGTCGAGGGCCATCAGGTCGACGACGTCGACCAGGCGATCGTCGTCGTCGACGGAACCGGCGAGGGGAAGGCTGAAGCCGGTCGGACCCGCCGGGCGGGCGGCCGGGGCCCGGTCGACGGGCTGGTGCGGTACGCGCATCAACCCATGATCGGAGGCACCGGCCTTCTCGGCATCCCGTTTTCCCACGGCCTCACCGAGGTGTCAGCAGGAACACCGGGATCAGGCGATCGGTCTTGGTCTGGTAATCCGCGTAGGGCGGGTAGGCGGCGACCGACCGCTCCCACCAGATCTCCCGCTCCTCGCCCTCGAGCTCCCGGACGTCGTAGTCCTTCTTGTCCGGCCCGTCCTGCAGCTCGACGTGCGGGTTCTTGCGGATGTTGTAGACCCAGACCGGGTTCTTCGGGGCGCCGCCCAGCGAGCCGACCACGGCATACTCGCCGTCGTGCTCGACGCGCATCAGGGCGGTCTTGCGAAGCTGGCCGGTCTTGGCGCCGACGCTCGTCAGCACGATGATCGGCCGGTCCATGATGGTGTTGGACTCGGCGCCATCGGTCGCCTCGTATTTCTCGGCCTGCTTGCGAGCCCAGTCGGAGGGGCTCGGTGCGTATTCACCAGTCAGCGGCATGATCGCCAGTTTAAGCCAGTCGCGCTGATTGTTGCGAAGGGAAAGGGGTCAACTCACACCTTTCCACCTCCAACATATAGCAGACTGGGGGGCTTGCGGCAAGACCCGGTTCGTCCCGCAAACTCGCAGGTCGAAGCCTAAATGGGGGTCCAGCAATGCACGGTGTGTTCGCCCTGCCCGCCAACCTCGCCGCCAAGGACGACCCGGCACTCATCGCCGGCGACGAGAAGCATTTCGCCGCGATCGCCGAGAGCCTGCGGCGCTCGATCGCCGAACTGACCGACCGCCTGGAGACCGAGCGCCGGGCACCCGCCGGCAAGGGACGGCAGGCGGTGGACCGGGACGACGCGGTCCGCCGGCTGACCGCCCGACTGCGCACGCTGCGCCGCTTCAGCCTGGACCTGTGCCTGGGCCGCATCGTCGCCGCGGACGGGACCGAGCCGGTGTACATCGGACGGCTGGGGCTCACCGACGACACCGGCCGGCGCCTGCTGGTCGACTGGCGCTCCCCCGCCGCCGAGCCGTTCTTCGCCGCGACACACGCCAACCCGGCCGGGCTGGTGAACCGCCGCCGGTACCGCTGGACCCGCGGCGCGATCACCGACTACTGGGACGAGGTGTTCACGCCGGAGGGGCTCGAGGGGCACGCGGCCCTCGACGACCAGTCCGCCTTCATCGCCAGCCTGGGCAGCACCCGGTCACCGCGGATGCGGGACGTACTCGGCACCATCCAGGCCGATCAGGACGCCATCATCCGGGCCGGCTCGCGGGGCGCTCTGGTGGTCGACGGCGGCCCCGGCACGGGCAAGACCGTTGTCGCCCTGCACCGCACCGCGTACCTGCTCTACTCCGACCCGCGACTCGGTCAGCGCAGCGGTGGTGTGCTCTTCGTCGGGCCGCACGAGCCCTATCTGGCGTACGTCGGTGACGTCCTGCCCAGCCTCGGCGAGGACGACGTGCAAACCTGCACCGTGCGTGACCTGGTCTCCGAGGGAGCGGCCGCGGGGCCCGAGAAGGATCCAGATGTCGCCCGCCTCAAGTCGTCGGCTGACCTGGTGAAGGCCATCGAGGCGGCCGTCGCGTTCTACGAGGAACCACCAGATAGGGCGATGACGATCAACACCCAGGAGACAGAGGTACGCCTGACCGCCGCCGACTGGTCCGAGGCATTCCAGGCAGCCGGGCCCGGCACCCCGCACAACGAAGCCCGCGACGAGGTCTGGGACGAGCTGCTCACGATCCTGCTGGAGAAGTCCGACGGTGACTCCCTCCTGCGCCGGTCCCTGCTCCGAAACCGGGAACTGGTCACCGCGTTCAACCGCGCCTGGCCCCTGCTCGAAGCCGCCGACATCATCGCGGACCTGTGGTCGGTACCCGCCTACCTGCGCAAATGCGCCCCCTGGCTCAGCGCCGACGACGTACGCAAACTCCAGCGCGCCGACCCGCGGGCCTGGACCGTCGCCGACCTGCCGCTGCTGGACGCGGCACGCAGGCGGCTCGGCGACCCGGAGTCGTCCCGCCGCAAGCGCCGCCAGGACGCCGCGCTCGCCGTCCAGCGCGAACGCATGGACACCGTCGTCGACGACCTGATCGCGTCGCAGGCGTACGACGACGGCGAGGGCCTGATGACGATGCTGCGCCAGGAGGACCTGCGGGAGGTCCTCGTCGACGAGGCCGAGGCACCCGCCGCCGACCCCGACCTGCTCGCCGGGCCGTTCGCGCACATCGTCGTCGACGAGGCGCAGGAGCTCACCGACGCGGAGTGGCAGATGCTGCTCCAGCGCTGCCCGTCCCGCAGTTTCACCATCGTCGGCGACCGCGCCCAGGCCCGGCACGGGTTCACCGAGTCGTGGGAGCAACGGCTCGGGCGGATCGGCCTGGAACGGGTCACCATGGCCTCGCTGAGCATCAACTACCGCACGCCGGAGGAGGTCATGGCGGAGGCCGAGCCGGTCATCCGGGCCGTGCTCCCGGACGCCAACGTGCCCACCTCGATCCGCAGCAGCGGCCTCCCGGTCCTGCACCGTCCCGCCTCGGAACTCGACTCGATCCTCGACTCCTGGCTGGCCGAGCACGACGAGGGCGTCGCCTGCGTCATCGCCACCCAGCCCGGGATCACGGCACGGCCCCGGGTCCGGTCACTGACCCCGGAGCTGTCGAAGGGACTGGAGTTCGACCTCGTGGTGCTGATCGACCCGGACACCTTCGACGGCGCTGTCGATCGTTATGTGGCGATGACCCGGGCGACCCGGCAACTGGTGATGCTGACCAGCACCTGAAACGCACCCCGCTTGTCCCCGCTCCGCACTCCGCCGGCCACACCTTTACCGAGGTAGGCGGTTTCAACGAGCGGAGGATCAGTGCGGCGTTTCCTCACCGGCACCATCGCGGCTGCTTTGGGCGCGTTCGCGCTGCCCACGGGCAGTCAGGCGTTCACACCCGTCTCGTACGGGCTGGAGCTCCCGGCGACCGTCTCGGCGGCCCAGCCGGTCCGGGTGGTCACCACCACCCTCGACGCCACCGGCCGCCCGGTGATCAGCGTCCGGGTGGCCACCAGCCGGGCCCGGGCCGCGGACCTGGTCGGCATCGCCACGGCTGCCGGGAACACGGTCGGTGTGGAGATCGACGTCCCGGTACGGGCGCTGGAGGAACCCTCCGACCCGTACCGGGACGAGCAGTGGGATCTCGACGCGATCCGGGTGAGCGAGGCGTGGGAGCAGTCCACCGGCGAGGGGGTGACCGTCGCCGTGATCGACAGCGGGGTGGACGGTGACCACCCCGACCTGGCGGGCCACGTCCTCCCCGGGTACAACACGATCGACGACGTCGAGGGCGGTGCCGCCGACGACAACGGGCACGGCACCCACGTCGCGGGCACGATCGCCGCGGTGACCGGCAACGACGAGGGCGTCGCCGGCATCGCGCCGGACGTGACGATCCTGCCGGTGAAGGCCCTGGACGCCGATGGCAGCGGCTGGATGTCGGACACCGCCGAGGGCATCGTCTGGGCGGCCGACAACGGCGCCCAGGTGATCAACCTGTCGCTGGGCGCCACCGAGCAGTCCGAGGCGGTGACCGAGGCCGTCGGCTACGCCCGCGAGCAGGGGGTCACCGTCGTCGCGGCGGCGGGCAACGAGCGCGAGGAGGGCAGCCCGACCAGCTGGCCGGCCGCCGACGAGGGCGTTCTCGCGGTCGCCGCCACCGACGACCGGGACGAGTACGCCGAATACTCCAACGCCGGCGATTATGTGGACGTCGCCGCGCCGGGCAGTGACATCCTCAGCACCTACCCGGGCGACGGTTACGAGACGATGAGCGGCACCTCGATGGCGGCGCCGCACGTCGCCGCGGTGGCGGCGCTGCTGCTCGGCAAGAACCCGGGTCTTTCCCCCGGCCAGATCGAAAGCATCCTGGAGAGCACTGCTGTCGACCTTGGCGACGAGGGCTTCGACCCCGACTACGGTCACGGGCGGATCGACGCGGCGGCGGCACTCACCGACGGCCTTTCCGCCGAGCCGGAAATCCTCGTCGACGAGCCTCCGGCTCCGGTCGCTTACGGGACCCGGACCGTCACCGGCTTCACCGTGCTGGTCGACGGCGAGCCGATGGCCGACGAGACCGTGCGGGCCTGCCTCTCGGCGGGCGGCGGAGCGTGGAGTTGCAAGGACACCGTGACCGGCGCCGACGGTACGGCCGACGTGCCCCGCACCGCCACCGGCGCCTTCCGGGTCCGGTTGGACGTGCCGGACACCGAGGCCTCCGCCACCGTCGCGTACGCGGTGAAGGCCGTGGTGAAGGTGTCCCGCACCGGCAAGGGCACGATCACGGTGAAGGTCAGCGGCGCCGCCGGGCAGAAGCTCACCGTGCAGCGCTACCAGAACAGGACTTGGAAGACCGTCAAAACGTCCAAGGCCGCGGCCAGCCAGAAGGTGACCGGGCTGGTCAGCGGTGGTTCGTACCGGGTGGTGCTGTCGAGCTCGGCAACGATCACCGGCGTGACCAGCGGCACGGTCAGAGCCTGAACGTGACGGTGGTGAGGTTTACTCGTACCTCATGGGCATCATCTCCCGAGGCTTCGGCGGGCGGCGGCGTGACTCGCCGCCCGACCTGCCGCCCGGCCAGTACCTGACGCACGACTTCCCGGTGCTCTCCGCCGGGCCGACGCCGCGCATCCCGCTCGACCGGTGGCAGTTCACGATCGCCACCGAGACCGGCGAGAAGCACTCCTGGAACTGGGCGGAGTTCACCGCGCTGCCGTCCGAGGAGATCACCGTCGACATCCACTGCGTCACCAAGTGGTCCAAGCTCGGCACCACCTGGAAGGGCGTCTCGCTGGACACCCTGCTGGAGGACGTCGAGTCGGCCGCCGACTACGCGATGGCGCACAGCTTCGGCGGCTACACCACGAACGTGCCGGTCGAGGACCTGCTCGACGGCAAGGCATGGATCGCGTACGAGTACGACGGCGAACCGCTCCACCCCGAACACGGCGGACCGGCCCGGCTCCTGATCCCCCACCTGTACTTCTGGAAGTCCGCGAAGTGGGTCAACGGGCTGCGGATGATGCCCGAGGACGACCCGGGCTTCTGGGAGGCCGCCGGCTACCACATGTACGGAGACCCATGGTCAGAGCAGCGGTACCACGGCGACTGAACTGGCGTGTCGCGACGGTCTCGGACGCCCGCTGGGAGACCGGATCGGCGCGCACGCTGGCACTTGACATCCCCGACTGGCCGGGACACCTGCCGGGGCAGCACATCGACATCAAGCTGACCGCCGAGGACGGGTACTCCGCCCAGCGCAGCTACTCGATCGCCTCGGCGTGGAACGGTTCGGGCCCGGTCGAGCTGACCGTGCAGCGGCTGGACGACGGTGAGGTCTCGCCCTATCTCACCGACGTGGTGAGCGAAGGCGATCAGATCGAGGTTCGCGGTCCGGTCGGCGGCTGGTTCATCTGGCGCGACACCCAGACGGCGCCGGTCCTTCTGGTGGCCGGCGGCTCGGGGGTGGTGCCGCTGATGGCGATGATCCGTGCCCGGGGGCTGGCGCGCGGGCGTCAGCCGTTCCGGCTGATCTATTCGGTGCGCACGCCGGAGGACGCCTGTTACGCCGACGAGCTGCACCGCCGGGTACGCGAGGACGCCGGCCTGGATGTGCGGTTCGTCTACACCCGGAAGGCTCCGGAAGGCTGGCCTGCGCCGCCGAAGCGGATCGACGTGGCGACCGTCAACACGTACGGGTGGCCGCCCGACCTCGAGCCGGACTGCTTCGTCTGCGGGCCGGACGGGTTCGTCGAGACCGCCGCGAACATGCTTGTCGCCCTTGGTCACGACCCCAAGAAGATCCGCACCGAGCGCTTCGGCGGCGCCTAGGGCGTGGTTCACAAGGGGGGTCGGAGCCGCAGCCCGGCCATCCCTTGTGAATCACGTCCTAGACCGTTTCAGGTGGTGGGTGAATCCAGCTTTGCGGCCAGTTCCATACAGCGCAGGCGGGCCGGGGAGAAGTCGTAGGGCATCTTGGCGATGGCTTCGAACGCGCTCATGGAGCCGGCCTCCCGCCTGCCGGAGCTGAGGTCGGCCTCGTCCTCGGCGGGGGCAGGGTGCAAAGTGTCCCAGGCGTCGAAGAGGGCATCGTCGTCCTTGTCCAGGCCGGACTCCTCGATGGCGGCCTGCAGGGCGTTTTCGAAGGCGTGCCGCTCGGCGGCCACTTGAGCCACCCGTGGATCATCGACGGCGACGCTGTCATCGAGTGCCTCCTCGGCGTCGTCGATGCGGTCGGAAGCCGCCCGCAGGGTGGGATGCGTGGCCAGGGCGACGAAGCGGGTGGCTTGGACGGCCGCGCCGAGAGGGCCGAAGATCCGCTCGGTGACCAGCAGACTGTCCAGGTCCGCCTGGCGCAGGGAGCCTTCGGGCAGGCCTTTGAGGCGTGCGGTGACGAAGTCGGAGAGCAGGCCCATCCGGCTGCCTTCGGTGCGCATCCGCTGCACGGCGGCCCGTTGCCGCCGCAATTCCGCCTCCTGTTCGGCGAGGGTTTCCGCCAGCCGCTCCAGGATGCCCGCGATACCGTCTCCGCTGTCCGCACCGGCTCCGCTGTCCGCACCGGCTCCGCTGTCCGCGCCGGCGGAAGCCATGCCGGTGGTGAAGGCGTCACGGATGTCGTCCAGGGCGATCCCGGCGTCGGCCATCTTGCGAATCCACAGCAGGCGGATCATGTCCTCGTACCCGTAGCGGCGGCGGTTGTCACCGCCTCGCTCAGGCTCGGGGAGCAGGCCGATCTCGTGGTAGTGGCGAATCGCCCGTGGCGTGCTGCCGGCGAAGGCCGCCGCGTCACCGATCTTGACCTGGCGGGGTGGCCAGAAAGACAAATGCATGAGCAGGGACCTCTCCTGATCGGGACGTGGGACCACTGGATCACATGCCGCTACGGAAGGTGCAACCTTGCGATCTCGGGCTGCCGCGTGCCCCACCCTCGACTACGGAGGAAGCGAATTGGTTTTGGCATGATCCACCGCTGACACTTCGGGGGCGGAGTGGGCGACAATTGTTTGTATGAGACAGGGGTCATTCTTCAGCCGGGGGCAAATAGCGGAGATGCGCGATCGGACCCTGTCTCGGAACTATTCTGCCGCGCGTGAAGAATTTCGGCGTGAGCATGAGCGGCATCGCGAGTGGGGGTTGCGGCGGCGTCATGCTGAGAAGTTGCGGCGTCTTCGTGAGGGGGGATCCGGAGCTGCCACCGCACCCGTTGCGGTGCAGCCAGCGGCGCCCACCCCAGGTCCTGTGATGCCTGCCGTGAGCGCTGTAACACCCACTCCGCCTGCTGCGACGCGGCGTTCAGTTACGCCGTCGACGGTCCCCGCACGGCAGGCGTCCGTCGTGCGTCGGCCGGTCACTCTGCCGTCGCAAGGTCACGGTAAGGGTTTCATGAATTTGGGTGGTCGTTGCGGGATTGTGGTTGGGGTGACACTCGATGTTTTCGGATTTGCGCGGGTGCGTTGTGGTCACCATGTTGTGGTCCAGGAAAAGCCTGGTTCTTATTTTAAGGGTTCTTTTTCTTTGCTTCGGGTGGCTTCTGGAAAGGGTGCCGGAGTCGGGCTTTCCGTTATGTCACGGCCAGGAGTAAGGCCTGTTCTGGGGTTAAGAGTGGGGCGGGTAGGCCTGCCTCTGCCAAGGTTCGGCCGGGGAGCGTTACTGAACCGTTTGCCAGCCACGGGGGTGGGGTGTCCTGGAGGACGCGGGGTGGGGTTCCGATGGGGCGGACTGTGTAGGAGCGGTCCGGGTCGAGGCCGGGGAAGCGGATCGGTGGGGGTAGTGCCGCCGCTGGAGAGCCGGTTGCTACCAGGGCATACAGCGCTTCCGTACGGTCCTGCGCCACGACGCCGTGCAGGTGCAGGGCTGGATCTGCTGCGTCGGCGTGGACCACCGTGCCGGTGTGCAGCAGGGGGCGCAGCCGCTTGTATTCGGCTGTCCAGGCGGCTATTGCGGCGCGCTCGGGTGGCGATGTGCTGGTCAGGTTCCATTCGATTCCGGCGCTGCCGAAGAGGGCGGTGGCCAGGCGGAAGCCAAGGGCCGAGGTGCGGCCGGTTACGTGTGTGGTTGCGGCGCCCAGGTGGCCACCCAGGTATTCGGGCGGGATCAGGAGGCTGGTCCAGCGCTGGATTTGCTGGCGGTCCAGGGGGTCGTTGGTGTCCGAGGTCCAGAAGCGGTCTACCAGGGCCAGAATGCCCAGGTCGATGCGGGCGCCGCCGGAGGCGCAGCTTTCGATCTCGACGTTGGGAAATGCCGCGCGTAGGTCCGTGAGCAGGCGGTACAGGGCGGTGGTCTGGCGGTGGGAGGAACCGGGGAGTAGGAGGTCGCGGTTGTGGTCCCACTTGAGATAAGCGATCGGGTATTCGGTCAGCAGGGCTGCCAGTTGTTCCCTGATGTGGGCGTAGGCGTCTGGGTTGCCGAGGTCCAGGACTCGCTGCCAGCGCCAAGTTAGAGGGCTGTCGAGGATCCAATCGGGGTGGTTGCGTGCCAGGGCGGAGTCGGGGCTGACCATTTCGGGTTCTACCCAGAGGCCGAAGTCCATGTCGCGGGCGTGTACGCGTTTGATCAGGGGGTGAAGGCCGTCCGGCCAGACGGTGGGGTCCACGGTCCAGTCGCCGAGGGCTCGTTTGTCGTCGCGGCGGCCGGAGAACCAGCCGTCGTCGAGGACGAAGCGTTCCACGCCTACCTCGGCTGCGGCATCCACCAAATCGCTCAGGGCCGGGAGGTTCTGGTCGAAGTAGACGGCCTCCCAGGTGTTGAGTACGACCGGGCGGGGCAGGCGGAGGGTCTGGCGGGAACGGATCCATGGATGGAGGCGGTCGGAGAGGCCATCGAGTCCTACGTCTGAGAAGACGGCTACCAGCCAGGGTGTCTCGTAGGAGTCGCCCGGCGACAGAATGATCTCGCCGGGGGTGAGCAGCTCGCCGGCGCCCAGGACGCCGGGGCCCAGGGCGGTTCGCTCGGCCCAGATCTGCTTGTCGCCGCTCCAGGCCAGGTGGGTGGCCCAGACCCGGCCGTGCCGGAAGCCGAAGCCGGGCCGACCGGCGATCATCAGGAAGGCGTCGTCGTGACCGGGACGGCCGTGGCGGCTCTCCCGGCTCCAGACGCCGTGCCGCATCGGTGCTCGTTGCGGGGTGCGTTCGTGCGCCCAGAGGCCGGTGAAATCGAGCAGCTCGGCGGCCTCGGCGGGGATCGGCAGGACCACATCCAGGCCGGCGGGTGTGAAGTCGGTGGGACCGTGATTGTCCAGGCGGTGCCGTACCCGGAGAACACCCTGCGTGGACAGCTCGAGTTCGGTTGTCACTGTCAGGGAATCGTCGGTGCTCGCGCAGCGTACCGAAGCGGTGTTGTCCTGAGAGTGGGCACTGACCAGGCGAAACGGCCCGGCTGGGTGACCGTGCAGCGCCGGCCTGCCGGTCCATCCCTCTGCGGCCGACGGCAAGAGCGACAAACGCAGGGGTACGTCGATCGAGCTCGGCGGCACGGCCGGCACCACCGCGTCGGCCAGCGTCGTCGGGTCGACATCGCCCAGGTCGGGGCCCCAGTGGACGATCGTGGGAACGGCAGCGCCGCGGGCGTCCAGCACAAGGCTGGTGCCCGCGGCGCGCAGATGGAGCACCGTCACTCGGCGACCGGAATTGATTGCGATTTCAGGTTCTCGATGGTCGAGGTCTGCGCCCCGGCGAGCGCGTCAGTGATGGTGCCGCTGCCGGAGACGGCCTTCTTGAAGCCGTCGGAGGCGGTGGCGTAGGTGGAGGTCATCGTCGGTCCCCAGACGAAGTCGGCGGCGACCTGGGTGGAGGCCTGCGCGAAAACATCGTAGATCTTCTGGCCGCCGTAGAACTCCACTCCCTCGGAAAGGGCGGGGAGCGACGCGCCGGCCTTGGTCGCCGGGTAGAGCTGCGCCTCTTTGTTCAGCAGGGTGAGCGCCTCCTCGGAGGTGTTCAGCCACAGTGCGAACTTGGCCGCCTCGTACGGGTGCTTCGAGCCCTTGAAGACCGCGGTGGCCGAGCCGCCCCAGTTACCGGCGACGGTGCCGCCCGAGGTCCACTGCGGCATCGGGGCGACCGCCCACTTGCCCGAGGTGTCCGGCGCGCCCGACATGATCGAGTTGGCCCCCCAAACCGCGGAGACCCAGGTCCACGCCTTGCTGGTGTTGTAGGCGTTGTCCCACTCGGTGGTCCACGGCGGCACGGCCGAGACCAGCTTCTTGTCGAGCAGGCCCTGCCAGTAGTCGGCGACCTTCTTGGTGTTCTCGTCGGTCATGCTCACGGTCCACTTGCTGCCGTCGTTGGCGAACCAGCGGCCGCCCGCCTGCCAGGCGAGACCCGCGAACTGGTTGATGTCGCTCTGCGAGAAGTTGGTGATGAAACCGCCGGCGGTCTTCACCTTCTCCGCCGCCGCGGCGTACTCCTCCCAGGTGGTGGGCACCGGGATGTTGTTCTTCTCGAACAGGTCCTTGCGGTAGAACAGGGCCATCGGGCCCGCGTCCTGCGGCACGCCGAAGACCGAGTTCTCCTCACCGAAGGTGACCTGGCCCCAGGTCCAGTCGACGAACTGGTCCTTCGCGGCGGTGACCTCGGAGCAGGCGGCCAGGTTCTCCAGGCCGTCCTGGACGCGGAAGCTGGGCAGCGCGTCGTACTCGATGTGGCCCAGGTCGGGCGCGTTGCCGGCCTTCAGCTGGTTGAAGAAGTTCTGGTAGGTGCCGCCGTTGCCGTTCGGGCCGGTCTGCACCTTGACCTGGATGTTCGGGTTCTTGTCGTTCCATGCCTTCACCACGGTCTCGATACCGGGGATCCAGGTGGTGTAGTTCAGCGTGACCGGGCCCGAGGAGGGCGCGCAGCTTGCGGCGCCGGCCGGCGTGGTGGCCTCGTCGTCGCCGCCGGAGGAGCAGGCGGTCAGAGCAAGCGCGGAAGTCAGCACAATGCTGAGCGAGCGCATCGGAAAACGCATTTCCATCCTCACTTCTGTGAAATTTCGGGGGTTACTTGACGGCGCCGGCGCCGAGGCCGTTGCGCCAGAAGCGCTGCAGGAGCAGGAAGGCGATCACCAGGGGCACGATCGAGACGAGCGCGCCGGTGAGCACCAGCATCCGCAGCTCAGGAAGCTGGTTGACCTGGGTGTTCCAGGAGTAGAGGCCGAGGGTGACGGGG
The DNA here is from genome assembly GCF_042666575.1 of Actinoplanes sp. GCM10030250. Lineage (NCBI taxonomy): Bacteria > Bacillati > Actinomycetota > Actinomycetes > Micromonosporales > Micromonosporaceae > Actinoplanes > Actinoplanes sp. GCM10030250. Next base: position 692,739 of record NZ_JBHTDO010000001.1, on the reverse strand, counting down.
AACAGCCGCTCGTTGCCGAGCATGATCAGCGGGAGCAGGAAGTTGTTCCAGACCGCGACGAAGTGGAACAGGAAGATCGTCACCAGGGCCGGGAACATCAGCCTGCTGGAGACCGTGAAGAACGTCCGGACCTCGCCGGAGCCGTCCAGCCGGGCCGCTTCGAGCAGCTCGTCAGGCACGCCGGCGGTGGCGTAGATCCGGGCCAGGTAGACGCCGAACGGGTTGACCAGGCTCGGCAGGAACACCGACCAGAACGTGTTGGTGGCGTTCAGCTCGCTGAAGATCAGGAAGAGCGGGAGAGCGAGCGCGGTGGCCGGCACCAGGACGCCGCTGAGCACCACGTTGAAGATCGCCTCCCGGCCGGGGAAGCGGTACTTGGCCAGCGCGTACCCGCACATGGCGGCCAGCACAGTGCCGAGCAGCGCGGCACCGCCGGTGTAGAGGATGCTGTTTCCGAGCCAGCGCAGGAACACACCGTCCCGGTACGCGAACAGCTCCTTCACGTTGTCGATCAGGGCGAAGTCGGCGAACCAGAGCCCGCCGGTGCTGGAGAACTGGCTCCGGGTCTTGGACGCGGCGACCACCAGCCACCAGATCGGCACCAGGAAGTAGAGCGTGCCCATTCCCATGATCAGCATGGGCAGAACGCGGTTCTTCACAGCTCACTCCCCCGCCGCTGGGTCAACTTGAGGAAGCCGAAGGAGAGCGCGCAGGTGGCGAGCGCCAGCACCACCGAGAACGCGGCGGCCAGGTTGAAGTTCGGGATGGACGAGGTGGAGTAGACGGTCAGGTTCGGCGTGTACGTGCTGGAGACGGCCGAGCTGAACGTCCGGAAGACCTGCGGCTCGGCCAGCAGCTGAAGGGTTCCGATGATTGAGAAGACGGTGGTCAGCACGATCGCCGGCATCACCAGCGGGATCTTGATCGACCACGCCGTACGGATCGCACCGGCGCCGTCGAGGCGGGCGGCCTCGTAGGTCTCCTGCGGGATCGCCAGCAGCGACGAGTAGATGATCAGCATGTTGTAGCCGACGTAGACCCAGGTCACGACGTTCGCCATGGCCCAGAGCACCAGGTCGGCGGAGAGCAGGTCCCAGTTGCTCGTCACCGCGGTGAACGGCGACAGGTTCGGCGAGTAGAGGAAGCCCCACATGATCGCGGCGACCACACCGGGCACCGCGTACGGGACGAAGAACGCCAGCCGGAAGAACCGCCGGCCCCGGACCAGTCCGGAGTCCAGCAGCAGCGCCAGCAGCAGCGCGATGCCGAGCATCACCGGCACCTGCACGATGCCGAAGATCAGCACCCGGCCGATCGACTCCCAGAACGGGCCGTCGGAGAAGACCCGCTGATACTGGGCCAGTCCGCCGAAGACCTCACGCGCCGGGCCGAAGGTGCCGGTGCGCTCCACCCGGTAGAGCGACTGCTTGATCGCGTAGCCGATCGGCACCAGATAGAAGGCGGCGAACAGCAGACCGAAAGGGACTATGAAAAAGAGCAGGGCTCTCTTGTGGTGAACAGGTTGCCTCTTCACGCGGGCTCCTCTCGCACGACGCCGACACCGCCGCCCTCGACGCGGAGCAACCCGCGCACCGGCTCACCGGTGACGAGGTCGCACCCGGTCGTGTTGATCTCGACGGGTTCGGCACCGTGATTGACGACGAAGAGGTAACTGCGCCCGTCACCGCGGCGGCGGACCACCTCGACCTCCCCGTCACCCGCCGGGCCGGCTTTCGTCGCGCCGGCCGTTTCCACGGCTTCGTCGACGAGTGCGCGGAGGCCGTGCGGGTCGAGTTCGGTGGCGACATACCAGGAGTTGCCGTCGCCGTACCGGTTGTGGGTGATCGCCGGGACGCCGGGTAGCGGTCCGTCGACGTAGGTGGCCAGCGTCGTCGCCGTGGTCGTACGCAGCCGCTCGGTCCAGAGCGTGCCCGTCGCGCCGTTGCTCAGCGCCACCTCATGCCCGGGCAGCAGCGGCGCGAACTCCTCGGCCAGCACGCCCAGCACGTCCCGGAACGCGCCCGGGTAGCCGCCCAGCCGGATCCGGTCCCGCTCGTCGACGATGCCGCTGAAGAAGGTGACGACCAGGTTCCCGCCGTTGCTCACGTAGTCGGCGATCCGCTCGGCGGCCGGGTTGGACACCATGTAGAGGCACGGCACCACGACCAGCCGGTAACCGCTCAGGTCCGCGTCCGGGGAGACCACGTCGCAGGTCACTCCGAGTTGCCGCAGCGCCCGGTGCGCGGCGTGAACCTGGTCCAGGTAGCGCACCGCCTGTGACGGCCGGGCCTCACCCTCCGCGGACCACCACGAGTCCCAGCTGAAGAGCAGGGCCACGTCGGCGGTCACCTGGGTGCCGGCCACCTCCTCGATCCGGTCGAGGGTCTCGGAGAGCCGCAGCACCTCCCGCCACGCGACGGTATCGGTACCGGCGTGCGGCAGCAGCGCCGAGTGGAACTTCTCGGCACCCTGCGCCGAGGCCCGCCACTGGAAGAAGCAGACCGAGTCGGCACCCCGGGCGACGTGGGTCAGCGAGTTGCGCAGCATCTCGCCGGGCGCCTTGGTGAGGTTGTGCGGCTGCCAGTTGACCGCGCCGGCCGACTGCTCCATCAGCATCCAGGGCCGGCCGCCGGCCAGGCCGCGGGTGAGGTCGGCGGCGAAGGCGAGCTCGGCGACCGGATCACCGAGCCGGTGGTCCAGGTAGTGGTCGTTCGCCACCACGTCCATCTCCGGCGCCCAGGACCAGTAGTCCAGGTTGCGGATGTGCGCGGTGACCATGAAGTTCGTGGTCACCGGGATCTCCGAGTGCCGGCGCAGCACCTCCGCCTCGGCGCGGTAGTAGCCGAGCAACTCGTCGGAGCTGAACCTGTGGAAGTCGACGATCTGGGCCGGGTTACGCAGGGACAGGGCGAGCCGGGGCGGCTGGATCTCGGACCAGTCGCCGTACCGCTGACTCCAGAACGACGTACCCCATGCCTCGTTCAGCGTCTCGATCTTCCGGTACCGGCTGCGCAGCCAGGTGCGGAACGCCTCGGCGCTGGTCTCGCAGTAGCAGAGCGCGTTGTGGCAGCCCAGCTCGTTGGAGACGTGCCAGAGCGCCACACCGGGGTGCTTGCCGTAGCGGTGGGCCACCCGCGACACCAGGTCCAGGGCCCGGTCCCGGAAGACCGGGGAGCTGGGGCACCAGGCCTGCCGGCCGCCCGGGAACCGGGTCGTGCCGTCGGCCGCGGCCGGGAGGATCTCCGGGTAGAGCGTGCTCAGCCACGGCGGCGGCGAGGACGTGCCGGTGCCCAGGTTGATCCGGATCCCGTTGGCGTGCAGCAGCTCGATGACCTCGTCCAGGTCATCGAAGTGATAGCCGCCGGGGCTGGGCTCGAGGTTCGACCAGCCGAAGATGTTGACGGCCACCAGGTCGACACCGGCCCGGCGCATCAGCGCGACGTCCTCGCGCCAGACGTCGGGCGACCACTGCTCCGGGTTGTAATCACAGCCGAGGCTGATTCCCGGAAGGGGGAACGTGTTCATAAAACTCCTGGTCACGGGTGTGTGCACGTGCACACATTTCCGCCGGAAGTGACGCCGGTTACGGATGTGTGAACGTGCACACAGTAGGACTGCCCTGGCGCTCGGTCAATAGCGGCGGCGTTATCGTGATCGCATGACCCGGCCGAAACCGCAGAAGCGCGCCACGGTGCACGACATCGCGGCCGCCGCCGGCGTCTCCCGCGGCACCGTCAGCCGCGTCCTGAACGGCGGATACGTCTCCGCCGAGGCCCGCGCGGCGATCGAGGCCGCCATCACCGAAGTCGGTTACGTACCGAACAACGCGGCAAGAGCCCTGAAGATGCGCAGGTCACAAGCCGTCGCCTTCGTCGCGCTCGAACCGCACTCACTGTTCCTCGACGACCCCAACATCGGCTCGATCATGCTGGGCGCCAACGCGGCCCTCTCCCTCGCCGACCACCAGATGGTCAGCCTCGTCGTCGAGTCGGCCCGCGACACCGCACGCGTCGCCCGCTACCTGAGCGGCGGATTCGTGGACGGCGCCATCGTCGTGTCCGCACGCACCCGGGACCCGATCATCAAAGTGATCACCGACCTGGCACTGCCGGCGGCCTTCGTCGGCCACCCACCCGACCTCGACCAGAGCATCCCGTTCGTCGGCATAGACAACGCCGGCTCCGCCCGGGCCATCACCCAGCGCCTGCGCGAAGGCGGCCGGCGGCGCATCGGCATGATCGCGGCCGCGCTCGACCGTGACTCCGGCATAGACCGCCTGTCCGGCTTCCGGGACGCTTTGGGGCAGGCGTACGACGAAGAGCTAGTCATCGACGTACCCCACTACGACTACAACTCCGGCATCAAGGGCATGCGCGAGCTGCTCCAACGCGATCCCACCGTCGACGGTGTCTTCGCCGCGTCGGACGCGATCGCGGCCGGCGCCCTGGAGGCCCTGCGCGAAGCCGGCCGCAGCGTGCCGTCGGACGTGGGCGTGGTCGGGTTCGACGACAGCACGTGGGCGGTGCGGTGCCAGCCACCCCTGTCGACGGTGCATCAGCCGGCCAAGGAACTGGGGTCCTACGCCGCCCAGCTAGTCCTCCGCCAGCTCGACGGGGAGCACGTCGCGGGCGGTCAGCTCCTGACCACGCCCATCGTCTGGCGCGACTCCGCCTGAGCCCCTGGAGTTCCGCACTTCGCACTTCGCACTCCGCACACTCCGCAATCCGCGCACTCCGCACTCCGCACTCCGCACTCCGCACTTCGCACTCCGCACTTCGCACTCCGCACTCCGCACTCCGCACGAGGGAGAGCTGTCGGCCTGGACCGGGCAGTTCAGCCCGGCGGGCGCGTTGCGGCCTGGAGTGGGCAGTGGGTCGCGTGTGCGGGCGGGACACGTAGTTGGGTTTTGGGAGCCGACTCTCGTACCAGATAAGAATTGACCGTGACCTGCGCACCCGCAGCTTGGTCAGGTGGCGCGGAAGCTGCGGAGGCGTTGGGCCAGGGTGGGTGGCGGAGGTGGTGGGACCGGGCGGCGGACCGCGGGTGGGGCGGAGCGGCCGATGGGCTGGTCGTAGTCGGCGGTGGCGATAGCCTCGATGATCTCGTCCTCGCCGAAGTCCTCGGAGCCGGCGATGGAGGGGACGAAGCCGACCAGGACGCCGTTGCGCATGACCTGCGCCTCGAGACCGGCGGTGCCGTCGTTGTCCCAGATCGCCTCACGGCCGTCGGGCAGGACGACGCGGATCCCATACTGGGTGATGCCGGCTCGCGGAAGTTTCAGGTGGGCGAACACGTTGCGGGTGCGCAACTTCTCGACGACCCGCCGGGCTCGGTTCTCGTCCATGAGCTGACGATAATCCGCCGATCTGAAAACACGCTGAAGGTCGACTCGACGGCTGTTGAGAGGTCACAGCGCTCTGCACACGTAACATGACCGGTCGTGATAAGCCCTGGTCACATCGATGCATGTTACTACGTCGTAATAGGATTGTCACTGGATTCCATTTCAGGAGAGCTTGACTTACTGTTCGGTAACCGAAGCGCTTCGGCCCCAGATCCCCACGCGGATATCGGAGGCCATCGATGAGAACGGCCAACGTCCTAGCCACTCTCGTCACCTCGACCGTCCTGAGCCTCGCCCTCGCCGCACCCGCCCAGGCGGCGAGCATCGACTACGTCGCCCTCGGCGACTCGTACTCCAGCGGCGTCGGTGCGCCCGGCCAGTCCGGGACCTGCCTGCGCAGCAACTCCAGCTACGCGGCGCAGTGGGCCGGCCGGAACAGCCCGTCGTCCTTCCAGTTCCTGGCATGCGGCGGCGCCAAGACCGACGACGTGCTCAAGACCCAGGTACCGGCGATCAAGAGCGGCGCCGACCTGATCAGCATCACCATCGGTGGCAACGACGCCGGCTTCGCGCCGACCGTCCTCACCTGCCTGACCTCCAGCGACTCGGCCTGCGCGACGAAGGTGGCGCAGGGCAGGACGTACGTGGCCAACACCCTCCCCGGCAAACTCGACGCGACCTACAAGGCGATCCGGGGGAAGGCCCCTGACGCCCGGGTGGTCGTCCTCTCCTATCCGCTGATCTTCGACACGTCGTCGCTGCTCTGCGAGATGAGCGTCGCCAAGCGGCGGTCCCTGAACAGCGGCGCCGACGCCCTCGACGCGATGATCAAGCAGCGTGCGGAGGCGGCGGGGTTCGTGTTCTCCGATGTGCGTGACGAGTTCGCGGGGCATGGGGTGTGCTCGTCGCGGCCCTATCTGAACGGGCTCACGATCATCCCGCCCCAGAACTCGTATCACCCGAACACCAGCGGCTACACGAACGGTTATCTGCCCGCCTTCAGCGGGTCGGCAAGCTGATTCGAGGCACGGGGTCCGGTTCCGGCCGGACCCCGTGCCCTTTGCTCCGCTTCTGCTGATCTTCCGCGCCTCGCCGGTCACGACTTCCGCGATCTTGGGCACTTGAGCCGGCCCGGTGGACCGGAAGTTCACAAGATCGCGCGTGGGAGGGCGGGCGCGCCGCGCTCCCCCTCTGCCGCGATCTTGTGGAGTTGACCGGGAGCGGTGGGCCGGAGGTTCACAAGATCGCGGTCCGGCACGGCGCGCTGCTGAGCCGCGTCTTGGTGCTGGCCGTGCTCTGCCGCGATCTTGTGGAGTTGGCCGGAGGGCGGGGCGGCGGAGGGCGGGGCGGCGGAGGGCGAGGGGCGGGGGGTGCAACCGGAGCGCAACGGGGTGGGACCGGGATGGAGGCTTGGGGCCGACAGGATTGCTCCCCATGGCCCGATTGAACACGCTGCTTTTCCTCATTGTCGTCGCGCTCAGCGTGGTGGCGTTGATCGACTGCCTGCTCACCGACCGTTCGCGGCTCCGAGCGTTCCCGCGGGGCGCCTGGGTGGTCCTCGTACTGCTCTGCCCCATCGCCGGCCCCATCGCCTGGTTCCGTGCCGGTCGTGCCACCTCGGCCGCCGACGTTCACGTCACGCCGGCGCCGCGCGGACCCATCGGCCCCGACGACGACCCCGAGTTCGTCCGGATGCTGGCCGAGAGCATCCGCAACCGCTGACGCCCTGGGACTACCAGGTGAAGGGGTTGCCTCGGGTGGTGCTGGCGGCGGTGTGGCCGTTGCGGACGTAGCGGTAGGACATCACGACGGCGTACATGCGCCCGCGCTGAGGTGAGACTCCCACCGGCCCGCACTCCTTCGTGAACGACTCCTTCGTGAACGTCAGGTCGGCGCACGCTGTCGGTCCCGCCACGACCCGGCCCGTGCCGGCGTCCTGGAGCAGCACCTCGATCCGCCCGCGGCCGCCGGCCGGCGCTGTCAGGGAGGCCTGGAACTGGACGTCCCGTCCCACCGAGTGGCACGGGCGCGGTCCCAGCGGCGTTCGGGACGGAAGGTCGAAGACGAAGCCCTGGGCACACTGCCACGGCCCGTTGGGCTTGCGCTCCGGCACCGGAGACGACGTGGCTTTGCGGGTGGAGGCGCGCGGTTCAGCCCGTACGGCTGCATGGGGCTTGGACGCCGGAAGCGCGACGCCCCTCGCGGTCTTGCCATTTTTCGCGGGCCGGGTGCTCTGCGGCTGCCTGGTGGTGCGCCGCGGCGGCGCGCTCACGGTGACCAGCGGCGCGCTCGGGGCGACGATCACCGTGGGTGACTCGCTGCCGGAACCACCGGAGCGGCCCAGATGCCAGGCCGTGGTCGCGATGCCGGAAGCCAGGATGGTGCCCGCGACCAGGGCGGCCGTCGCACCGGGACGGACCCAGCGGTTGGGCGGCGCGTCGTTGCGGGGCCGGCGGCGCGGCGCGGAGCGACGGGACTGCGACGAGCGCGGCGCGGGGACGTGGGAGATCGGGGCGATAAAGGCGGATGGTGCCTCCAGCGCCGGAACGCCGGCCAGGAGATCGGCGAGTCCGCGCAGGTCGGCGACGAGTTCGGCGGCGCTGGGGCGCAGGCGCGGCTTGCCGGCCAGGCACAGCATGATGATCCGCCAGAGCGGGTCGGGGATGCCGGGGCGGCGTTTCGGGTCGCCGTCGGCGTGCATGCGCATGAGCTCTTCGATGGCGTCGCTGCGGTACGGCGGACGGCCCGAGACCAGCTCGTACAGGAGCACACCGAGTGCGTACACGTCGGTGGCCGGACTCGGTGTGACGCCGTGGAACGCCTCGGGCGCCATGTAGTGCGGGGTGCCGACGACCGCGTTGGGTGTGGTCATGCTCGGCAGGTTGAGGATCCGCGCGATGCCGAAGTCGGTCAGCCGCGTCTGCAGTACGCCGTTCTCATTGCAGAGCAGGATGTTGTCGGGCTTGAGGTCGCGGTGGATGATGCCCAGTTCGTGCGCCTCGGCCAGCGCGGCCGCCACCTGCCCGGCGAGCCGGACGGCCTCGGCGGGCGGCACCGTACCGTGCCGGTTGAGGTGGTCGCGGAGGCTGCCGCCGTCCACCAGGTCCATCACCAGGCCGAGGGTCTCCCCCACGCTGAACAGGTCGCGCACCCGCACCACGTGCCGGTGCCGCAGCATGAGCAGGATGGTTCGCTCCTGAACGAAGCGGGTGACCAGCCGTGGCTGCCGCAGCAGGCTCTCGTGCAGCAGCTTGATCGCCACCGGCTTTCCGCTGGCGCGGTCCTCACCTCGCCAGACGGTGCCGGTGGCGCCCTGCCCTATTGGCCTGACCAAAAGGTACGAATTCCCGACACACCGCCCGGCCAGTTGCGCATCCGAGCCGCTATCCGTGGGATCCTGGGTCACTCCGCGGTCCTTCCGATGACGGCAATGCCCCGGAATACTGCGGTTTGTCCGTATCAACTGGCAAGCTTCGGCGCCCGAGTTCGCACCCTCCGGTACGAGTCAGCCCCTCCCCGTCACCGCGTTCGGCTCCCGTCGTTCGGGAGTTGCGAACCGCCGTTCGGGAGTTGCGAACCGCCGTTCACCGGCTGCGGGCCGCACAGGGACCGGATGGCGCCCAGCAGCGTGGACCGCGTGAACGGCTTCTCCAGCAGCATGCTGTTCTCGTCCAGATGCAGCTGCGGCCCGAGCGACGCCGCCGTGTAGCCGGACATGAACAGCACCGGCAGGTCCGGCTGGTGGATACGCAACGCGCCGGCCAGCTCCGGCCCGGTCATCGTCGGCATCACCACGTCGGTGATCAGCAGGTCCGGCCGCGCACCCGAGGCCACCTCGGTGACCGCCGTCAGCGCGTCGGTCGCCACGGTGATCTCGTACCCGGCGGGCGCGATCAGCCGCTGGACCAACTGGGCCACGTCCGGCTGGTCCTCGACGATCAGGACCCGGCCGATCACCGCCCCCTTCTCCCTGCGATCACCGGACGGCGACTTCTGCTGTTCGGCGGCGGGCAGGTAGATGTGCACGGTCGTACCGAGGCGCGGCTGCGACTCCAGCTCGATGAACCCGCCCAGGTTCTGCACGATGCCCGCCGTGGTGGCCAGGCCGAGGCCGGCGGCGGTGGGCCGGGTGGTGAAGAACGGCTCCAGGGCCCGGCGGCGGGTCTCGTCGTCCATACCCGCGCCGGTGTCGGTGACCACCAGGTGCACCAGCTTGCCGGTGGGAGCGCCCTCGGCGAGCTGGCCGGGCGCGACCACCTCGTTGGTGGCGGCGACCCGGACCATGCCGCCGTGCAGCATCGCGTCCCGGGCGTTCGCCGCGAGGTTGACGAGCGCCTGCTCCAGCGGGCCCCGCTCGGCCTTGACCGGCCAGATGTCCGCGCCGAACGTCAGGTCGAGGCCGATGTGCTCGCCGAGCGTACGGCTGAACAGCGTCTGCACGTCGGTGAGCAGGTCCGGGATCGGGATCACCTCGGGGCGGTTGCCCTCGCTGCGGCCGAACGCCAGCAGCTGGTGGGTGAGCGTACGGCCCATCCCCACCGCGTCCAGGATGTCCTTGGCGAGCTGCTCGTGCGGCGAGCCCTCCTCGGAGCTGCCCAGGATCATGTCGGCGGAGCCGGCCACCACCGTCATCAGGTTGTTGAAGTCGTGCGACAGGCCGCCGATCAGCTGGCCCAGGCTGTCCAGCCGGCGCAAGTGGTCGAGCTGCCGCTTGAGGCCGCGGGCGTCGATGTGATCGGTCGTGTCGGTGATCATGCAGAGCACGCCGCCGAACTCGCTGTTGTCGTCGCGTACCGGCATCATGCTGATCCGCACGCTGCGCCGCGACCCGTCCGCCCGCATCAGCCGGGTGGCACCGACAGTGGACCGGCCCGTCTGGCACTCGGCGATCCGCCGGTCCAGCTCCTTCTGCCCCACGTTGTCGAGGAAGCCGCGCAGCGACACCCCGATCAGCTCGGCCCGGGGCATGCCCAGCACCACGCCGATCGGCTCGTTCGCGTAGGTGGCGACACCCTCGGGGTCGAGCTGGAGCACACCCTCGGGGATGGTCTCCAGCACACGCCGGTACCGCTCCTCGGAGGCACGCAGACGCTCCTGCGCGCGGGCCGACGCGACGGCGAGCGACACCTCACCGGCGATGTCCCGGGCCAGTTCCACCTCGGGAGTCGAGTAGAACGCGTCCGGGGTGTGCCGGGTCAGGATCAGATAGCCCGAGAACGTGTTGTCGACGATCACCGGGCACAGGACGGCGGCGGTGATGCTCAGCTCCGGGGCACCCAGACCGGCGGCCGTGTCAGCAGCCAGCACTATCGGCCGGCGGCTGGCCGCGAGCGTGGTCGAGTACTCGTCGTCCGGGGACTTTCCGGCCCGGTCCAGTGCCCGGGCCAGCGGGGCGGACTGTTCGTTGTCGAGATGGTGGTACGAGATGTGCTCGTACCGTCCGTCGTCGCGGAGAAGTTGCACGCCCGCGCCGTCACCGATCATGTCGGCGGCGACGCGGGCGGCCGTGGAACGTACCTCAGCGGGCTCAGCCGACGCGCGGCTGAGTGCGAGGGCCAGGTCGGCGAGCGCGTACCGGAGGGGGTAAGCCATGACACCCATGCGCACATGATTCGCGTTTGGTGAGGCTCATGAGGTCGGAATCGACTTTTCTCAGAAGTTTCTTTTTTCAGGAGAAAAGGGCACTGACCGACTCGCCGTTGTGGATCCGGCGCATCGCCTCCGCGAGCGGCTTGGCGACCGACAGGATGGTCAGCTTGTCGGTGCGCTTGTCCAGCGGAATCGGCACCGTGTTCGTGCAGACGATCTCCTCGATCTCCTTCTCCGCGGAGAGCCGCTGCACCGCGTCGTTGCTGAACAGGCCGTGCGTACAGGCGACCCGGACGCTGCGCACGTTGCGCTCCCGCAGCCGGGCCAGCAGCTCGAAGACCGTGCTGCCCTTGGCGATCTCGTCGTCCAGCACGATCACGTCCCGGTCGGCGACCTCACCGATCACCGAGCTGATCACCACCTTGTCGTCGGCGAACCGCTGCTTGGCACCGGCGGCCACCTCGACGCCGAGCAGCCGGGCGAACGCCGCCGCCTCCTTGGCGTTGCCCAGGTCGGGTGAGACCACCACGGTGTTGCTCAGGTCGTAGCCGCGGAAGTGGTGGGCCAGCTCGCGCAGCGCGTGCAGATGGTCGACGGGGATGTTGAAGAACCCGTGCACCTGCGGCGAGTGCAGCGTCATCGCCAGCACCCGGTCGGCGCCGGCGGTCGTCAGTAGATCAGCCACCAGGCGGCCGCCGATCGAGATGCGCGGGGCGTCCTTCTTGTCGGAGCGGGCATAGGCGTAGTGCGGCAGAACCACGGTGATCCGGCCGGCCGACGCGCCCCTGGCGGCGTTCAGCATGAAGAGCAGCTCGGCGAGATTCTCCTGGGTCGGAGGGACCAGCGGCTGGATCACGAACACGTCCCGCCCCCGGCAGTTCCCCTGCAGCTGCACCTCGATGCAGTCGTTGGCGAACCGGGAGATTCGGGTGGGCATCAGCGGCACCGCGAGGTGCTCGCAGATCTCGGCGGCCAGCTCGGGATGGGCAGATCCAGTGAAAACGGCGATGTCACGCACGGGCACCACCCTAGAATGCCGCCTCGTGGGGTCGTCAGGACGGTCCAGGCTTCGCTAGCTTGTCAGACATGAACGGGCTTGCCGTGGCGTGCCGCCGAGTCGTCCACATCTACCGCGCCGAGGCCGGTGACGTGGTCGCCCTCGCCGGCGTCGACCTGTCCATCGCCCCCGGCGAGACCCTCGCCCTCGTCGGCCCCTCCGGCTCGGGCAAATCAACCCTGATCGCCCTGCTCGCGGGCCTGATGCGGCCCTCCGCGGGCCGGATCAACGTCGGCACCTACGACATGGGCAAGCTCTCCGACGGCGAGATCTCCCGGCTCCGCGGCACCGAGATCGGCGTCGTCCTCCAGGGCGCCGCCCGCAACCTGCTGCCCTACGCGTCACTGCACCGCAACATCTGGCTGGCCCAGCGCCGCGCCGCACACACCCGCGGCATCAAACTCGACGACCCCGACCGCATCCTCGACCTCGTCGGCCTCCCCGGCCAGGGCCGCCGCAAACTCGCCGACCTCACCCCCGGCGGCCGCCAGCGAGCGGCCCTCGCGGTGGGCATCGCCGCAGGTCCAGGCCTTCTGCTCGTCGACGAGCCGACCAGCCGCCTGGACACCGCGGGCCGCGACGAGGTCCTCGACGCACTCGAAACGGTGAACTCCGAACGCCACACCACGATCGTGGTCGTCACCCACGACAACGACGTCGGCGCCCGCCTCGGCCGCGCCGTCACCATCCGCGACGGCCGCGTCGGCGCCGAGGGCCGCGACGGCCAGGACTTCGCCGTGGTCGCCGGCGACGGAACGGTCCAGCTGCCGCCAGAGGTGCTGGGGTCGTATCCACCGGGCACCCTGTTCACCGTCCAGCACGTCGACGGCGAAGTCACGCTAGTCCCGGGCGGCGCCGAAACACCCCTTTGAGGCTTCCGCCGAGCCCTTTGAGGTGAGAACGCTGGTTCTTGTTGAGGGTGAGAACGCTGGTTCTTGTTGAGGGTGAGAACGCTGGTTCTTGCCACCCTTGGTCACGCTTTGGATTGAGGGCGCCGGGATAACCCTTTGAGGGTACGGTCGGACGCCGTTCCGCCATATTTCGTCCGTTCACGGGATTCGGCGCGATCCAGCTGCCGGTTCAGGGCCGCAACGCGCGCATCCGGCGCGAAGACTTGGGTCGCGCCTCAGCGCCCAAACCCCACGTCCCCGGAGTCCCAGCCGCACACGTTGACGCTTCCGTGTGCGGCTACCCACCCCCGCAGCGTGTGCAGTTGCTCCGCCGCGTCCCGTCCCGCTCCGCCGCGTCCCGTCCGGCCCCGCCGCGTCCGCTCGTCTGGTTGCGGGCTGATCGCCGGGTGGGGTTAGGGGCGGGGCCAGGTGGCTTGGCCGTCGGCGAGGTGGAGTTCGCGGTCGCAGGCGGCGGCTGCTTCCGGGTCGTGGGTGGCGAAGACGACCGCCGCGCCTCGGGCTGCCTCCGCGCGGAGCAGGTCGAGCACGCGCTGGCGGTTGGCGGCGTCGAGTTCACTGGTTACCTCGTCGGCGAGTACTACGTCGCCGTGCAGGGCCAGCCCCCGTGCCAGAGCCGTCCGCTGCTGCTGGCCGCCGGAGAGTTCGTCGATCAGCTGGTTCGCTTGGCCGGAGAGGCCGAGCGCGTCCAGCGACTCCGCGGTCCGGCGACGGGCGTCCGCGGGTGAGCCACCGGTCGCGATCACGGCCACTGCCACGTTTTCGGCAGCCGTGAGGATCGCTGCCAGCCCGTTGTCCTGCGGTATCAGCACCACACCGAGAGATACCGCGTGATCCCGTCCGGAGAGCGGGGCGCCGTCCACCGCGATCTTGCCGGCACGCGCGGGTAGCAGCCCCGCCATCGCGTTGAGCAGAGTGGTCTTGCCCGCTCCCGAAGTGCCGGTGACGGCCAGCACCTCCCCCGGCCGGGCGTTCACGGTGATTCCGCTCAGCACGGGCGCATCGTCACCGTAGGCAAGCTCAGCCGCCTCGACCGTAAGCGTCACCATCGCTCTCCCTTCAACGCTCATCGGTCCCCGTCCCCCGGTCCTCGACCCGATCATGCGCATCCCGGCCGCCGCCGCCCCGGCCGCCGCCGCCCCGGCCGTCTCCGCCCAGGCTCTGCCCGACCCGACCGTTGCCACCCGAACGGCCATCCGAGCCCCGACCGTTCAAGCCCCGATCATCCGAGCCCCGCCCATCCGAACCCCGGCCGTTTGACGCCCGGCCGTTTGACGCCCGGCCGTTCGGATCGCTGCCGTTCGGGACGCGGCGGCTCTCCACCCGGCGGCGCAGATCACGACCCCCCAGCACAGCCACGAAGAGCTGCACAGCAAGAACCACACCCCCCGCCGCACACACCACACTCACCCGCGGCCACACGGGCAGCGGCAGATCGGGCGGAGCCAGCCCCGCCAGCGGCAGCGCCCACCCCGTCATCCACCAGACTGCCATCGCCACCAGCAGCCCGACCACCGTAGCGATCGCCACCAGCACCGGATATGTCCACAGCGTCGCCTGCCCGGCCGGCCGCGACCGCAGACCCTGGTTACGCAGCGCTGTCAGATCCTCGGTACGCCGTACCCGATCCACAGCGACCGTCAACGCCAGCGCACCCGCCCCGAGCAGCACCGCCAGCCCCGCGCTGAGCAGATAGAACCAGAGCGCGACAGCCGGCCCCTGCCGGTCGAGATTTTCCCGCACCTGGGCCGCCGACACGTCCGACACGACCCGCAGCCCCTGCGCCTGAAGCCGCTCCACAGCATCGGCCGGCGCCGCCGCGCTGAGCCACACCTGCGGTTCCGACACCTGTTTGACGTCGACGGCGAGCAGGTCCGCGTACTCCAGGTCGATCATGATCGACTGGCGTCCCAGTCCGGGAATCGCCGGCATTTCCGCGGCGGCGGCGGCCGGCACCGAGTCGAAGCTCAGACCGTTGATGGCCCCGTCCAGCGGCACCTTTCCCGCCCACGCCATCGGCACCGGGACGGGCGACGTGACCGGCTGGATCCAGCCGGACTCCGCCACGCTGGCGGACACCGTGACGTCGGCCTGGAGTCCCTCCGCCGCCGCCGACAGCCGCACCTGCTCGGACCCGCGCCACCGCGCCGGGTCGGTCAGCGGAGCCGGCGCCGCCGTGTTCAGCTCGCGGATCACCACCCGGCCGGTGATGTCGGCCGCCGTGCCCGCCCCCGAGATCCGAATCCCGTTGAGCCGGCAGCCACGCTCGCACATCGGCACGTCCTCGCGGTACGTGTGGACGCCCTGCCGCAGGTCACCGAGTTCCACGATGGCGTTGCCGAGCCCCGACGTCGACGTCAGCGACACTGCGAGCCGCAGGCTGCGGGCGGAGCTGTCCGCCTCGACGGAGATCTCCTCGCCGGCGAACTTGACCGGCTCGGGGGCCGGTGGGTGCAGGAGCCGGTTCACCTCGGCCGGTGCGGGCGCCCCGGCCGGCCAGGCGGCGACCGCCGCCAGGCGTTCGGTGTCCACGGCGAGCCCCGGCACCGTGCTGGTCCCGCCGCCCGGGAGCGTCACGACCGCCATCGCGAACGCCTTCTGCGGGTCGACGGCCCGGACCACGTCGAGCAGCCGCTGCCGGGTGGTCGACTCGACGGTGAGGACCCGGTCGGCCCCGGTGCCCAGGTGCGCCTGGACGCCCCGGCCACCGGCCGCGGTGTCCACCGCGCTCGCCGAATATCCGGCGACCGCGGCGGCGGCGACCAGCAGGGCGAAGAGCTGGCCGGCACCGGGACGGCGGGAGAGCTGCATGCCGGCCAGCGCGACACCGAGCCGGCCCCGGCGCAGTGCCCGGCCGGCATAGGTGTTGACGAGGGGGAGCAGTGCCCGGGCGGTGAGCAGGGCGAGGGCCAGGATGAGCAGCGCCGGCGCGAACAGCCCGATGCCGGTGAGTTCCCCGTCGGAGAGGGCGAACTGGACTCCGGCGACCACGGCGAGGACGGCCACCACCGCTTCGGTGGCCGCTAGCCGGCGACGGTCCGCCGCGGGTGCCCGCCGCAGCAGGCCGGCGACCGGGCTCACCAACTGCCGGCGCTGCGCCACCACCGCGGCGACCAGGGCGGCGATGGCGGCCACCGGCGCGTACTCGAGGCTGGTGAAGGCCGGGTCGGCACCGACGCCGGGGAACAGGACAGCGGTCACCACGTTGACCAGCAGCTGCCCGGTCAGGCAGCCGACGACGGCACCGGCCAGGACCGCGGTGAGGCTCTCGCCTGTCGCCAGCCACCAGCGGGTCCACCAGCGGGCACCGCGCAGCGCGACGACGGCGAGCTCGCTCTGCCGGCCCTGAGCGCCGTAACCGACGGTCAGATAGATGGTGAAGCAGGCGAGCAGCACCAGCGGTACGGCGACGACCGGCACCAGCAGGCGGGCCGCGGCACGCCCCTCGTCGATGCGGTCCAGCAGCCGGGGTATCCCGCTGTCGAAGATCAGCGACCCCTCGATCTGGCTCGCCGTACGGTTCAGCTCCGCCAGGTCAGCCCGCAGTTCGTCGAGCCGGTCGATGTCGAGGGTGCCGGGCCGGGCCACGCCGTCGATCGCCATCACGGTGACCGTGCGGCTCATCGTGTCCAGCGTGACCGCGTTGGTGAAGACCGGTTCGCCGGCACCGATGTCGGGGCCGGCGACGAAGTATCCGTGCAACCCCCAGTACGCGCCGGTGGGGTCGATCGGCCGGTAGGTGCCCGCAACGGTGAACGTCTTGGCCGGAGCGTCCGGGTACCAGATGATCGGCTGGCTGGTGTCGTCTTGCCGGGCCGCCCGCATGACGATCGGGTCGCCGGCGGCCAGCCCGAGCCGCTCGGCGGTCTTCTCGCCGAGCAGCACGTCGCCCTCGGCGGCCACGCAGCGTCCGGCGACGATTTGCACGTGTGCGCAGATCTCCTGGCGGAACACCAGGTGGGAGGGGTACAGGTTGGTCTTCTCGAGGCCGATCGTGGAGACCTCGGCGGAGTGGTAGTAGGTGAACCCGTCGAGGTTGAGCAGGACCCGCCCGACGTCCGGGAACTTGATCGGGCCGCCGGAGCCGGGTGGTTCCTCGCGGATGTCGTGGCTGCGGCGGGCCACCAGGCTCAGCTCGCTCGTGGACGCGGTGGCGATCTGGCCGTCGGCGGTGGCCCGCTCGGCGGCGATCAGGTAGGCGGGTGCCGCGACGGCGCAGGAGACCGCCAGCATGGCCAGCAGGGCGAGGGTGACCGCCTGTCCGCGCCTCGTCCAGACCATCGCCAGGACCAGGGAGATCATCGGTTACCTCCGCTCGCCCCGGTGGTGCGTTCCGCGCGCAGGCCCCGGATCAGCGGCGACAGCGCCAGCCAGGCGACCAGGCCGAGCAGGAGCAGCGAGCCGAGCGCCGCGAGGGCGACCGCGCCGGCATCCAGCGGGGCCGGCGGCGCCAGCACCGCCCAGCCGTCGGTGAAGGGTGGCACGGTCCGGCCGGTGACCGCGATCGCCAGGAGACCGGCCAGGACCCCGGTGACCAGGCCGGCCAGGACCAGCGCGACGGTTCCCGCGTATCCGGTGCTGACCGCGACCCGATGTGTCAGGCCCTGCAGGCGCAGCGCCGCGAGCTGCTCGGCGAGCGAGCGGCGGTCGACAGTGATGGCGACGGCGAGCGTGGCCGCCGCGAGCAGGAGCGCCGCCAGACCGGCGACCAGGGCGAAGCGGACCACCACGGCTGGTCCCTGGGTACCGAGCCGGTCGGCGTAACCGGCTGCCGTCGCGTCGCGGGTCACGATCAGTCCCGCGGCGGCCAGGTCGGCGACGATCCCCGGCCGGGCGTCCGGCGCGAGCCACACCTGGTACTCCCCGCCCGGGTCGGACTCGGCGGCGAACCGCCGGGCCGAGTCCAGGTCGATCATCAGGCCGTTGCGTCCGAGGACGGGCAGCGCGGCCGTCGTGCCGAGGACGCGCAGCGGTGCCGGTTCACCGTACGCCGCGAGGATCGGCTCGGCGTCCAGCCACTCCTCGGGGGCGGGGCCGGCGAGCAGAGCGGGCAGGGGCAGCGCGTCGGACGTCCACGCGGCGACACCCTGCGGCTCCTCCCCGGTGGCGTTGGGGTCGCCGGCAAGCCGCAGCGCCCCGTCGGCGGCGACGACGTCCAGAGCCGCGCCCCTGGTGTCGGCCCGCCACCGGCTGATGTCGCCGAGCACGGCGGCGTCGAGGATCCCGTTCTCCGCCCCGCCCTGGGCGAGCCCCAGCACGCTGACCGAGGCATCCGGGGGCGGCGGGTCGACCCGCCCGTCCTCGTCCGGTGCGGTGGTCAACTCCCAGCGCACGATCCGGCAGCCGGGCGCGGTGGTGCACCCGGACACCGGCACGGTGACGGTGTGCTCACCGGCGGGCAGGGCGCCGAACCCGACGGTCACCGGCAGGCCGGTGCCCTCGTGCTGGAGGCGGAGGCCGAGCGCCACAGCGGACCCGTCGCGCCGGACCCGCAGGGTGAGGCGGTCGCCGGTGACCAGCGGTATCGGTGGCCGGGTGGACGCGGCCACGGCATCCGGGAGGGCGGCTGCCGCGCCGTACTCGGGGCGCCAGCTGGCCACCGCGGAGAGCCGGGTGGTGTCCACCTCGAGCACCTCCTGCTGGCCACCGCGGTTGCGGACCGCGGCCATCGCCTGCCGGCCGCCGGGATCGGCGGTGCGGACCGCATGCAGGAGGGCGGTGCGGTTGATCGCCTCGACGCTCAGGACACGCTCGGCGCCAAGGTCGGCGACACTGCGGGCGTCGCGGGACCCGCTTTCCGCGCTCCATCCGCCGGCCGCCGTGACGAACAGCGCGACCGCCACCACGACCAGCGTGAACACCCGGTCCATCCCGGGCGAGCGGGACATCCGCAGGGCGGTGAGCGCGGTGCGCATCCGCCCGGCTCGCAGGGCGGCGCCGCCGCCCCGGCCGGCCAGCCGGCTCAGCAGGCGGGCCGCGAGCAGGCCGCCGGCCATGGCGACGAGCGCCGGCGCGGCGGGACCGAGCCCGTCGGCGGTGCCGATCGTCTGCGCCTGGTAGACCGCGGCCGCGGCGACGGCCAGCAGGAGCAGGTCGACGAGGGCAGGCCGCCAGGCGCCGCGGGTGGACCCGGATCGGCTGAGCAGGGCGGTCACCGGCCGGCCGAGCACCGCCGCCTCGACCGCGGCGAGCACGGCGAGGCTGCCGAACAGGACCGCCGCCACGGCCACCGCGCAGAACACGATTGCCGATTCGCGGTCCGGCGCGACGCTGACCGGACCGGCCAGGCCGCGCGCCAGGAGGTAGCCGATCGGGGCGCCGGCGAGCACGCCGAGCAGAAGGGGCACCAGGTGCTGTCCCCAGGCCAGCCGGAGCATCCCGAGCCGGCTGACCCCGCGCAGCTTGAGCAGGGCGGCGTCGGCCCGCCGGTCGCGCAGGGTGAACCAGCCGGCCAGCCCGACGGCGAACCAGGTGAGGATCAGCATCTGACCGCCGGCGGTCAGCACGCCGGTCAGGATGGTGTCCCGGTCGCGCACGATGGCCAGGTGGAGCGGCCGGGCCAGGGTGCCCATCCGCAGCTGCGACTGGCCGAGCCGGACGTCGGCCGCGTTGATCTCGGCGACGAAGTCGAACCCGCCGTCGCCGCGCAGCATGGAGTCCGGCAGCACGACGTCGTACGCCATGGTCGGTGTTCGCAGCTCCCGGTGCTCGAACGTGTCGATCGGGGTGAACGCCGGGTCGAGGGTGGCCTCGGGCCGGAACAGCCGGTTGCTCCAGTAGGACCCGGCCGGGTCGGCGAGCGTGTAGAGCGCCACCACGCGCAGGTTGAGCGGCCCGCTCGACGTGGAGGTCAGGATGGACAGGACGTCGCCGTGCTCGGCGCCGAGCCGCTGGGCGGCCTCGTGACTGATCGCCACCTCGCCGCGGGCGGCGGGGCAGCTCCCGGTGAGGCGGACGTGGGTGCAGAAGTCCTCCCGGTACGCCATCCCCATGCTCGTGCTGGCCACCCCGGTGCGCACGCTGATCGGCCGCACCATGCCGCTGAAGCCGTCGTCCAGCCCGTCCGGCAGCCCGTCCACGACCTGGTTCGTGAACCGGGTCAACTCGCCCTCGGGGTCGCCGGCGAGGTCGACCCGGCTCACCACGGAGACCGTGCGCTGGCTCGGCGGAGCACTGTCGAGATACGTGGTGGCGGCCTCGCCGACGGCGGCGAACCCATACCACGGGCCGGCCGCGGCGACGGCTGCCGCGAGCGCGGTCAGCACCAGAATCGTCAGCACCTGCGCGGCCCGAGTCCGCACCGCGCCGAGGACGAGCGCGAGCATTTCCCCTCCCCCGGTTTGGGGCGAGGTTACGCGATCCGCGGCCTGCTGGGGACCCCGTTCCGGTGGCGCTTACTTAACCGGTTCACAATCAGAGCCAGCCGCGCCGCTTCAGGTAGGCGTACAGCCCGCAGGCACACACGACGATCAGGGCGGTGCTGAACAGAAAGCCCCACCATGTCTCATATCCGGGGTAGGGCAGGTTCTGCCCGAAGTAACCGGTCAGCGCGGTCGGCACGGCGATGATCGCGGCCCAGGCGGCGAGCTTGCGGGTGACCTCGTTGAGTACGTTGCCCTGCTCGGCGAGGTCCGCGTCGAGCAGTTCGGTGATCCGGACGTAGGAGTGCTGGATGACCTCGAGGGCGCGGCGGGCGTGGTCCTCCACGTCCCGGTAATACGGCCGCAAGTGATCATTGATCAGCTCGATCTCGGCCCGATTGACCTGATCGACCACGTCGGCCATCGGCGCCACCGGCCGCCGCAGCGCCGCGGCCGCCCTACGCAGCGCGAAGGCGTAACGCCGGACATCGCGGGGCGCTCCACCCTCACCGAGCATCTGGTCCTCGGTCGCGTCCATCGCCTCGTCGATCGCCCGCGCCGCGTCGTACTGGCTGTCCACGACCACATCGAGCAAGCCGTACACCAGGTAATTCACCCCGCCGAGAGCGGCCAGACCGGCATCCGAGTCCCAGCGGGCCAAGACCTTTTCAAGATCAAAATCACTCTTCCGTACGGTGATCAGCGCCCGCCTCGTGATGAACGCATTGATCTCCCACTTACGGACCTCACCGCCCCGGAACTCCACGGCATAGAGGCTGAGGAACAGGTGATCGGCATATCGATCGAGCTTGGGCCGCTGATGGTCGTGCACGGCGTCCTCGACGGCGAGCGGGTGCAGCCCGAAATCGATCGCCACGGCCTCCAGGTCGGCCAGGACGGGGTCGTGCAGGTCGAGCCATACCACCGCGTCCGGGTGATCGCGGAGCAGCGATGCCGTCTCACCGGCGTCGAAGTCCTCCGCGATCACCCGCCCGCTCTCGTAGAGCCGGCTGCGAACGGGGCAGGAGGGTGCGGTCACCGCACCACAGTAGGGTCAGACCGCCTCGAGCACCCGCTCCTCGTCCGCCGGCTCCGCGGCCCGCACCCGGCGCAGCATGTAGAGGCTCACCGGCACACCGACCGCCACCAGGACGGCCGCGACGACGAGCGAGGACTGGTAGCCCTCGAGGAACCGGTGCATCTCGGTGCCGCTCGCGGCGTTCGACCGGTTGGTCAGGATGGCGCCGAGCACGGTGACGCCGAGCAGGCCGAACACCTCGCGGGAGACGTTGAGCATTCCGGACGCGATCCCGGCCCGGCCGGGCGGCAGCGCGTCGACCACCACGGTGCTGAGCGGGATGAGCAGGCCGCCGCCGATGCCGTAGAGCGCGAACCAGGGCAGCAGGTCGGCGTAACCGGTGCCCTCGCCGTACTGTGCGATGCCGGCGATAGCGGCCGCCATCACGGCCAGGCCGAACGCCGTCACCCGGGCCACACCGAAGCGCAGTTCCAGGCGCGGGGCGAGCACCGCGCCGACCGCCGTGATGATCGCCATCGGGATGAACGCGGCGCCCGCGCCGGTCGGCGAGAAGCCGAGCACGTTCTGCAGGTAGATGGCCATGTAGAAGTAGATCCCGAAGACGCCGAACGCCCACAGGCCCATCGCCAGCAGGCCACCGGTGAACATCCGCGAGCGGAAGAACCTCAGATCCACCATGGAGTCGGCGTTGCGGCTCTGCACGACGACGAAGGCGATGGCGGCCGCGGCGGCCACCCCGAACGATCCGAGGATCAGCGGCGACGTCCAGCCCTCTCCGTCGCCCTCGATCAAGGCGTACGTCAGAGCGAAGAGTGACAGCGACGATGTGATCAGCCCCGCCGGGTCCAGGCGTCGCAAGACGCGGGTGACGCCCGCTGCCCGATCGGCGACCCGCTTCGCCGCGTCATGGCCGGCCGGCACGCTGAACAGCGTCAGGCCGATCGTCGCCAGGCCGATCGGCAGGTTGATCAGGAAGATCCAGCCCCAGGAGACGTGCTCGCTCAGCACGCCGCCGGTGAACGGCCCGACCGCGAGCGCGAGCGCGCCCACCCCGCCCCAGACGCCGATCGCGGTGCCGCGCTCCCGCGGGTCCGGGAACAGCTCCTGGAGCAGCGCGAGCGAGGCCGGAGCCAGCAGGGCCGCACCGATGCCCTGTACCGCGCGTGCCCCGATCAGCAGGCTCTGGCTGTCGGCCAGGCCGGCGGCGACCGACGCCACGGTGAAGACCGCCAGGCCGGAGAGGAACGCGATCCGGGTGCCGAGCACGTCCGCGATGCGGCCACCGGCCAGGAGCAGGCCGGCGAAGACCAGGATGTACGCGCTGGTGATCCACTCGAGTCCGGCGATGCTCAGCCCGAGGTCCCGCTGAATGCTCGGTAGAGCCACGTTGACGACGTTGTTGTCCAGATACGTCATGAAGGTGCCGAGCGCCACCGCGACGAGCGCCCACCACCGGCGATTCTTCTCCATCAGTCCCCCTGAAGCGCATTCATGTACGGCACTCTCATATACAGCGTCCATGTACAGTGTCCATGTACAACGTACATGTACACCGTACATCAGACCTGTACGTTGTATGGTTGTCAAGTGACGGGTGAACGACTGAGCAAGGCGGCGGTGGCCGATCGCGCCCTGCGGCTGGCCGACGAGGAAGGCCTGGAGGCGGTCACCATCCGTCGCCTCGCCAAGGAGCTGGGCGTCACCCCGATGGCTCTCTATTGGCACTTCAAGAACAAGGACGAGCTGCTGCTGGGCATCGCCGACCACGCACTGGCGGACGTTCGCGCCGACCAGACCGCGGGCGACCCCTGGCAGAAGAGATTACGTACGGTGATCGAAACGGTGGTCCGCGTCTTCCAGGAGCACCCGTCCCTGCCCGGCCTGCTGCACGCGGTGGACAAGGGGCAGACGGAGAGCTTCAACCGCGCGACCAACGACACCCTCGCGCTGCTGACCGACGCCGGGTTCACCGTCGAAGAGGGTTACTGGGTCGCGATGTACCTTCTGAACGGCTGCATCGGCATGGTCAGCGCCCAGCCCGGCTGCCCGCCGGGGATGTCCGCCGACCGGGAACCGGAATGGCGGCGGCAGAAGCGCCTGCAGCTCGAGGCCATGCCCGCCGACCGCTTCCCGATGATGATCGAGCTGGCCGCGTCCTACCGGGTGGAGCCCGACCTCGACCACTACTACACGTTCTACGTGGATCTGCTGATCGCCGGCGTCGAGGCGATGGCAGCCTCCCGCTAACCGTCCACACCCGAGTCTCCGCAAGCCCGTCCCCGGACGGGCTTTTCGGCGTGCTGGATCTTTTTGCAAGAAGACGTCATGTGCTTCCAGAACCTGAAAGAACTTGCTACGGTCCCGTCAATGTGAACGCGAGATTTCCTCCTCGCTACCGCATCCCATCCCCGTAACACCCCCGCAGTCCCCATCTGCAGCGCCGTCCCCCTGGAGGCCACCCGTGTCTCGCATTCTCCGCAGAGTGCTGGCCGCACTCTGTGCCGTCCCGCTCCTGATGACCGCTTCGCCGGGCGCCGCGCGGGCCGCCGACCAGGCCACCGTCTACTACAAGGCACCCGCCGCCTGGTCCACGATCAACATCCACTACGCGCCGAACGGCGGCTCCTGGACCGCCGTTCCCGGTGTGGCGATGACCGCCGCCGGATGCGCCGGCTGGTATCGCAAGGACATCGACCTCGGCACCGCCACCGGCCTGCAGGTCGTCTTCAACAACGGCTCGGGCACCTGGGACAACAACTCCGGCCGTAACTACTCGCTGGGCACCGGCGTGATCACCGTCAACGCCGGTGTGGTGACCGCGAACGCGAGCAACCCGTGCGGTGTCACGCCGACCCCGACGCCGACCACGCCCGGCCCGTCACCCACCACTGCGCCGACCACGCCGCCGACGACTCCGGCGACGAGGGGCGAGATGCTGGGCGGCGACCCCCGCAAGGACAGCATCTACTTCGTGCTGACCGCACGTTTCTACGACGGCGACAGCGCCAACAACCGGGGCGGCAGCCAGCACGTGAAGTCGGGCAACGCGGCCGGCAACGACCCGATGTTCCGCGGTGACTTCAAGGGCCTGGTTGACAAGATCGACTACATCAAGGCGCTCGGCTTCTCCGCCATCTGGATCACCCCGGTGGTGCTGAACCGGTCCGACTACGACTATCACGGTTACCACGGGTGGGACTTCTACGAGGTGGACCCTCGGCTGGAATCGGGCGGGGCGTCGTACCAGAATCTGATCGACGCCGCCCATGCCAAAGGTCTCAAGATTTACCAGGACGTGGTTTTCAACCACACCTCCCGGTGGGGCGCCAAGAACCTTTTCACCCCGACCGTCTACGGCGTCCGCGACAGCCAGTGGAGCTGGTATTACAGCGAGAAGGTGGCCGGAAAGCAGTACAACCCGCTGGAGGAGAACGCCGCGGGCCAGACCTACAACGGCGACCTCTGGAACGGCACCGCGCCGGCCGGCAACACCTGCCCCAACTACGGTCAGCCGACCGGCGGCCGGAGCCCGGAAGGTTATGCGCTCTACAACTGCCAATGGCCGTCGCCGACAGCGAAGATGTTCTCCTCGAACCTCTTCCACCAATGCTGGATCGGCAACTGGGAGGGTGAGGACGCCCGCTCCTGCTGGCTGCACGAGGACCTGGCCGACCTGAACACCGAGAACACCGCCGTGCAGGACTACCTGATCGGCGCGTACCAGAAATACATCGACATGGGCGTGGACGGTTTCCGGATCGACACCGCCGTGCACATCCCGCGGGTCACCTGGAACCGCCGCTTCCTCCCGGCCCTCCAGCAGCACCTCACCGCGAAATACGGCGCCGCCAAAGCCAAGGACTTCTACATCTTCGGCGAGGTCGCGGCGTTCGTGAACGACAAGTGGAACCGCGGCTCGGTCAACCACTCCGCCCAGTTCTTCACCTGGAAGGAACGGAATACCTACTCGGCTGACGACACCGCCGCCGCACTCGAACAATTCAACTACGAAAACAATTTGGGTACGGGGAACCAGCCCACCAGCACCAACGCGTTCCTGTCCGGCAACTCCTACCACGCACCGGACCACTCCCAGTTCTCCGGCATGAACATCATCGACATGCGGATGCACATGAACTTCGGCGACGCGCCGAACGCCTTCCACAACGGCAAGGACTCCGACGACTCGGTGAACGACGCCACCTACAACGTCGTCTACGTCGACTCGCACGACTACGGCCCGAACAAGTCCTCGGTCCGCTACTCCGGCGGCACCGACGCCTGGGCCGAGAACATGACGCTGATGTGGACGTTCCGCGGCATCCCGACCCTTTACTACGGCTCGGAGATCGAGTTCAAGGCCGGCCAGCGCATCGACTGCGGCCCGTCCTGCCCGCTCGAGACCACCGGCCGCGCCTACTACGGCAACCACCTGGCCGGCACCGTCACCGCCGGCGACTACGGCGTGGTCGGCTCGGCCTCCGGCACCGTGGCCACCACCCTGTCCCAGCCCCTGGTCAAGCACCTGCAAAAGCTCAACCAGATCCGCCGCGCCGTGCCCGCACTGCAGATGGGCCAGTATTCGACCGACGGCGTCAGCGGCAACATGGCCTACAAGCGCCGCTACACCTCCGGCAGCGTCGACAGCTTCGCCCTGGTCACCGTCTCCGGCGGCGCCACCTTCACCGGCATACCCAACGGCACCTACGTCGACGCCGTCACCGGCGACACCAGAACCGTGACCGGCGGATCCCTCACCGTCTCCCTCAACGACAAGGGCAACCTCCGCGCCTACGTCCTCTCCCAGCCCGGCAACCCGGCCCCCGGCAAGGTCGGCGCCACCACCACCTACCTGAAGTAGCCCCGAACCGCCCCGCCGGCCGGCCTTCCACCCCGGCCGGCGGGGCCCGGCTACCCCAGCTTGGGCAGATCCTCGACCTGCGGCAAAACTCTGCGCCTGACCGCAGCGGCGAACTCCCGCGCTCCGGCACTGCCGAGATAGTCAAGGATCTGATGGACGGTCAACGGCACGCCTCGACGACCGGTGCTGTTTGCCTGTTCGCCGAGAACCCTGAGCAGAGTTCGTGGCTCGCGAGCCCATAGATCCAGCAGAACCACATCGGGATGTTCGGCGACCACGCCATGGGGCCGGCAGGCGGCCGGAGAAAAGTCTCGCAGGTTGCACGTGATGATTGAATCCGCCCCGGCGGTCACCGCCGCCGCGAGGACGTGCCGGTCCTTGGGATCGTTGTCCATCTGGCCGATCAGCGACTCATATCCGGTGACCAGCGCGTCCTCGAACGCGGCGTTCATGCACGCGATCCGTCGTTCGATCGCCGCGGGCGAAACCGGTACGTGCCGTCTGACCTCGTCAAGGATGGCCGGCGACCAGCGGGGTTGGTAAAGCTCCTCTTCGGCCAGCCGAAGCAGGAGATCACACAGCGCGTTGGGTATCAGAACGTTGGCGTCCAGTACCGCGATCATCGTCACGCGTCAGGCCGCGTCGTCCGTCTCGGATGGTGCCGGGTCGCCGTACATTCCCATCTCGACGGCGTCGGCGGTCAGGTCGTCGAGGATGGCGCGCCGGGTCTGAGCGCGACGATCCCGGTAGGCCAGCACCTGCTCCAGTGGAATGCGACGCGACGAACTCGGCCGGATGTAGCCGATTTCGCCAGCCTCGAGCAACTTGATGAGCGTCGGGCGCGACACCCCGAGCAGCGCTGCCGCCTCGGTGGTCGTCAGCTCCCGATCGACGGGAACGATCGCCACACCTCGGCCGGAGGCCAGAACATCAGCGATCCTGGTGAGCACCTCGCGCGCGGAGAGCGGAACGTCGACCTGGGCGCCGCCCCGGCTGATCACCAAATCGCCTGTGCCGTCGTGGAGCAGCCCGGCCAACTCGGCCAGCAAGGGACGTTCCGCATCCCTCGGCATCGTCGCTTCCGTCGCCACGCTCCACCTCGCCTTCCGGCCCTACCCCACCACCCATCTTCCCTCAAAGTGAAAAAAGTGCAACCACCTTGCCGTCAACGGGAATGGGGCTGGTTCTCGGCGGCTTCGGGGAAGGAGACCTGGACGCGGAGGCCGTCGCGGCCGGTGGAGGAGGCGGTGATGAGGCCCTCGTGTGCCTGGGTGATCGAACGGGCGATGGACAGGCCCAGACCCGCGCCGCCGCTGTGGTCGATGCGGGAGGCGGACCGGCGGCGGAACGGCTCGAACAGGGCGCCGACCTCGTCGGCGGGCACGTCGTCGCCGGTGTTGACGACGACCAGGGCCGGGTCGTCGCCGACCTGGACGTCGAGGGTGCCGTCCGGCCGGTTGTACTTGAGCGCGTTCTGCACCAGGTTGCCGACCAGCCGTTCCAGCAGGACCTGTTCACCGAGCACGACCCGCGGCTGGAGGCGGCTGGTGATCGTCACGCCGGCTTCCGCGGCCCGCGCCCGGTACGCCTCCAGCACCCCCGCCGTGATCTCGTCGAGCCGCAGCGGCGACCGGGTCACCAGCCCGCGATCGCTCTCGCTCAGCACCAGCAGCCCCTCGATCAGCCGCTCGTTGCGTTCGTTGGTGGCCAGCAGCTGCGCCGTGAGCAGCTGCAACTGGTCCGGGGTGAGGTCGCCGCCGGTCATACCGACCTCGATCAGCGTCCGCTGGACGGCGAGCGGGGTGCGCAGCTCGTGCGAGGCGTCCGCGGCGAAACGGCGCTGGGCCTCGTAGCCGACAGCGATCCGGTCCATCATGTCGTCGATGGTGCGGCCGAGCACTGCCATCTCGTCCTGGCTCGTGCCGAGGCGCAGCCGGTGACCGAGGTTCTGCGGTCCGACCGCGGCGATCACGCCGACCACGTCACGCAGCGGCCGCAGGCACCAGCGGACAGCGGGAAGGCAGACGACGAGCATGACCGCGAGCACCGGGAACAGCGCGAGCACCTCGATGATGGTGGGCCGCCGGAAGATCTGGACGCACAGGAGCGAGGCGTCGGCGGCCGGTGCCATCAGCGGCGGCCCCTGGCACCAGTCGGGCCCGATCTCGTACCACAGGGCCAGGACCAGGTCGGCGCCCAGCGGTGCGGTCTGAGCGACGACCAGGACGACGGCGCAGAGGAGCAGGATGCGCCGCGCCGGGGACCGGGTGCTCATGCGCCCAGCCGATAGCCGGCTCCGCGTACGGTATGGATGATCTGGGGATCGCCCAGCTTGCGCCGCAGGGTCATCACCGTCATGCGGACACTGTTGGTGAACGGGTCGGCGTGCTCGTCCCACGCCTGTTCCAGCAGGTCCTCGCTGCTCACCACGCTGCCGCCGGCGCGCATCAGCACGTGCAGCACGGCATACTCCTTCGACGACAGCGACAGCAGCTGCCCGTCGCGCGTCGCGCTGTGCCGGGTGCTGTCCAGCACGATCCCGTCCTGTTCCAGCACCGGCGGCAACGCCTGGCCCGAGCGGCGCGACAGCGCCTGCACCCGGGCGGCGAGCTCGGCGAACGCGAACGGCTTGGTCAGGTAGTCGTCGGCGCCCAGGCCGAGCCCCTCGACCCGGTCGCGGATGCCGGCGGCAGCGGTCAGCAGCAGGATCTTGGTGTCGTCGCCGGACTCGACGATCCACCGGCACACCTCGTCGCCGGTGCGCCCCGGCATGTCCCGGTCCACGACGGCGACGTCGTAACGGTTGACGCCGAGCCGTTCCACGGCGCTGTCCCCGTCGTAAACGACGTCGACGGCCATCGACAGCCGGCGCAGACCCTGGGCCACCGTGTCGGCCAGCAGCCGTTCGTCGTCCGCCACCAGCACCCGCATCCTGTGCCCTCTCCGTTCCCCCGATCGCTGCCGGGCCAGGCTCGCGTCTGCCCGCCGGACTCGCCACCGCGGCCGCCCGCCAGGCTCGCGTCCGCCCGCCGGACTCGCCACCGCAGCCGCCCGCCAGGCTCGCGTCTGCCCGCCGGACTCGCCACCGCGGCCGCCCGCCAGGCTCGCACACCGAAGGTAAGGGATTCATAAAGGCGCCGCTGACGCTCGCCGGACGACGCGATCAGCACCATGGTCGGCACCTGCCGGCCGACGTACGGATGGTCTCTCTTGCTGAGGATTATGAAGGATTGCCTGCTGGCTCTCCTGGTAACCGCGGTTGCCGTTGCCTGGGGAGCAGAGCCCGCCGCGGCGATAGCGTACGGCGAGGACGCCCCCGACGGCGCCCACCGCTTCTCGGTCCTGCTCACCATGACCGGCCTGCCCGCCGAGGACGGCACCACCCGGGACAGTTCCTGCTCCGGCGCGCTCATCGCACCACGCTGGGTCATCACCGCTGGGCACTGCTTCCGCGTCGGCGACCAGCACGTCGACCGCCTGGTGGCCGAGCGGACCACCGCCACCGTCGGCCGCACCGACCTGCGCGGCCGGGACGGGTACGAGGTTGAGGTCGTCGCCGTCCACCAGGCCGACGGCGCCGACGTGGCTCTCGCCGAACTCGCCGAGCCGGTCACCGGCGTGACCCCGATCCGCGTCGCCACCGGCCCGCCCGCCGTCGGCGAGGTGCTGCGACTGACCGGTTTCGGCCTGACCACGCGGGGCGGCGACACCGCACCGGCGTCACGGCTGCAGACCGGCGAGTTCGCTGTCGACGCGATCGGGGACTCGCTGCTGGAGACGTCGGGGCGCTCCCCGCGCCCGGACACCAGCCCGTGCCCGCACGATTCCGGGGGGCCGTACTTCCGCGAGGCGCCCGGCGAGGCGCCGGTGCTGGTGGCGGTGGTCAGCAGCGGGCCGGGCTGCCCGCACACGGGCCCGGATTTCAGCGCCCGCCTCGACAACCTGAACGACTGGATCACCGGCACCATGGCGGAGGAGCCCGCCGTCATGGGCGTCGGCACCACTCCCCTGCTGCTCACCGGACTGATCGCCATCGGTCTCGGCGTCCTGCTGGCGACCCGTCGGCGAGCACGGGCGGCCGGATCAGCGCGCACGAGGTCCTAGGCACCTCCTGCGGCGAGTCAGCGGGGCAGGCGCAACACGTCCGTCAGGGGCGAGCGCTTCCTGCGTACCCCTGAATTTGATCTTGGAAAAGCGCACCTTCATGACTTGCGGCGGTATTCGGCGATCACCAGATCGGTCAGTTCCTCGAGGGACGTGTCCTCGGCACGCTTGTCGAAGGTGATCTCGCCGTGGCGGAGCAGGTTCACCCGGTCGCAGACGTCCAGGACCTGGGCGTAGTTGTGGGCGATGATGATGATCGACACCTGGCCGCGCTGCTTGAGATCGCGGATCAGGTCGAGGATCAGGGCGCCCTCCTTGGCGCCCATCGCGGCGAGCGGCTCGTCCAGCAGCAGGATCCGGGCGTCGGAGTAGACCGATCGGGCCACCGCGATGGCCTGGCGCTGCCCGCCGGAGAGTTTGGCCACCTCCACCGTGACATCGGGCAGGTCGACACCCATGTCCCTCAGCTGTTCCTCGGCCCGGCGGCGCATCGCCCGGTTGTTGAGCAGCGGCCAGCGCACGATCTCCCGGTTGAGGAACATGTTGTGGTAGACGGAGAGTTCGTTGATCAGCGCCAGGTCCTGGTAGACGGTGTCGATGCCGAGGGACCGCGCGTGGTCGACGCTGCGCAGCGCCACCTCGGTGCCGTTGACGACGATCTGGCCGGCGTCCGGCCGGTGAAAGCCGCAGATGATCTTCATGAGGGTGGATTTGCCGGCGCCGTTGTCGCCGATCAGGCCGAGCACCTCGCCCTTGGCTACCCGCAGGTTCACGTCGCGGAGCGCGGTCAGGGCACCGAAGCGTTTCGCCACGTTGACGACCTGAAGAGCATCGATCCCGTCCGGCATCATGTCCTCCCGGTCCGGCGGAGTCGTGACAGATACTGGTTGGCGATCATCGAGACCAGAATGGCCAGGCCCAGGATCAGGTAGATCGTGTTGGCGCTGTAGCCGATCAGGTTGAACCCGTTCTGCAGCTCGGCGAGCACCAGCGCGCCGAGGAAGGCGCCGACGATGGTGCCGGAGCCGCCGGCCAGGGCGGTGCCGCCGATGACCGCGGCCGAGATGGCGTAGAAGGTCAGCGTCGTGCCGCCGCCGATGTTCGGGTCGATCGTGTTGATCCGGAAGGCCTCCAGGATCCCGGCGAAGCCGCCGAGCGTGCTCGTCACCACAAAGTTCCCGATCTTGATGCGGGAGGCCCGGATGCCGGCTTCGGTGGCGCCCACCGGGTTGCCGCCGACCGAGATGGTGTGCAACCCCCACCGGGTCCGGGTGAGGATCACGTGGAAGACCGCGACGATGACGAGCGCCCACGAGATGCTCGCCCATGGGCCGGCGCCCAGCCAGGTCTGGAAAGTGCCCGTGGCCGGTTCGGGGATCGCCACCGGGTACGCGTGCGAGGTGATCAGCAGGATGCCCTGGACCGCGAAGAACGTGCCCAGCGTGGTGACGAACGACGGCACCTTCAACTGGGTGACGATCGCGCCGTTGAACAGGCCGATGCCGGCCGAGACGAGCAGAGCCACGAGCAGTCCGGCCAGGGCCGGCTGGCCGTAGAGGTCGATCGCGAAGTGCAGTACGAACGGGGCCAGGGCGGCCACGATACCGACGGAGAGGTCGATCTCACCGCTGACCAGCAGCAGGACGATACCGACGGCGACGATCGCGACCGGCGCGGTGGCCTGTGCGATGTTCACCAGGTTGTTCCGGGTGAGGAAGACCGGGCTGGCCGCCCGGAAATAGATCATCAGTCCGAGCGCAACGAGCAGCACGCTCGCTTCGCGGCGGCGCAGGAATCCGTCCCGCAGACGGCGGCCAGCCCCTGTTCTGGTGGTGGCTTCAGCCATGCGGAATCGGCCCGCTGCGCGGAACGAGGACCTGGTCGGTGGCCGAACCCTGATAACGGGTCTTGGTGTCCTGGTACGGAACCACGTTGTCCTTCGTGACGAAGAGCAGCCCCGTGTTCGTCTCACTCGGCGCCAGCAGCCCGCCGGAGAGCTTGTAGAGGTAAAGCGCGAGTACGGGCAGGAAGCCCTGAAGATAGGGCTGCTGGTCGATGGTGTAGTCCAGGTTGCCCTCCTTGATGCCGGTCAGAGTCTCCGGAATCAGGTCGAAGCCGCCGGCCACCTTCAGGCCCTTCGCCCGCATGTCGTACTTCTTGACGGTCTGCCCGACCGACGAGGTGGAACCGGCGTCCACGGCGAGCATGCCGGCCAGGTTCTGATGCCCCTGTGCGTAGGCGTCGATGATCGACAGGCCGCGGGTCACGTCGGCGTTCGTCGCGACCGGCGTGAACGTGATCGGCTTGCCGGAGTCCTTGATCGCCTGCTGCGCTCCGTCGATGCGGGGCTGGATGTTGAGCGCGCCCGGCGTGGCGATGAACCCGGCCACCTCACCGGACTCGACCACCTGTAGCGCCCGCTGGCCCAGCTCATAACCGGACTCGTACAGGCCCTGCCCGATGTAGGCGAGCCGGTTCGTGCCCGGATCGGCACGGGCACCGTCGGCGTTGTAGGAGACCACCGGGATGCCGGCGTCGAGCGCCTTGTCGACCGGGCCGCGGAACGCGTTCTGGTCGACGACAGCGATCGCGATCCCGTCCACCTTGGCGCTGACCGCGGTGTTCGTCGCGTTGACCATCTCGGCGACGATCGAGTTCTGCGATCCCGTCCACTGCGGCTTCTCGATGCCGAGCAGGGTGGCGGCGTCCTCCATGCCGTACTGGGTGGGTGTGAAGAACGGGTTGGTCGTCACGTGGTTGACGAACGTGAACTTCCATTTCGGGGTGGCCGGGAAATTGCCGGTGCCCCCGGTCGGCTCGTCCTCCTGCTGACTGCAGCCGCTCAGCAGAGCGCCCGCGGCGAGGGACGCGCTGAACAGGCCGGTTCCGGACAGCAGGCGCCGCCGGGTCACGGGATTCAGGTCCAGCGTGGAGACCGCTTCTTCGATCTTGGGATGGATGGTGGGCATCTAAGCCTCGCTGAATCGGTAGATTGTCGTCGTCGCATAGACCTGGCCCGGCCTCAGCACTGTCGACGGGAAGTTCGCGTGGTTCGGGGAGTCGGGATAGTGCTGGGTTTCCAGCGCGAACCCGTCACCCTGGCGGTAGGCGTGGCCGCTGGTGCCGTACAGGGTCCCGTCGAGGAAGTTGCCCGCGTAGAACTGCAGGCCCGGCTCGGTCGTGTAGATCGTGAGCCGGCGTCCGCTCGCCGGGTCGGTCGCCTGTGCCGCGAAACGGCCCTTCAGCACCCAGTTGTGGTCGTAGCCGCGCCCGTACACCAGCTGTTGGAAATCGCTCCGGATGCGGGCGCCGATCGGCGTGGGCCGGGTGAAGTCCATCGGCGTGCCGGCCACCGCGGCGATCGCCCCGGTCGGGATCAGCGTGGCGTCGACCGGCGTGTACCTGCCGGCGTTGATCTGCAGCCGGTGGTCCTCGATGGTGCCGGTTCCCTCGCCACCCAGATTCCAGTACGCGTGGTTGGTCAGGTTCACGATGGTCGGCCGGTTCGTGGTGGCGTGATAGTCGATCCGGATCTCCTGATCCGAGGTGACGGTGTAGGTGACTGTGGTCCGCAGCGTGCCCGGGTAACCCTCTTCCCCGTCCGGGCTGACGTAGGTGAGCCGCAGCCCGACACTGTCACGGCCGGTCACCGCGGTCGCGTCCCACACCCGCTTGTCGAAGCCGACGTTGCCACCGTGCAGATGGTTGGGCGCGTTGTTGGTGGCCAGCTGGTAGGTCGTGCCGTCGAGCACGAACCGGCCACCGGCGATGCGGTTGCCGTACCGGCCGATCAGGGCGCCGAAGTACGGGGCGTTCTTGCTGTCCAGGTAACCCTGGAGATCCTTGAAGCCGAGCGTCACGTTGGCGCGCCGGCCGTGCCGGTCGGGCGTCTCCACGGTCTGCAGGATCCCGCCGTAGGTGAGGATCCGGACCCGCAGATCACCATTGGTCAACGTGTACCGGTCGACGCCCCGGCCACCGACGCTGCCGAACGCCTCCCTGGTGATGGTGGGCTTACCCTTGGCCTGCGACGTCGGAACTCCCACCAGCCCGACGGTGATGATGGTCAGTAGGACGGTCATCGCCGCGAACAGCGGTCCACGGCTGTGCCGACGGTTGCCAGATACCGCCATGTCGTGCCTCGTTCCCATTGGCATGCGCCACGCCGCCGCCGGCGTGGCGGACGGAACTCTTGGGTGCTGGCCCTTGTCGCGCCGGTGAACTGCGCAGGACCGACCGGCCGGAATGTGGGCCGGTCCAGTAACGAGTGCTGTTCCGGAACGTAGACAGACGCATGGACCAGCGTCAATCGGCTGGGCGACGGCAGTGGGTCGGATGATCCGGCATACGGAGGGGGTCGGGCGGCGGATCCCGGAGCGCCGCGGTGGCGCCCCGGGATCGGCAGCGTTCGCTCGTCGCTCCGCTCAGAAGTCGACGGCCTGCGCGGAGCCTCGAACCTGGTGGACCAGGTAGCTCTGCAGGGCACCGGCCGGCCCCGGCGTGCCGACGAACGCCTGCGAACGGTCGAGGGTCTCGACGACGAGCGTCTCGAACTCCACGGTGTCGCCCCTGCCCAGCCGCACCAGCGGCACGACCAGGGTCAGGTTGCGGACGAACGCGTCCTCGACCCTTTGCAGAGTCACGGTCACCAGCTCACCACCACCGGGCGTGGCCAGCCGTGTGATGTCCTCGTTCTCAAAATTCACGTTCAACACCGCGTCCTTGTACGTCAGCAGCGGCACACCCTTGATGCTGGATGCCGAATAGTTGATCTGCATCGGCCCACGGATGTCGAACAGGTTGGCGTCGCTCAGGCCCCTTGCCTGGGATGTCATGGGTCTTACCCCTTCCCCGATACGGTCACGGACGGGTTCCTCCAGGAACAGCCGCCCATCGATGCCGGGCCGACTGCAAGGTCGTCGCCTCCGCCGAGCACGTTCACGTCCAGGCCCAGGGGCGAGGACCGCGGCCAGTCCGGTCCACCGTCCAGGCTGCGACCGAAAAAACATCAAGTCCATCGACTTCGGGGCGGATGCCGCACCCGGATGATCGGCCCCCTTCAGGCAGCCTCACTCCCGGGGCGCCCGCTCACGCACCCGGCTACCGCCGCTGGGCTGAGTGAGCGAGCCCGTCGAGTTCGCGTACCAGGCGATCGGGATGCCAGCTGATGCCGCGTCCGGCGAACGCGGCGAGCAGGGCCTGCGACGCGGCCGGCGACGGCGGAATGGGCGCGCCCAGCGGCATGACCAGGACGATCTCTGATTTGTCGCGGAGCCCACGGGCGGTCAGATAGTCGTGCACCATCGGCGCTGTCTCGCTCGGCGCGGGCGGGCACTTGAACGGCGTCGAGGTCACCCCGATGATCACCCGGCCGCCGCTGAAGTTCTCCAGGACCTCCCGTATGGCGAAGGCACCCTTCACGATGTAGAACTCGTGACCCGCCGAGACCAGTCAAGGATTCGGACCGGTGCCAATGTCGGCGCGCACGCTCGCTGAGTCAGTGGCGCTGGCAATCGCCGGCAGGTCACCGACCTTGACGCTGTACAACGAGGCGATGGACGACACCGGCAGTTCGTATCGGCCTGGTCGACGGCAACCTGGATCGCACAAATATCATCCTGGGGCGACGACACTCTCATGGCCGCTTTCCGGTGTACGCGGTGCGCGGATCCGTACACGGCAGCATGCGCCCGCACGTTAATCGATGGCCACGGCACATAACCTTGCCTTGTGAGTTTCGGAACCTACGCCCGCAAGGTGAGAGACGGCTCCTTGCCCTATGGGCGGCGGGTCAACGCCCTGGCCGGATGCGTCCAGCGCTACCAGCCTCTGGGGTTTCTGGCGACGTTCGGTTACCTCAACCATGTCGCCGGAGCCGTTCGCCGTGACGAGATCGCGTTACTCCGAGCGCTGGACACGCTGACGGAGAGTCGTCGGTTGTGGCTGGCGGAGGTAAACGCGTATGCCGCCCGCCGGAAACAGGCAAAACGGCTCGGGTGGCGCACCCCCCGATCGTCGGACACCGACCCCACGCTGCAGCTCTACTGGTACGGCGATTCGCAACGGGCCGCGACCTTCGCCCTGGGGTTCCTGTTGAAGAAGCCGGATCGAATCAGGCACGCAGATGCCGATGTCATCCGCCTCGCATCATCCGTCCTGGAGGCCGGCGGCGACGTCAGTCGCGTACCCCTTGAACAGCTGAGCGCCCTCCGGAAACGGCACCTGCAGCTCCAGCGCACATCGGGCTGGCCAAATGTTGACTGGCCGAACTGGCACAAGGCAAACGAGTCTCTATGGATCCTGCACCAAATTTCGAACGCAACGTCATAACGACCAACTCATTCGCCGCGATGACGGACGCACGGGCTCGGCCACGTTGCGAGTGACGACCGGCATGCCGTGCATGAGTGCGGTCGCCCCAGCGAGCGGATCCCGAACCGGCCGCGCATCGGAAACGTGCAGAGCGGGGCTACGTCACGCGACCACGGTCTCGACGGGAAGGATCCGCTCAGCGAACGCTGGCAGTACCTGCGCCTCCAGCCAACGGTGCCGGCTTCGGCTTCATCAAAGGCGCGGCTGGATCACCTGGCCCATCATGCGCCGCTGCGCGGTCACAACGCATCATCGAGTGACTGATCAACATCGTCAGCAAGACGTCAGCCAGCTCGCCGAACGCTCAACAGAGCACTCCGGCCGCCGAGTGGCGGTCAGCCCGCGCGGGCGGCATTCGGTGATACACCGCAGGCGAGTCAAGCCGGGGCGATGCTGTTGACCGCCACTGGACTACGTACGCCACCCTACGGCGCTACCCGGCACGGCACCTGACCACTTCGCAAAGCAGGTAGTGGTCACGGGAGCAACGACAGGAGTGGTCACCACCGCACGAGGACCTTGAAAGCCGTTTAGTGCTGTTGAACGCTGCTCGACATCCCAGTCAGCGAGCGTCCTCGAAGGAGGTCTCTTCGGGAGTCAAGGCGCTGCTCCCAGTCTGCTCCCCCAAGCATGACAAAACGCCCGGCCTTGTAGATCACAAGACCGAGCGCCTTCGCAGCTAGGAATACTCGTGGGCGATACTGGGATCGAACCAGTGACCTCTCCGGTGTGAACGTAGCCCGATCAAGTCGATGACCAGGCAAAATGCAAATCGATGCTGGTGAACCACCGTCGTCCGGCGCTGCTGAACGCCGTTCGGCGTTGTTCGGCGGTGCTGATTTCAACCCCGCCTGCTCCCCTGTCGATCGTCGATTTGGGGAGCAGTCCGGTATGACCCCTGCCGGGGACATCGAATTCATCGTCGTGGTGCTCCCCATGGTCGACGCGAACGGGCGTTGAGCTGCTCGAACATGCTCGCCGACTGGAGCCATACTGCTCCCCTGGCAGACGAGACCTCGGCCCGGTTCCGAAGCCCGGATCAGACGAGAGGACCAATTCCCCGCAGGAGGCCGACAAGGCCTTGGGGTGGGAGCACGTCTGGGAGCATGAGCTCGCCAGCCGGTCATCTCAGAAGGGTACGTTTTACTATGTCGCTGCTCCCCCGCCAGCGAGGGATCCACTCTGGCTCCCGGGGTCATCAGCCGTAGCAAGAAAGATCGTGCCGAGCCCGGCCTGTGGCATGTTGTGCGCCTGGCGGCCAAGCCAAGGTGGTCGGGCACTGGTGACGGCCAGATATCGTTTGCCGCCCGCCTATCGAACGTCCGTTTGGCCTTGCTCGGAGCGTGGGTCATCCGTTTGGTGGGTGGATTCCGGATCGGGATGACGCAGGCAACGGGGATTTGCCGTGTCAGTCCTCTCTGAGGAACAGCGAGCTGAATAGGTCGGCTGCGTCGATGAGTTCGTTGGTCGGCAGTTTGAGAGCGCCGCTGGTCACCTCATCATTGCCGTCCTCGGTGAGGACCCAAGTGATGTCTACCGAGGTGGTCTGGGAATCCCTCGTGACAATTACGTAGTCGTCCTGGTCGCTCGTCCAGGGTACGTTCGGACGAAACGACTCCGGTGTCAGCACGACTTCGGCGTCGTCGCCGCGATTGCGCCATGTCACGGGGTAGTCCTGGGATTGGGCTCGCAGGGCGGCGAAGTCGATGGGCGCTTCGAGCGGACGACTCTCGCGAAGAATGGGTTCGACCGCCGTTGTGTAGTCCGCGTCATCAGGAGCGAGGTAGTCGAGCAGCTCACAGCCGTGGAAGGTCACGATCAGGTGTGGCTTGGCGACGAACCTGTCCCGGCTGACGACACGAACGCCAACACCCGTGAGCGCGACTCCCAAGAAGTGCAAGCGGCCTCTCGCGATATGCTGGGCTCTGCCTTTCCGCCACGTGTCCAATGCATGCTCACGATCCTCTGCGGTCAGGTGCGCTGTTCCGCCGAAGACGCTTGAGGCCAGCCGAATGGATGTTGCCGCGAACGCGTCCGTCGCGAGCTCTGGTTCCTTGCCGACCTGCTCTTTTTCGTAGCCGCGAAGAGTTTCCAGGACCTCCTCTACACGGTCAACTCGGCAGATGGGACCAAGCACCTCAACCTCGAGTGCGATCGGCGGCTTCCCGCCACCGCGCGCTCGTTCGACGAGTGCCTCGACCTCGCCGGAGCGAGCCGGCCGGGTGTTGCTGGTGCCCCGTACGTATATCGCGCCGTCTTCAAGGTTGTCGCGGCGGTCATCTCCCTGAAAACTCTTATGGCACGCAAAGATCGTCTGCCCTTCCTGCGGTGGCTGCGCGATAACGAACAGCACCTCGTTCCCCGCGTCTACACCGATCCTTCCGAACTCGAACGCTGGGAACTGCGGTCCAAGGTAGGGACGGAGACGATCTTCGAGTTCGTGTGCCTCCGTCCCGCGTGGTACGCCTACTGCGCCGTCCTTCTGTGCACCGATCACCAACACGGCGTACCCACGGAAGTGCCTGGCGGCTTCGCGCGGACGCCGATTGGCTGCGCCCAGAAGGAACTTCGCGATCTTTGCTGCGGCGACCTTGCCGTTCATATCAAGGGTGCTCTTGACCTCGAGGTAGGTCGACTCAGCCTCGTCTCCGACAGCGATCACGTGGTCAAGGAGGCCACGAAGAGCGCGTTCACCGAGCGGGATGATATTGGTGTCCAGTCCTGCCCGCACCGAGCCCGAACCGACGGAGATACCGTGATCATGCGGCATGGCACGATTCTCTCATCAGCCTCTAGTCGCTCTGGGCTCGCTGCGCGGATCTGTTGTTGGGCGCCAGTTAGATGTCGCGGGAGAAGTCAGCATCTGTCCGTGTCGACGCCAACTGAGTGTCCGTGGATGGCCCCGCCAACGACACAGCCCCGGGCGGCCCTGTACCGGGACTGACCTGTCGTTCGCCACGGGGAGCCATCGCGGCGGGCGGTGACGGGTCCACCGTTGCAGCGGCGCCCGGCGCAGCGCCGACCGAACTACGACGTGGAGGCAATCCGCCGGGATTCCGAGATCGTTGAGGGGGAACTGCAGCAGCAGACGCCGGAGTCGAAAGGGATAGTCCGGGCGGTGTTGAACCGGAACCTGAACCGGATCCTCGCCGAGGGCGAGAACCAGCTCGCGCTGTACCTGGTCGCGTCCGCGAAGGTCCTCCTGAGAAACATCGGGTGGGACGTCGCATAAGGGTCAGACAACCCGCGCCTCCACCCGTCGAGTAACGCACGGCATCGTTGCCTGCGGATCTCTGGGTGTAGTTGACTGTAAAATGTGTCCGGACGACCCGCCTTTGCTGGGCCGCTGTGACGAGCGCTGGGGAGGGCGTGTGGCCGGTCGACGAGTGCCGTGGTTCGTAATCGGCTGGACGGTGCTGCTGATCGTGTTCGCGTGGCTGGCGCTTGCCTCTTGGTGGACCCCGGGCGGGGCGTGGTGGCCGCCGGTCACGTTCGGCGCCTGCGCTCTGGTCTGCGCGGGCAACCTGTTCTGGGCGTTGAAAAATCGCCGCACGCCACGGAACCGGTAGCGGCGCGCTCGTAGGGCCGCAGATCCCGCACAGCAGCGGAGCGGCTACGGTGGCACGGCTGCTGCAGTTGTGCGCGGCCGGGACGCTGACCGGCGAGCACGTGCGGCTGGCCGCGGCCGCGCACGGCGTCGACGACGAGGTTTAGGAAACTCAGCCGTTATTGGTCCTGCCGCAGTGGTGAACGACGTCGGCGGGCACCGCCCGCATCCCGCATGGTCCACGTTTAGCTATCCGCCCGACGGTCATCTCATTGACGATTCCCGCCGCCGATCAGCAGTTCCAGGGCGTGGCTGACGTCGGGGGCGGTCGCTGGTTTCTGGATGTAGAACTTCTTGGTGATGCTCTCGTCGACGTGCCCGAGCTGGGCGGCGGCTTCGGTGACTAGGCCCTGTCCACTCAACACGGTGGCGACGGTCTTACGGAACACGTGGGGACTCACCCACTTCAGGTCCGCCTGCCGTTGTAGCGCGCTGCGTAGTGAGCGGCGCATGTTGTCCGGTTGTACGAACGTGCCGGTGCGGCTGGCAAACAGGGGGTCGTCGCGGCAATGGGGTTCCTCGGTCTGGCGGCGGCTGAGCATCGCCAGGGCGAAGGTCGGCAGGTAAATAGTGCGTTGCCCGGCAACAGTTTTGGGAAAGTCCTGACGTTCCCAGCCGCTGCCTTTAAGGAAGACCATGGTGCCGGCAACGGTGAGGGTTCCGGCATGCAGATCGATGTCCTGCCAGCGCAGGGCACAGGCTTCTCCGACGCGGCAGCCGGTGGCCAGGAGCAGGTCAAACAGGTCGGTGCAAGCGCGGCTCTTCTTGGGTCCAACGGCTTTGGTGGTGCGCCATAGGTGCAGGGCGTGGCGGACCCTTTCGATCTCGTCGAGGGTCATGGCGAGAACAATCTTGCGTGGTCTTGGCAGCCGGCCAACATCGCGGACCGGGTTGACCGGGATTGCTCCGTGACGGACTGCCAGGCTGAACATCTGCAACAGGGTGCCCTTACAGCGCTGCGCTGCGGAAGGATGGGTTCTGGCAAGCGTCTTGAGGTAACGGTCGAGCGCACCGACGGTGGCCTCCCGGATGGTCATGTCCCCGATCGTGGGCAGGATCCAGTAGTGCAGGTTGTTGGCGTAGTGGTCAACGGTCTGTCGTTTGATCCGGTTCTCGATGAGGATCTCGTCGAGCCAGGCATCGGCGAGTCGTTCAACGGTCATGTCCGCTGTGACATCGCCGCTGGCGTCACGGGGAGCTGCCCGTAGGTGGTCGAAATGTTCATGCTCGCCGCGCAGCGCGTTGCACAGCACCTTGTGAGCGCCTTTGAGGAGGCGTCGCTGCTCATCGGTGAAACCGTGGGCACGCCCGACGAGAGTGATGCTGGCTTTGAGTAGGTGCAGGTGAGCAGGGCTCAGGTTAACGAGTGGCACTCGGGCAGGTTAACTATCCGTGAGCTGTCGAAATGGCCGATGGGACGGATGATTGCGGTTCAGGTGCCACCTGGTGGGGTGCTACCGCTGAAGCGCCGAGCTAGCCGGAGGGATCTGGCGCTGCTGATAGGCAGTCAGACACAGATGCCTTGGCTAGCAGATCCTCGCCTGAGTCCTTCAGGCCACCACCTAAGTGCACCTGGTTCGTTGACCATCCCAGCTGTACCCATCGCGTATTACTGCCGGCAACCCCTTCCCTGCCGTACGGATGTTCGACAGGATGGCGGTTCGGGGGAGGTGGGGTAAGTGGCGGATCGCAGTGCGATCGAGTGGACAGAGGCAACATGGAATCCGACCACGGGCTGTGATCGGGTTTCTGCCGGCTGCGATAATTGCTACGCCCTTGCCCTCTCAAGACGCTTGAAGGCCATGGGTTCCGCGAAGTACCAAGCCGACGGCGACCCACGGACCTCCGGTCCCGGATTCGATGTTTC
The DNA here is from genome assembly GCF_042666575.1 of Actinoplanes sp. GCM10030250. Lineage (NCBI taxonomy): Bacteria > Bacillati > Actinomycetota > Actinomycetes > Micromonosporales > Micromonosporaceae > Actinoplanes > Actinoplanes sp. GCM10030250. The sequence goes on along the minus strand of NZ_JBHTDO010000001.1, from coordinate 650,630 downwards.
AATCCACGAGGACACCCTGGACATTCCGCGACGATGGCGGGACCCACGCGTCGTTTTCGTGAACTCGATGTCGGATCTCTTCCATGCCCGAGTCCCGCTCGACTACGTACGGCGCGTGTTCGAGGTCATGGGTTCCACTCCGCGGCACACCTATCAGGTGCTTACTAAGCGGGCAGCCAGGCTCGCGAAAGTTGCCCCACAGCTGGATTGGCCGCCGAACGTGTGGATGGGAGTAAGCATCGAGAGCGGCGGCGAGGTCGCTCGCGTCGAACACCTGCAGCAGGTGCCCGCCGCGGTGCGCTTCATCTCGGCTGAGCCCCTACTCGGTCCGCTGCCCGGTCTGGACCTAGGCGGTATCCATTGGCTGATCGCCGGCGGAGAGTCCGGATACAACCATCGGCCGATGGACCCGGATTGGGTTCGCGGGCTTCGCGATCAGTGCGCCGCCGCGGGAACGGCCTTCTTCTTCAAGCAGTGGGGCGGGCACACCCCGAAGGCCGGCGGTCGGCAACTCGACGGTAGGGAGCACTCTGAGATGCCGGTTCCTATGTCGGACCCTTAGTAGAGCTGTTCCCCTGGCTCGACGCCGCCCACGACGCCGGGCTTCCCCCACGTAGGTGACAGTGAGAGACTGATGCCTGACGATGGGTAGTCGAGGGGGTCGAATGCCGGTCAAAGGTCCTGTGCCGTGGTCACGCGACGAGCACACCGGCGCGAAGCACGACATCTACCGGCGCTATCTCGAGCGATGGTTTCCTATCCTGTTGAACGGCTCCAACGCCTATCCCTCGGTGACATATGCCGAAGGCTTCTCCGGGCCGGGCATCTACAGCGGCGGCGAGTTCGGTTCACCAGTCATCGCGATGCAGGCCCTCACCAGCAAGGTCCCCGCAACCAAGGGCGTGGCGCGCTTCGTGTTCGTCGATGACGACCAGCGCTGCGTCGACATGCTGTGGGACACCCTTCGAAAGGCATTCCCTGAACGTCCAAGGTCAGAAGACGCGATCCCGCTCAAGATCGTCAAGGGCACGTGCACCAGCCACCTGGAGGCCACCCTCGACGCCGTCAGGGCCTGGGGGCAGCCAATCTTCGCCAATCTGGACTCATGGGGCAACGCACCAGTGCCCTTCCGGCTTCTCCAGCGTCTGGCCACGAACGTCTCGAGCGAAGTCATCGTCACGCTGTTCCCGCAGCACTTCGTCAGATTTGTCAGCGACCTCGGCGAAGCCGGCGACGAGATATTCGGCGGAGACTCAACCTGGCGCACGGTGACGAACCTGCCTCCCGCAGCGAAGAGCCGCCACATCCTCACCTGCTACCGCCAGGCACTTCACGCTGCCGGTTTCCCGTACCTGCTGGACTTCGAGCTGATCCCGCGCCACGGACAGCCCCTATACCTCGTTTTCGGGACACGTCACCGACTTGGCGTGAAGAAGATGAAAGACAGCCTGTGGGAAGTCGACCGTACCCAGGGTGTCGGGTTTCGTGACCCTCGCGACGAGCAAGCCGAAACCTTGTTCGACCTGGACCAACCACAGCTCGGGCCTCTCACGCGGCTCCTCGTCCAGAAGCTGCGAGACAACGGGCCAGCACGTGTCGAGGAACTCCGGAATTTCGCGCTCCTGGGAACCGTCTATCGACCGGAGCATGTCATTACGGCGTTGAGGCCGCTGGTAGCAGACGGCACGGTCACCAGCGAAAATGGCCGCGTCCTGCGGAGGTCCTCACTGGTATCCATGGCATCCGTCCCAGCTTCGCCGGTGTCCGCCAAGCCCGCCTGATCGTCCGCTGGACGGAACGAGATCGCTCTGGGCGGGATGCCGGCAGCCTGGACGAGACGCAATAGCTTCCTGCCTGCGTCGCCTTTCTACACGTGCAGGACCGCGCTTGAGCATGCGAGGCGGATCGGACGTTTAGGTGCCTGCGGCTAGAAAGGCTGCCATCGCTATCAGTAAGGCGACGGTGCCCGCGAAGCCGCCGCCAGCGGCAATGATGCCGGCGTACGGGTTGCGGTTGTTGATCCAGGTAATCACGCCGGCGGCGGCGCCAACAAGCAGTCCCAAGATGACGATCACGGCGAGCCACAGGGCCCGAGTTGAGGCGCTCACCAGACCCACCCGCTATCAGCCGTCACCAGGCTGAGTCGGCGTTCGAGATTGACGGTGGGGGTCATGCCTGCTCCCATCCGTCACCGGCGGGGTACACCGCGGTGATGCCGACGCTGGCGAGGTAGGCGACCAGGTCTGGGCGAGGGCGGCTGGGCACCAGAACGGCCAGTTGGTCGGCGTTGGCGAAGCGGCCGTAGTCGAGCAGCTGGCCGACAGCGGTACGTAGGTGTTCGCGGCTGACGGTGGCTTTCGCTTCGATCAGGGTTCGGGCGGTCACGTCCCAGAGGTCGCAGTACAGCGGTGCGGTTTCGCCGGGCGGTAACAGTCGCAGGCGATGCACCTCATGACCGAGTCGGTGCAGGTGTTGCCGATACCGGTACACCAGATCTGCCTCGCGGCGTTCCATCTCGTAAGGTTCGCGGTTCGGGGTAACGAACGCGCGCTCGGTGTTGCGTTCCTCCACCGCAACGACCTCCACCTGCGGAACGCGTTCACGCGTGAACGGCACGTTGGGCATATCCACGGGCACTTTGCTAAGCGGTCGGAGCCGGAAGACGACGACCTGGCGCCTGTCGTCGCTGCCGCTTTCGTGAGCATCAGTGAAGTAGTGGTCGACGAGCGTGAACTCGCCGAGGTAGGTGACGGTCGAGCCGCTGGCGAGGAAGCCTTCCAGCGAGCGGCCGTCCGCCTGATGGTTGAGGATGCTCTTGTTGCCCTGCACCAGGCGCTGGTCGCCGGTCTGGCCCTCACCCACGTAGTTGAAGTAGCCATCGCCGTCCCAGCCGTCGTAATAGCCATGCTTCTGCCCCGTAACCGGGTCCGTAAAGAACAACACCACCGGCGTCTTCGACGATGGCCCGATCCCACCCTGCTGCCGGCCACCAAAACGGGCGTGCACCTCACGCCGCAGGAGCTGGTCTCCTGGCTTCAACCCATCAAGCAACTCGTTTACTCCTAAATTTTTACCCCTCTTATATGACCTAAACTAGCAACGACGGTCCACACAGCACAACTACCGAAACCGCACAGCGCCGAAATGAGCCCGCGGACCCTGAGGCCCCCAATGAGGGCGACAGCTTCCTCCCCGACGCGAGACTCAGAACTCGCTTCGGGGGCCGGCCAGAGGACGATGGAGCCTGCGCACGTTCCGGTAGTGACTCCACACCCACCGGCAGACGTCGGCATCAGCTTCAGCCAACACGACCAGCGCACCTTCGCCGAATAGGGCGGATAGGGCGGGGGCAATCACTACTCCTCGTGAGTGACAGACGAGCGTCGCCGGGCTGTCCAGTGCCGCAACGCCCCGTCTGCGCTACTCGCCCCGGCCTCTTCACGTTTGGTCTGTCTCGCTCTACTCCGGAACGGCTCAGGCACCCTTTCCCGTATCCCTCCGCGGAAGCCAGGGTGAGGTCCACCGGGCACCTCGATCGTGACAGCAGGGACCGATGTCATCGGTCCACCTTCCACCCGAACGGGTGCCCCATCTCGACGGTCGTCCCGGCGTCGGCTTTGCTGGTCGTCATGACTCTCGGTGAGCCGCCGGTGCGACTCTGTTCGAATCCTGACTCAGCCAACGCGGCTGCTCACCCGCGGCCGGCCGGTGTACTGCAGGGCAGCTATCGCGGACGGTGGGCTCTCCAGCTTGACGTCCGCCGGCCGGCACCGAGCGACCCAGCCGATGCCGACGATGTAGCCGTTCTCCACCTCGGCCCCATCCAAGACCTGCTGGGCGCTCTGTACGACAACTGCCCCTGCGCCCAGCTACGCGGTCGCAGGCTGAGCCGCTCTCCCGCGGAGCTGTTCCTCGTCCTTTTCTACGCCCGCATCGTCGCCGGGATAAGGGCCATCGGCGCACCACCGGACGATCAATGGATTCTCAACGACGCCGAACGCGCCAACCTCGGCGACGATGAAATCCTCGACAGCCTAAAACAGCGATGAAACGGCTTCCGGCCCGGCGGAAGCCGCGACCGCTCCTACCGCCGAGTAGTGGTCAGCAAACGCTTGAACGCTCGACAGAACGCTCCGCTCAGGAAAGAAAGTTCATGGGAGCAGCCTCAGGAAAGTAGTCACGCGATACGACGCTATTGACCTGCATACGCGTGCTCTTCGACGCTGTTGGGCGCCGTTCGATGGAGCACTCCTGTGTGCACGTAGCCCCATCAAGCCGCTGACCAGTACAGACACATTCATGGTCTGCTCGGCCGCCGTCGCCCGACGCCGCTGAACGCCGCCCGGCGCTGTTCGGCGCTGCTGATTTCGACCCCGCGTGCTCCCAGTCCGATCGTCGATCTTAGGAGCAGCGCCGCACCACCCGTCCCACACAGCACGGTTTCATCGTGGCGGCGCTCCCCACCATTGCCGGAAAGCCTTCTGAACAGGGAAGACATCAAGCTGTCGAAGAGCAGTTTGCTCCCCCACCGCCGGCACCTTAGTCGAGCGCTGCGACGTGGCCGGGTCAGCGCCGTGCTCCCAGCGCGCTCCCATGAGCCAGGACCCCGAGTCATGCCAGGGATGGGCACGCCCGCGGCGGCCGGGGTTGGAAGTTCGCGGTCAGCTCGCTCTGCTAGGACGGCACCTAACACGTCCCAGTGACAGCGTCCGCAGGCTCAAGAGTCATGGCCATCTCCTTACCTCCAAGGCCAAGGACCCCACATGGTGATCAAGACTTGGGAAAGGTGCTTCCAGACGTCTGCCGCAAAGCGACCAAGGTATGCCCTGAACGGCGCGGGCGGATCTCGGTGCCGTTCATCGAGCTTGTCGGTGAGTAAGTTGAAAAAACGACGGCGCCACTGGTAATAAAAGAAACGGACTTGCCGGGCGGCTGGTGTCAGGCGTAGGTACTCAAGGAGCAGCGGAGTTACCCGGTTCTTGACTCGGATCCGCCCTTGACGCTCCGGTTCGCTTCGACCGATGCGTTTCCAACGGAACCCGTTGCTGTCGGTAAACCAGAGCGTGATCTCGGCCGGTGCGATCCTCTCCCCTGTCTGAAACGACATCCTGCTTTTCGGCCAGAACTGAGGCGCCTCAAAAAGAGATTTATCGGAGTGTCGAGCACCGGGCTGCAGTTCAGGAATATCGCGGATGTCGATATGGGGAGCTGGTTCGGCAAAGTCCAAAACAGCACCGATGTCCGATATTGCCTCTTGGCTATTGTTCCTCACTACATAGCTAACCCCAAGAAGGCCTTGTTCTCTATCGCCGATCAGGTCAACCTTTGTCAGGACTCGACGCGCCGCCGAGGACTCACGGCCTAGCTCGTCCTCGCGCCTCAAGCGCTGGTCGTGGCGCCAGACCAGAAAGGCAACGATGACGGCGGAGGCGGTGAAGATGGCACCACCAAGGGTAGACCACGCTTCAAGCTTGTCCGTCCAACTCGGGGCGTCAGGAGCGGCGTACATGAGCATCGCGATCTAGAGTACGGAGTCTTAGCCATGGCTGACGGCCCGGCTGCCTAGATTCGCCATGCGGGAAGAGGCGGTCGAGGCCCTCCCCATGCCCCAAACTAGATGGCTTGCAGCGATTCCGGACGACCTGCGAATGAGCGGCTACGACTACCTGCCTTCCATGCCGGTATCGCCAGCCTGATCTCTGATCGTCTTGGTCGTTGGTGCGAGCCGCCGGTCATCGTGCCGGGGAGCCGCAGGCACGATGGACAGTCCGGAAAGACCGTCGTGCCAGCGCAAGGCACAGGCCCCACCGATGCGGCAGCCGGTGGACAGGAGCAGATCGAACAGGTCGGTGCAGGCTCGGCTCTCGTTGGGTCCAACGGCTTTGGTGGTACGCCATAGGTGCAGAGCGTGACGTACTCGTTCGATCTCTTCGAAGGTCATGGCGACGACGATCTTGCGTGGTCGCGGCAGCCGGCCGACGTCGCGGACCGGGTTGACTGGGAGTGCACCGTGGCGGACTGCCAGGCTGAACATCTGCAACAGGGTGCCTTACAGCGCTGCGCTGCGGAATGATGGGTTTTGGCGAGGGTCTTGAGGTAGCGGTCGAGCGCACCGACGGTGGCCTCCCGGATGGTCATGTCCGCAGTGACATCGCCGCTGACGTCGCGCGGTGCTGCTCGCAGGTGATCGAAATGTTCATGCTCGCCGCGCAGCGCGTTGCACAACACCTTGTGAGCACCTCTGAGGAGGCATCGCTGTTCATCCGTGAATCCGTGGGCACGCCCGGGCGGGCTGTGGAAATGGTTCGCCTGAGGGCCGTTTTCGGCGTACGCCACATTCCCGCCGGAGACGTTGATGTCCCGGCCGCCCTCCGTGCCGGCCGGACCGGGCTCAGCCGCGGCGGCGGGAGCCAGCGGCGTTCTCGCACGGCGCACAGCGAAATAAACACTGAGCAGCCCGAAGATCACCGTGGCGCCGAACGCGGCGACGCTGGACCACTGGTCGGCCCGCTGAAGTCTCTGTCCGATGAGGAACATTACCGAGACCGCGGACGCGCAGCCCGCCACAAAGCACGCCGCAAACGCCCAGCGAAGCCGCACACGCCTCATGCTTCCCGTGATGACACGCGACCACACACGCCGGCATAGACCAGGCGCTGAGCCCCCCGTTTCTCAGAGGACGTCTCATTGGCGTACGCCTACCCAACATCCTGACCTGGCAGCCATGAGCCAGCGAGACCACTGGCTACTTGCGACGGACTTGATCGCCGAGAGCCTGACATCTCCTGCCGCCGGGGAGAGGTCAGCCGGCGCCCGAACGCTCGACAGAACGCTCCGGCCACGAGATGAGATCCACGGGAGCAGACGTAGTAGAGAGGGGAGGGAGGCAAGGGCTGTTCTGTCCCGATCCCTCTTCCGCAGATACGCCGGCGAGGAAGAACCAGCCCACATCCCAGTTGATCTCGCCCTGGATCGGGGCGCCACGTGGGTGAGGGCGTGTGCCTGCCCGTGGTCGTCGCCCCAGATCAGTTCGTATGCCGACTGGATTCCAGGCCAGAAGATGGGCGAGACCAACCACTGTAAGTGCTGCCCTCAGGTGCGGCCGGGCGGCCGTAAATCGATCACCTCACCCATGTCCGTTGTCCGGCCGGTACTAGCCAGCAGTGTCAGCATGTCCTCCTGCCGAGGCTGGCCGAACGTCAGCCGATACAGCGCCAAGTCCCGCTGCAGCTGACGGTAACGGGGCAGGTCGCGGCTCAGCGGCAACGGCAGCAGATGGCGTTCGATCGTTGCCGGGCCGGGATACACCCAGTACGGCATCAGATCGCCCAGGTGTGAAGTCTCGCGGGCGGCGTCGTAGGCGGCCTTCCACACATCGGTCGTCGGTGAGCACAGCGCTTCGGCACGATGCCGGGCAGCGACGTTGCGCCGGACGGCGTGTCCACCGAAGCGATGTACCCGGCCTTCCCGTTGTTCGAAGTCCACGGGGTTGGCCGGCGTGTTCCAGTGCACCACTGCCGAACAGTAGGTGTGGAAGTCGATGCCTTCCTGCCCGGCGCTAGTGGTGCTGACGACGAACGGCCAGAACGGGCTGTTGAAGGCCTGGCGCACCGCTTTGGTGCGGTCGGCGGTCGCCTCGTTGTCGGTGCGCCCGCCGTAGCGTAGTGCGAACCGGCCCATAATCCGGATAGGCCTCTGGTAGTCCAGTGGGTTGGACGCGACGTACGGTGCCGGCCTCAACGTCAGCGCCGCCCACACGGTACTCGCTAGGTGCCAGAGGTCGTCGTCGGTGCATTTGCGGTCGCCCGCCGAGCTGTGCAGCACGTGGAGATACTCATCCAGGACGGCTTGCAGTCCTCCTGCGGCGCAATACTGCAATACCGCCTGCCAGTAGTGACCGCCTAGGTCAAGCCGGTCAAGCAGTGCCATCGAATCGGGACGGTTGAAGACGCTGCGCAAGCCGTCGCCGATCACTGCCGCCGCGCTCCACAAACCCAGCGGTGTGACTTCGTCCTCTTCGGTGACTAGCCGACGCAGCGCGCGCCAGGCAACGTTGCCGGGCGCATGCATACCAATCGGGACCAACTCGTCGAGGACGCCGACGGGGTCCGCGCCGACCGGCTCGCGATCGTCCGTCACGGTAGTAAGGACGTGTTCCACGTGCCGTTGAAGACCAAGGTAGGTCTCTTCGGGTGTATCGGGATCTTGCATGACGTTCACTGCGTCGGCGGCCGTGAAATCCGGCGAGGGCAGAGCCCCAGGCCAGCGCAGCACGGCACGCCACGGTTGCCGCTCACCAGTGTGGTGCTCTCCGTGGAGGTTGTCGGGGAGAGCCTCGCCGAGCCGGGCACGGCACGCGGCTTCTACCTCGGGCAGGCTCATGAGCCGGTCCGGGTGGGTTCTGGCGACGGCCTGGGGATCGCACTCGTAGGCCAGCCCGGGATGTGGCCAGAACAGCACAAGCGTGCTCATTGCCGCGGCCTTGCCGTCATCAGTGCGGTAGTCGAGCCGGGAGCGGGGCGGATCAGGGCGGTCCTTGCGCACCCTCCGCTCGGCCTCGTAGCTGAGCAGGGCGGAAACCGCAGTCGGCGTGGCGTTCCAGGAAGAGAACACCAGTCGTTTGGTCATTTGCTGCTCGGCCGCGCGCGCGAACGGCTCACCTAGCCGGTAGTACTGCAGTGAGGGCGGCATCCACAGCAGTTGCCACCAGTCCTGCCCTACCGTCTGGTCTGCTAACTTGCGCAGCTTGCTGTTGCCAAGGTCGACCAAGCCGTATCCAACGATCACGTCAGGGTCCAGTAACCGAGCAGACGCGAGGATGTCGCGCACTCGATCGCTGGGGCCATTCTGCAGCGCATCGTGCAGACGATGACCGAGCTGATATCCCTCGACGAAGTTGAGGAAGTAGGGCGCAGATTTCCAGTAATCAAGGTTGACCGGTGCCCCGAGTTCCGTACCAAGCCGCTTCATCGCGACGAAGGACCGGATATCGGCGGCATCGAGATCATCGGCCGGGGTGATGTGCTCGGAGAGCATCGTGTGTTCTCCAGGTGCGGGGCGTTCGGTTCGGCACATCACCCGCAGTAGCAGGCGCCGCACCTCCGCCCGGATCGCACCGGTATCGGCTCCGGCGACGAGGGCGTCACGGTAGACGCTGAGCTGCACACGTATGGCGCTGTTCCAGCCCTCATCAGCGCAGAGGAAGCGCAGGACGGTGTTCAGGTCCGCGTGGTGATCGTCGGTGGCGGACTCCTCCGCATAGGTGAAGGGCTTGTACGGGGTGGCGGAGAGCAACAGCACTCGCGCGTCCGGGTGGCTGAACAGGTGGTGCGCCAGTTCGGCGGCCTCCCCGCCTTGGTCGCGGTCTAGCAGGTGACGGAAGCGTTGAAACTCGTCGAGGACAATCAGGTCGGGTTCGAGTGCGTCGACGCCTGCCTGCGCCAGGACACCGCGCAACTCGCCGACGATCTCGCGGGCCTGCTCCGGTTCGCTACCGGTTAACGCGGTCCGGCGGCCGAGGTCGTCGACCATGGTCTGGAACCGGTCGAGCAGCTTGCGCTCCCTCGCCCGCCGCTGGAATCCCTCCAGCACTGTCGCCTCGAAGCCGGCGGAGTCAGCGCGATATGCGACAGCGTCGCATCGCTGCTGGAATCTCTCCAGGGATCGGCTGGTGCATTGCAGGACTCGCAGGGCGGCTTTGCGTTGCCAGCCGTCCCAGTCCGGCCGTTTCAGCAGGTAATAGAGCAGGGCACGCTCCTCGGCCTTGCCGGTTCGCCAGCCCTTGTCGAAGGAAGTGCCCGGGGTGAACGACACGAAGTTGACCGGCTTGCCTCCGGTGTCGTGTTGACGGAGTTCGGGCAATTGCAGGCCGAGGAGGGTGAGCCGGCTGGAGACAGTGTGGGTCTGGTGCTGCGGACCCGCCAGGCGTGCCAGGTTCTGCGCGGCGATGTCCTGGTTAGAGCAGATATATACGATGTCGATCCGCTGCACACTGTCGTCGCAATTCAGGCGCTCGATGAGTTCAGCAACGAGCCCACCAGCCACGACGCTCTTGCCCAGGCCAGTCTCGTCGGCGACCAGGAACCGGCGGGTCGGGTCGCTACCGAAGTACCGCTCCAGGATGTAGTCGACGGTGTCGCGTTGGAAGTCTTTTAGACCGGACATGCGATTGTCTCTGCGAGATCGAGGCGGACCTGGTTGACGAGGTCCCACAGGTCCAGGAAACCGTCCGGCAGTACGGCACGCCCCTGCCCGGTCGCGGCCATCCGGCCTACCAGCCGTGCCAGGTCGTCGAGCTGGGCCGGCCGGTCCGCGAGGGCACCGAGCAGGATTTCGAGAAGTCCGTTTGGGCTGGCTCCCCGCCACTTGCTGCCGGCGCCGAGGGCCGCGGCGAGTTCGGCACGGTTATCCGCGGTGCCGAGGCCGAGCAGGAGCATCAGAAACCGCAGAAACTTCTCTGGTGTGTCAATCTGCTCGGCGAGGACCCGGTCCAGACGATCGGCGGGGTCGCCGATCAATTCGGCGACCGTGACCGCCCGCCGGGTGTCGCCGGAGGCGCCGGTCGCGGTCAGCACCAGGAACCGTGTGATCGAGGTGGTCGGCAGATTCGTGAAGACGGCGTCAGCGGCGGTGCCGGGTATCAATGGCGCCGTCTCCCCGGGCAGCGTGAGCAGGCCGATCGTGACTGTCACGCCTGGCGACAGTTGCGGCAGTACCTCGGCGGTGACGTACAGCTCGTACGGCTCGGCACCGCCGAGCACAGTGGCGCGGAAGGGCACCGCGGCGAACTCCAACAGGTCATTCTCCAGTTGCCAGCTGGCCTCGTCGTCGGGTTCGGGCGCGGGTCCCCGCTCGTACGGTTGAAGGATCGTGCGCAGCGCGGCACTGTCACCGATCATGGTGTTGATGCCAAGCTGGCTCTTGGAGCCGATCAGCTCGACCAGCAACTCGACGTTGCCGGTGAATGCGGCGGCGGTGGCGTTGGCCGAGCCGACGAAGACATGAGCCCGGTGCCCGTACTCGATCACGTAGGTCTTGGCGTGCAGGGCCGCGCTTAGCTCGCTGTCGCCACCGGCTGCAACCAGGTCATCGAGGACGAAGACTTCGCAGTCGTGGAGCGCGTCCTCCGGCATCCGGTCCAGTTCCTCTTGACGGCCGATGACGGTGAGTTCGCCGTTGCCGGGTGCGCAGGTCGTCAGGCCCCTCTCCTCCACGAAGGGCGCCATGACCAGGTGCCGGGTTCCGCCGAACTGGGGACGAGACCCGCCGGGCACGCCTAGGGCGTGGAACGCCAGCTCCCGAAAGCCTTCTGGCGGATCCCAGACGGCACGCCGGGCATCCTCGAGCAGTCCTTCGATCGCGGCTGCCCGATCGGGAGGAACTGGCTGGGTCGTGCGTCCGACCGCATGCCGCACCAGTTTCACCAGCGGCGTATTACCCGCAGCGGGCCTGCTGCCTGTACTTCCGTCAAGGCTGAGACAGACATCCCAGCTGCGGTCGTTGGTGAGGTTCCGGCTCAGCACCACCAGCCGCAGTTGCCGGTCGCCTTGATCGTCGGCGTAGCGGACCAGCCACAGCTTCGGGTGGAACAGCCGGCCAGGCTTCGGACGGTGAACCGGGTGGACCATCTGTTCGAGCAGCAGCAGGAGCCCCGATGTCGTGGCCGGCGCGCCGATGTGCCCGGCCTGGCAGAACACGTCGATCCGATCGGCGCAGCGCTGCACGGCGTCCATCACCGAGATCGAGTCGTCCTCCTCGCGCACAGCATGGGCGGCGAAGGCGAGCGGCGCGGCGAGCAGCGCGTCCAGTTCGAGGGTGAAGGTGGTAGCGATCGCCCGGTCCAGCCGGTATCCGGGCGGAGGGCGCAGAACGTCGGTGAGCAGCGATCGTCCGTCAGGCGGCAACAGCATCGGGCGATCCCGTCCCTTCGTGGATGTCGATCAGCATGCGTCTGACCTGAGGCCAGCGGAATACCAGTTGCCGGGTACCGGAGGCACCGGTCCAGGTCCGCAGCAGGGTGCCGTTAAGTAGCCGCGACTGGGTTTTCTTGACGGCTTTCTCGCGCCGCGTCACCAGGGCACGAAGTTCTTGGTCATCGGCGGCCTGTTCCGGATCGCCGTCCAGGACGAGGTCGATCCAGGTGTCGATGAATCGGCGCGCCGTTGCGTTCGCCGCGATCCTCGGATTCACGCTGATCAGCCGCGCCCACATGTCGGCCCGGTCCCATGTGCTGACCTCGGTCATCTGTTCTGCCCAGCCGGCGAGTGCGTCCCGGTAGTCGTAGAACTCGATCCCAGTGTGGCCAGCCTGTTCGTACTCCTCGGTGAGTATCAGGTTGTAGAGCAGTGCCGCACCGTGCAGGCAAGTGGAGAAGCAGCGCGCGTGCTCGAGCGCTGTAGCGGGGTCCGATGGGGCACCGGCGACCGCCGCGTCCAGCCACGGCGCCCACATGTCCGCGTCAGGCTTGCTGCCCTGCTTTAGCAGGTGTTCGAGCAGGGTTCCGGGAACACTCGCCATGATCGTTTCGCGCAGCCAGCCAGCTTCCTCGGCAGTCAGTTCCAGTCCCGCGAGGTCGTCGGGAAACCCGGGGCCGGGTGGCGGCAGCGTCGCCGGCCAGCGCCCCCAGGCCCGATCGGTCAGCTCGCCGGCTTCGATGCCTGATGCTTCGGTGGTGATCCATTCACTGTCGATGCCGTAGTGGCGCAGGGCGGAACGGTAGATGGTGGATGGCAGGGTTTTCACGCCGGTGGAGGCCCGGCGGCCGATGAGCCCGTCGGTCGCGCCGGCCGCTTTCAATACCTGGATGACTTTGCGTTCGACGCTGTCGGTATCGGCCTGTTTGCCGCGACCTGCACGTCGTTCGGCTTGGTCGACGCACCACGGCACGATGAGCAAATATCGCGCCCGGGTATGCAGGGTGGACGTGCCAGGAAAGAGCATGTCTCCGAAGGCGTCGCGTACCTGACCGATGCCGAGTTCGTCGCGAGACTCGTGCTCACTGAACATGTTGAGCAGCTCCCGCATCCTCTGCTGTTCAGCTCGTGAGCTGTCCAGCCAGGACAGTTGTGACGGCATGCTCACGCCTCCCCGTTCACCGCGACGCGCGGTCTTTCGCAGCTGCGGCGAAGCCGAGCGCCTCCACCATGTCAGACACATCCTGATGAAGGTGCCGCAGCTCCGTCGCTGTCAGGGCGAGCTCGTAGCCGCGCTGATGACCGGCCCGGGACAGCGCCCACCACAGATATGCCGCGCGGCTCGCCATGTCAGCGCTGGCGTACTGGCGCAGCATCAGCAACTGCGCGCGCCGGCTGCGGCACTGCGCCACGCTGGGTGCGATCGCCCGCCAGTACCGATCGAGTGCGGCCTCCAGGGCGAGACGCAGCAGCCAGGCGGCGGCCCGGGGCCACAGACCGTGGGTACCGGCGGACGGCCTGGACATCAGGGCGGCGGCATTGCTGAGGTAAATCTCGGCGGTGATCATTTGAGCCTCGCGACGAGCCGCGTCATGTCGGTGACGAGTTGTTCGGGGTCGGTGACGGTGGCCCCGTGTGCGCCCTCCTTGCAGACCCGTACGGCGTCAGCGGCCCAGGGACCGTGGGCGCCGACCAGCTTGCTGAAGACTTGACCGCCGGCACCGGCGTCGTCGAACAGGGCGAGGGCGGTGACTTGCATAGTGGTGCGAGCACCGGCGAGTAGGGCGTCGACGTCGCGATGCTTCTCGCCGCGGCTGATGCGGCGGGCGCGCACAATCTGCTGGCAGTGCGCTTCCAGGGCGCTGCGGCAGCAGGTCACCACGACCGGGGTGCGCACAGCCACCGGCATGTCGTCGGTCTTGGCGAGGGCTTTGGCGTCGTCGAGGTAGCGCTTGACGGGGTCGATGTTCTTGCGGATCTCGACGTTGGAGTTCTCCCGGCGGGTGACTTCCCAGATGGTGGCGTCGATTTCGAGGCGGCGAATCGCCTCGGGCAGGCGGTCATCGTGGGTGAAGACGACGACCTGGCGGGTGGCGGCGAGGTCGGCGAAGACCCGGGCGAGGCCGTCGACTTTGGCGGGGTCCATGCTCTGTACCGGGTCGTCGATGACGAGGAACCGGAATGGGCTTGCGTCGGCGCTGGCCCGGGGCAGGAAGACGGCGAGGCCGAGGGCCTGCATCTCGCCCTGGCTCATCACCGACATGGCGCTGGTGCTGGTGCCGTCGACGGTGGCGGGGAATGCGACGCGGCGCCGGGTGCTGGCGCCGTCGAGTTTCATGCCGGCGAGTTCGACGTTGCTCTCCTGCCGCAGCTCTTCCCAAATTTGCTGGGAGCGGGCGGCGAACGGGGCGAGTTGTTCGGCGCGCAGGGTCTCGATGACCGGTCGGTACCAGTCGATGGCCTCCTTGACGCGGGCCAATGGCGCTTCGTGGATCTGGGCCGCGCGAGCGTCGGTGTGCCAGTGCTGAAGCTGGGCAGCGAGGTCGCGCCACTGGTCGTGGCGGTTCTGCAGCCAGGCGGCTGCCGCCTCGCGAACCTCGGCGAGGATCGAGGCCAGCGGCGCGAAGTTGCCAGTGAGGTGGGCGGCGACGGTGTCGGGGTCAGCATCGGCGGGCAGTCCGCTCCAGGCGGTCCGGGCGGCGTGCAGGCGTTCGCGCAGTTCGGCCGGGAAGTCGTCGGGCAGGGCGGTGGGCAGGGCCGGGCCGACGGGCAGGGCCTGGATGGCGCGGCGGGCAGCGCTCAACGCCTGCGTCGCTGCGCGCCGGGCGGTGGCGTCGCTGCGCAGGCGTTCCAGTTGCGCTTCTGTTTCGGTACGCCACCGCAGGTCCAGTTCGCCGCCGGCGCACACCGGGCAGGGCCCGCCGCCGTGCGCGTCGTAGTGATCGGTGGCGGCTTCGAGGAGCCGGGCGAGTCCTTCGGCGGCCGTGGTGTCGGGTGCATCCCGCAGTCGCCGTGCCGCCTCGACGAGCCCTTGCGCGACAGCGGTGACGTCGACGGCGGAGGGCGGATCCGGAAGTGTGGTGAGCGATCGGTAGGCGGCGGACTCCGGGTCGGTGTCGTCGGCACCGGCCAGCAGTTTGTCGACGGCGTCGAGGTTGGGCCGGGTGGAGGCGAGCAGTTTGGCGGCGGCTCGGGCCCGGTCGTCGTCGACGCCACCGAGTGCCTGGCGCAGCTGTTTGCGCCGGTCGGAGACGGCTTTGAGCTGCTGGTCGAGTTCGCGGCGCACTATTTTGAGCAGCGCTTCGGCGTTGGTGACTGGTTCGATGGCGAGCAGCGGGGCGAGCGCGTCGAACAGGTCGCTGGGCCGCGACGAGATGAGCCGGCCTAGATCGTTGGCGGTCAGCAGCGGCCGGTACGCCTCTAGGGGCTGGCGCCAGCCGAGCGCGTCTACGTTGTCGTAGGTGTTCTCGCCGTGCTTCACCTCGGCGACGGCCTGGCCGGGTTCGGTGTCCTCGTCACGCCAGCGGCGGCGCAGCAGCACTGGGTTCGGGTCGCCGTCGTAGCGGGTGGTGAGTTCGATGGCGGCTTGCGCTGGGCTGTGCAGGTTGCGCCAGCCGTCCCGGAAGATTTTGTTGTTTTCGGCCCAGCGTTTGCTGTCGCCGGTCAGCGACAGTTCGACGGCTTCGGCGAAGCTGGATTTGCCGGAGCCGTTGCGCCCGATGACCAGGGTCAGGCCTGGTTGTGGCGGCAGCTGCAGCGTCGTCTTGGGGCCGATGCCGCGGAACCCCGCCACGGTGATCTGTTCGAGGTAGAGGTGCCGCTGTTCGACCGTGTGGTTCTCCCGTTCGGGCAGGTCGGCGGGCTCGCCGTCGAGGACGGCGCGCAGTTGTTGCTCGCCGGCGTAGGCGCCGAGCACGACCTGGCGGGTCTGATCGGGCGTATCCAGCTCGGCCAAACGGTCGAAGAGATGCTCCACGAGTACGTGTTTCGTGCTCACCGTCTGCTCCTATGCCGACGTACCGGTGGGTGCCCTGGGGGGTGGCGGCTTGTGAAAGCTGGGGATTGCTGGAACTTGCTGGAAGACTGTACGGTACCGGCATGGAACAAGTCGAGGCCCTCGATCGGCGGATCGAAGCTCTGCGCACCGAGGTGCGTCAGGCGCTGATCGCAGGCGACCGCGACCGCGTCGCTGCCCTGCGCAAACAGCTGCGCCAGGCCCAGCGCGAGTGGGAGTCGCTGCTCGACGAGGAACTCGCCGACGACGGCAAGGTGCCGCATGTGCCGGCTCCGCGGCCTGCCGCCGGGCCGCTGCTTCCGGTACGCGAACAGGTGCACCAGGCATTGACGCTGCTCGGGGCCCCGGCCGCGCCGAAGCTGGTGGTGGCCGTGCACGAGGCGTTCGCCACCGGCGAGCTGACACCCACAAAACTGACCAGCCTGCGGCGCGACGAGGAACGCTCCTTCCAGTCCGCACCACACGCCCGCCCGTACTATCTCTGCGCGGCCCTCACCGCCGACCACCTCGCGCCGGCCCGCGGCCTGATCGCCGTCTCGTCGTGGCCGATGGCCACCCGGATCATCGGACCGCTGAGCCTGCGCGTCGACTTTCTGACCTCGGCCATCCGCCTCGCCGGGTACCTCGACCGTCTCGCCGGCACCGGCGCGGAAACCCGCCGGCTGCTGTGGCGCTTCGCCGCCACCATTCCCGGCGCCGCGACCAGCGCCGACGCCATGACCCCGGCGGCCGTCGCCGACGCCGCCCGCGCCGAACTCGCCATCCACGCCGACGCTGACCGGTCGCACCGCGAAGCAGCCGCGAAACGCGCCGGCGAACAACTCACCGTCACGCAGCAACTCTTCGGCGCCCGATTGAGCGGCCTGGCTGCTACCGGCACCTGATTCCCTTTCGTCAGGAACCCGCACCACGAAGACTCCGCACGACGTTCTCCCGCGAAGGAACGCAATGCACCCCGACACCCCCGACCGCCTGCGCAGGATGCGCGGCGCGGCACCTGCGAAACGGCACAACGCCCGCACCGTGGCGGCGCTCACCGGCAACCCCGGCTGTGCGCGGCGCGCCGTACTCGACGCCGCCGGCATCGACAAGGACGCCCTGGCCCGGCGCATCGGCTTCCCGGCCAAGTTCGGCCAGTCGCAGTTCGCGATCACCCGCGGCAACACCTTCGAAGCACAGGTCAAGGCCAACGGGTACGCCGAACTCGTGCGCCTGATGCGCGAAACTCTGGACCTGGAGATCACCGAGGTCGGCGCGAAAGACCTCAACGAGGTCGGCGGCAACGACAGTCAAGAGCTGCGGCACGTCGGCACCCGGCAGGCCCTGGAGGCCGCCGTCGACGGCCGCGAGCCGCTCACCCTGCTCGACCACCCGCTGCTGCGTCTCGACGTCGGCGGCAACGACGTCTACCTCGAACCCGATCTGGTCGCGTTTCACCACGACGGCGTCATGCACGTTGTGGAGATCAAATCGTTCGCGATCATCGACGACCGGGCCGACGCCGGCAAGGTCGCTGCGGCCGCACGGCAGTCCGCTGTCTACGTGCTCGCACTGCGCCGGCTGCTCGGCGACGACAAGGTCTCCCACGAGGTCGTGCTGGTTTGCCCGAAGGACTTCTCCAACCGGCCCACCGCCGTCAAGATCGACGTTCGCAAACAGCTGATCACTCTCGACCACCAGCTGTCCCGTCTGGCCCGCATCGACACCCTCGTCGACCTGCTACCCGACGACCTCAGCCTCGAACTGGACAGCCACTCCCCCGAGCAACTGCTCACCGCACTGTCGGAGATGGAGCCCCGGTACGCGCCCGCGTGCCTCGCCAGCTGCGAAATGGCGTACTTCTGCCGCGACGAGTCAGCCGGCTGCACGTCCATACTCGGCACCAGCGACCGCGAAGAACTCGGCAGCGTCGAGACCGTGGCCCGCGCCCTCGACCTGGCCCGCGGTTACGCCGAGCCGTCCGTCGAGGAGACCGAAGCCGCCGCGATGCTCCAGGCCACGGCACGCATCTACGCGACGGTGGCGGCATGAGCGCGATCTCCTCCTACGCCCGCGCCCTGGCCGTGGACGGCGGCCGCTCGTACCCTATAGCAAGCCGGCGGCATCTGCACCTGAGCGACCAGCCGCTAATCTTCATCCCCCTGACGATGGCTGGTGAGGCCAACGCGCCGCTCGCCGCGATGATCGGCATCGACCGGGACGACCCTTCGCTGCTCGTCGTGCCGCAACCACGTAACCGGGACCTGCGGTTCGCGTTCGCCGCCCAGCTCGCCGACCACGTACTGCGCTACGTCGAGGACCGGCCGCGGCGCGGCGTCGAAACCTACGGCAAGGACGGAAATCCCCGCTACCTGGACGCACCGCAGGTGCTGGTGCCCAACCCGCCGGGCGTCGATTTCGTCCGGCTCTTCGGGCGCTCGACTCGGTTCCGGCGCACCACCGGTCAGTACGCGGTCGCGCCGCAGGTGCCGCTGCTCGGCCGCTGGCTGACCTGGTTCGCCGAGCGCGCCGAACACCCCGGCTCTTCCACGCTTGTAGCGATGACCAGCGAACTCGGCCGGCACTGGGCCACCGGGCAGAGCGCCCTGGAGGACGCCAACCTCGCCGCCCAGCTCGCTTGGATCGACCCGCCTGCCGGCTTGACCGGTGCGCAAGCCGCCCGCGACGCCGAGGATCCGCTGATCTGGCCGCCGGCCGGTCCCGCCACCGATCCGACGTTCGACAACGAGATCCTCGCCCCGGCGATCCGCCTCTACAACGACGGCCACCACGAACGGGCCATCACGCGCATGGAAAACGCCCTGCGTACCCAGTTGGAGCCGACCTGGCGGCTCATGTGGCACGCCTACGACCTGCTGAGCGCACTACCCGTGGGCGACACCGTCGAGTCACGGTGGGCAGTCGACCGGACCGACTTCACCGGGCATCACAGCTATGTCGGTGACGGCGGCTTCCCGCAGGCGCGGCGTGACGGGGCGGTCGCGGCGGCGCGGCGCCTGCAGCGCCTCGAGCGCGAGCAGCGGGAGTTCGACGCTACGCGCGCATTGGACGATCCGATGGTGATGGCGAACTACCGGGTGACCGGGGAGGCGTTCACCGGATCGGTGGTCAGCGTCGAGGCCGACCGCAAAATCGTGAGCGCGAAGGGCCGGCGGGTGCTGCGGCCGCTCGTAGTGATCCGGACCGAGGATCCGGTGCGGCTCGTCGCGCAGACCACGGTGCGTTCGCCGTCGCGGCCCGCGCAGGACGGGGTCGTCCAGGAGATCACCGACGGGCTGGTCACGCTCCAGATCGAGAACGGGATGGGGCGTGGTGGCACCGCCGCTCCCGGCAGCCTGCCCGCGGTCGGCGACGAACTGACGTATACGAGCCTGTTCCCGGACGGGATCCGGTCGCCGGAGCTGCCGGCGGCACAGGACACGCCGTGGACGCACGGTGGGCCGCCGCAGCCCTACGTGCCCACCGACGACGACGCCCGGGAGGTGTGGGAATGAGCTTCAACCCAGCATCCGAAGCGGAAGCCGCGACCCTGCGGATCCTCGGTGACTTCCGGTCGGGGGCGCACCGCGGTGTGGTGGTCAACTCGCCGCCCGGCGCCGGCAAGTCGACGCTGGTCGTGCGCGCCGCCGCCGAGCTCGTCGAGGACGGCGAACGGCTGATGATCGTCGCGCAGACCAACGAGCAGGTCGACGACCTGACCGTCAAACTCGCCCAGCGGCTACCCGGCGCGCTGATCGGGCGGCTCAGCGCCGGCGGATACGTGCCGTCCGCACGAGTCGGCGCGCTGTCCAACGTGGCCTGCGACGACAAGGTCGCGAACCTCACCGGATGCGCAGTCACCATCGCCACAGCCGCGAAGTGGGCGTACGTGAAGGACCACTCGTGGCAATGGGCGATCATCGACGAGGCATACCAGATGCGCTCGGACGCGCTGCTGGCGATCGCAGCGCTGTTCGAGCAGGCGCTGTTCGTCGGTGACCCGGGGCAACTCGACCCGTTCTCGATCGTGGACAACGACCGGTGGCGCGGACTGACCTGGGATCCGATGCAGTCGGCGGTCGCTGGGTTGCTGCGTAACAACCCTAATGTTCCCGAACATCCGCTGCCGGTGTCGTGGCGGCTCCCGCACACCGCCGTGCCGGTGATCGCCCCCGCGTTCTATCCGTTCACGGGCTTCCGTACCGGGACGGGACCGGGCGAACGGGAGCTGACGTTCACGACGCGGGCGCTGGGCCGTACCCCGGTCGACGCCGTCATCGAAACGGCGGCCGACGCCGGGTGGGGTTATCTGGAGTTGCCGGCCCGGCACACGCTTCGCACCGACGCCGAGGCGGTCGCGGCGGTGGCCGATGTCGCCCGCCGGTTCGTGGAGCGTGGCGCGGTCGCCCGGTCCGGATCGTCTTCCGTGGCAGTGACGCAGGAGCGGGTCGCGGTGGGTGCTGCGCATCGGGACCAGGTGGCGGCGTTGCAGGCGGCGCTGAATGATATGCCCGGGATCGTTGTGGACACGGCGAACCGCTTGCAGGGGCGCGAGTTCGAAGTGACAGTGGTGCTGCATCCACTGTCCGGGCGCCGGGACGCCACCGCGTTCCACCTGGAGGCCGGGCGGCTGTGCGTGTTGACATCACGGCACCGGCAAGCGTGCGTGGTGGTCGGGCGGGCCGGCATGCACGAACTGCTCGATGCGCATCCCTCGGCGGAGCCGGTGCACTTGTACGAGCCGGTGAAGTTCCCGGATGGGTGGGCCGCCAACCAGACGGTGATCACATACCTGGAGAAGCACCGCGTCCCGGCATGACGGCCGACCGGCGACGATGAGCAACGGAGGGCCCGACAGTGCTGAACAGTGACTGGCAGCCACGACCAGACGTGGCAACCGATCTCGTGTACCGCAGCCTATTCACCTCGTCCGCGCCTGACCTGCACCGACAGGCGGCGGACCTCTTCGCGAGCTGGGCGACCGGCAAAGGGATACCGGTCAGCGCCACCGGTCTCCTCGACAGTGCCACCGCCGAAGCCGACGCCGAGGACGGCCGCCGCGTCGCGAAAGGCACCACCGGCTCCTACCTCGACAAGACAACCGGACGGCAGTTGCACGCCGCTGTCTTCCGGCTTGAGGAGCACTTGGCCGCTGGCAGCACCTGGACCACCACGCTTCGGGTCGCCGTCCCGCAGCAGCTCGAACAGACCGCCTTACTCACCGGCACCAACGATCTCCGGGAACCGCTGTTCCACGCGGAGGCCCCATGGCCGGATCGCCCGTGGATCTGGCTAGATCTGGAACACCGCCGGGATGAGACGACCACGCCCGTACGGCCTGGCAGCCCCCGTTTGATCCGTGACCTGCTCGCCGCCGTCGAGGGCGCCGATGCCTCCCTGCCGCTCACCTCGGACGTCCTCGACATCCGGGAGAATCACATCGACGAGCTGTACGCATGGCTTTTCGACCCGGCCCGCCGTATCCCAGTGATCGTCTTCAGCCCTGACCAGCTCGACGCCGACAAGCAGGAGCGGTTCGCCACCCGCCTCGCCCGGGATGTCACCGGCGTCGCGGTCGTCGTCCGGCTGTTCGACGTCGCCGCCGCGGCGGCCTTCTCCCGCCGGGTTGGTCAACACCTGCATGTGTACGGCGGTGCAATGCGCACCTATCTACCAGGGCTGCTACCCAACGAGCCGTTCCCCCGCCGGCACCGGGTTCTGTCCGCTGCGACGATGCGTGCCCTCGGCCACCGCTCCGGCAACGCCGTCCGCGATCAGGTCCTCGGCCTCTCGACCCGGCGCACCCCGCCCTCCTCATATGTGCTGGTGCGCCGGGCACTATCCCGCGGCCTCGCCGAACGCACCATCGCCGAACGCCGAACGCCGGCTACCCAGCCGACGCTGTTCCCCGCGCCGCACGAGCCCGTCGTGCTGCCCGGACTCGAACCAACCGAGCCGGACCTCAGCGCCCCCGAACAGGTGACGGTCGAAAGCGCGGAAACGAACCGGCTGCTGCGGGCCACGCTCACCCTGGCCGGTATCGACCCGAGCCCGGTCGCCCTGGTGGAAAACCTCTCGGACCACACGGCGCTCGAGGCCGAACGACACGCCCTGCAAAGCTTGCTACTCGCGTCACTGCGCCCGGACAGCGGCGCCACCGACGCGAAGCTGGCCGAAGCCAGCGAGGAGATCACGCTGCTCTATGCGGAGATCGAGGACCTGACCGCGCAGCTCGCTGAGGAGCAGAAGGTACGCGACCAGGTCGAAACCCTGCGCTTCGAACGGGACCTGGGCGAAATCGAGCTGACCGACCTGGAACGTGACAACGAGCGCCTGCGCGCCCGCATCCGCTGGCTGGAATCCGAGCTCGCCACCAACCAAGTCCACGTAGCCGGGCAACAGACACCCGGCGAGGTGGTGCTGCCGACCAGCATCGTCGAGGTGCTCGAACTCGCCGCGGCGCGACTGCCACACCTGTCCATCGGCGCCACCGCGGACGCCGCGGCCGGACTGGACGTACACCCGCAGGCGGAGCGGTGGGCGATCAAAGTGTGGAAGGCACTGGACGCGCTCAACGCGTACGCCGAAGCCCGCACTACCGGAACCTGGACCAACTCGTTCCTCGCCTGGTGCCAGGAACCGCCGTCAGGCGGCATCGCCGTGCCGGCTACCTGGGCCGCGCTCAGTGAGTCCGAAACGACCAACACCATGACGAAGCTCCGAGAGGCGCGCACCTTCGCGGTACCCGTCGACGTGGACACGGCGAAACGCGTCTATATGCCGGCGCACGTCAAAATTCAGCAGGGCGGCACACCGTGCCCACGCATCCACTTCCACGACGACACAGGCGGCCGCACCGGCCGCATCCACGTCGGCTACGTCGGCGACCACCTGCCGACGGCTAGCTTCCGCTGAGGGAGTGTTTGAGAGGACTGTTATTCGGGCGTGCTGAATGTCCGGCGGCGTTGCCGGGTGGCGGGTCGGCCGCGGTCGAGGCGGCGGACCATGGTGTTGATCGCGGCCCAGCGGATCAATGCTTCGGAGACCGCGGGATCACGTTCGTAGTCGCGCGCCAGTCGCCGGTGCGCGGTCAGCCAGGCGAGCCTGCGCTCGACCACCCACCGCTTCGGGTGCACGACAAACCCGCGCTGGTCGGCCGGCTTGCGGACGATCTCGACGGTGGTCTTGAGTGTCTCAGCAGCCCAGTCGACCAGCCGTCCGGCGAAGCCCTGGTCGGCGAACACGTGCCGGATCGGCGTGAATAGATACGTGCTGAGCAGGGTTGTCTTCGCGCCATCGCGGTCCTGCTAGGACGCCGACATCACGCAGACCACCACCAGCAGACCGAGGGTATCGGTGACGATGAACCGTTTCCGGCCGTTGATCTTCTTGCCGGCGTCGTAGCCGCGACTGTCGCTGCTGACGGTGTCGGCGGCCTTGACCGACTGCGAGTCCATGACCCCAGCCGACGGCTGCGCCTCGCGGCCCTCGGCCAACCGCAACTGTTCGCGTAGTTCCTCCAGAATCCCTCCGGTGACCTGGCGTTTCTCCCACTGCTGGAACTGCCAGTACACCGTCTGCCAGGGCGGGAAGTCGACCGGCAGCTGACGCCACGAACAGCCACTACGGACCACGTACAAGATCGCATCCACGATCGCCCTGCGCGGATGCTTCGGAATCCGCCCCGGGGACTTGATCAACGGAAGCATCGACTCGACCAGGTCCCACTGCTCATCGGTCAGATCAGACGGATACCGCCGCACACGCTCCACCAGAACAGCTTCAAGCGGCCCTCGCCGCGTCCAGGGACACACCGCGACAGCCCTCTCAGAGGGCGGTCCGTGAGGTTGTGCCCGTTTCTCGGTGAGCGTGAATAGGCCGGGTTGCGCTTCGGTCAGGATCTGCCGGTTGACCAGGCGTTTCAGCTTGGCGCGGATGCCTTCGGTGTCCTTGGGTTTGGTGCCGATGTCCAGCGCGAGGCAGACGTCTTTCGCGCGTAGATGGCCGCGGTCGGGGGTGAATATGGCGAGGATCTGCTGGTAGGGCTCGCTGATGACGGTCGGCTCGGCTGCGGTCATCTCGTCTTCGAGGATCTTGGTCAGGGTCTGGCGGGTGGTCGCCAGGTCGGCCAGTTCGGCGTCGATGGCGGCTACCTCGGCGGCGAGCTTGGCCTGCTGCTGGCGCAGGTCGTCGCGGGCAGCGGATGCGGCGGTTTCGCGGGCGGCGATCAGGTTGAGAACGGTCGTGGTGTTCATGCCGGGTCCCGCCAGGACGGTGTGCTGGTGCCGGTCAGCCGGCGCACGAGGTTGGCTGCCGAGGCCCATAGGGTGCGTGACACCGAGGACTCCGGGCGGCTCTCGTACTCACGAACCAGGCGGCGGTGCAGCATCAACGTGCCGTTGACCTGCTCGACCACCCACCGCTTCGCGATCGGCACGAACCCCGGCTTCGTGTCACTGCGCTTGACGATCTCGACGTCAACGCCGAGCACGGCACCGTGGATACCCAGGTCGCGCTTGAAACCGGCGTCCACCCAGGCCAGGGTGACGGTCGGGGTGTGCTCGACGACCTTGTCCAGCAGGCGCACGCCGATCGCGGTGTCGGTGACCGATGCGGCGGTCACCACCACCGCGATGATCAGCCCCAGCGCATCGACGGCCAGCCCACGCTTACGGCCGGGCACCTTCTTCCCGGCGTCCTTGCCGGTGGTCGCGGCCGGGACATGGTTGGCGGCCCGGATCGACTGAGTGTCCAGCACAACCGCGGACGGATCTTCACGCCGACCCGCCTTCTCCCGGGCCTGGCAGCGCAGCAGATCATGGATGGCCTGGTCGGTGCCGTCGTCGCGCCACAACGCGAAGTAGTAGTACGTCGCGGACTTCGGCGGCAGGTCATGCGGCAGATACGCCCACTGACAACCGGTCCGGTTCTGATAGAAGATCGAGTTCAGGATCTCCCGCAACGAGTAGCGGCCCTGATGACCGACACCGACGGATGCTTCGCTTTCCAGGCGTCCAGGAACGGGCCCACCACTGCCCACTGCTCGTCGGTGAGGTCACTGGGATACACCTTCCGCTCGCCCATGACCAGCTCAACCCGTTCGCCTGCCATCCAGACATCGGCGCAACCCGAAGGTCACGGCATCGAGCGATGACAAACTACGGAAAGCTCACAAACCGCCCTCTCAGACACTCACTGAGACACACGCTGGACCCGCAATCCGCGAAGAACTCCGCGCCGGTCACTACAGGTGACGCGCTCCACTCACCGGGAAGGCTCGGAGTTCGTCGGGCGCCCACCGAGAATGTGTAATCCATACAGCCGTTCCTGCCGCGGAATCGCCCCTCGAGCCGCCGCATCCAGCGCCGACTCGTACTTACCCAAATACGCGCCTTGAACTCTGTGGTGAACGTCTGCCGCTGGGGTCGGGCGCGCAGATTCAGGTTCTCATAACGCTTCGATGTCAGGCTGATGTGCTGTCCCTAGGGCCGTCTAGGAAAAGCATTCCCCGGTAGACGGGCAGTCTCATATAGGCGCGATATGGAACGGAGGTGGCGAGGCATGAGCTCCAACCCGACAGTACTCGAACATCTGCAAAGGGCCGGAACGTGTTCCCAGCCGCCACGCACGGCCATCAACCACATACCCACCGGCCCGGCGCACCGTACCCGCCGATGCGACCGTTCCGCGGGAATCCCTGACTCAGCTCCATCATCAAGTCACGCTACGTGACATTGGGCTAAGCCCGGAGATCCAGCCATCGTCCGTTCGCGTTCTTGATGGCTGTCTCGGTGGCAAATAGGTAGCGCCACGAACCGTAGACTCCGACGTCGTTGACCTGCTCCACCCACGCCTCCGCGGCCTTGCGCTTCGCTACCACACTCTCATCATTGGCATCGTCGTCAGCCTTGCCTTCGATCAGCCAGTAATCGCCCTTGCCATCGATGGCGATGAAGTCAGCGAAATAGCGGCCGCCTTGCCACTCGATCCATGTAGGACTGTTGGTGTAGATACGTAGCCACCACTTGATCTGTGAAGAAGAATCGAGCATTCGCGCAAGTGCAAACTCGGTGGTCTTCGCGTCGAAGCTTGCCACCGGCTCGATGCTCTTCTGCCAATCACCGTAGGCAAGACCCTTGGCGAAATCAGCCCACTTGCTTAGAACCGGCGACGGCATAGGCCGAGATGGCGGTAGAACCGGCACCTCAAGTACATTGAAGTCCCATGTTGGCGAACTTGCCCGCAGCTCGTAGGCTTTCACGATCATGGTCTCAATGGCGCGGGTCGCAAGTGCTGTGCGCTTCACACTCCACGGAGTGTGCTCATCACCAGTCACCCCTGCCCCCTCGAGAAACCAACCGATGACATTGCCAGCGGCTTGGAACTCAGTGAGCGAGGATTCGACCATGCCAAGCCCAAGCACCTTGTCCTCGAGCTGCTTCTTCACCGTGTACCATGTCAGGGTTTCAAGGTATGCCTTCTCCTCCTCGAGGAAGCGCTCGCCAATGACCACCTCTCCGTCGATGCCACGTTGGGCGTCCAGCGCGATCCGCTTCATGTAAACGGATTCATCGGATAGATACTTGCGGCCCAAGTCCCGCGCCTGCTGCTCAGTCACAAGCCGGAGCGAGAACTTCGTAGGGGATGACTGCCGCTCAAGTCGCGGAAACCTGATGCGCGGAGCTCCGTTAACGGGAGCCACAAGGTTGACTGTGGCGACTGCACCTTTCTCCTGCTGCTCCAGAGCGGTACCGTATTCCTGCACAATGAGGAGCACTGACGGGTCGATAGACTGACCACCGTGCTGGTTATCGAAGACGAAGGTGAGTCCGGGCTGAACATAGGCCCCACCGGAAACACGAGCCCCTGCAACGTCTTGCTGGCCAACCTTCTGCACGACTGGCGTCGTACTTAGCTCCGTTGCTGCATTCGCTCGCTCTTCCAAAACCTGTTCAAGGAGCGCGCGCTTGCTGGCGAGTAACTGACGGTACGATTCGTGAGCAACAATGTCCACGGTGTCGACCGCTTCAATGGTGGTGCGTTCCCCGAAGGGAAGCCGCAATCCCCGACCGAGAACCTGTTCCGTGAGGGTGGCAGACAGGAGCGGGCGAAAGGATACGATGACGCCGATGTTTCGTACATCCCACCCTTCCTTGAGTTTGTCTACGCTCACGACGACGCGCACATGTGAGCTCGGGTCTTCTACCCCTTTGAGCGCTCGAAGTGCCTTATCACTGGAACCGCCCGTGATAAGGAGTACCTGATCGGGTTCCGTGAGAAACTCGGCGCGCAGGAGCTCGGCAACCTGTTCAGCTTTCTTGACCTCCTCGCACACTACGAACAGGACCGGCACAACTGCTGGCTTGCCAAGGGCGAGCGAGTAGGCGCGCCAGGCGGACTCTTTCACGTCCCGCAGGTGACAGGCGTCCGCCAGCTGTGAACGTGAATCCTTGGCTCCGTCCTCGCGGTAGACGACCACAGGAATCTTTACAAGCCCGTCAGCAATGGCTTCGGCAAGCGTGTAGCGAAAGACCACTTTTCCCGCTGTAACGTCGGCTTTGTTCGGCGTGGCGGTCAAACCAACGATGCTGCGGGCGCCGAGTTCGCGGATAGTGGCTCCATACTTCTCAGCATCGCCTGAGTAGACGTGGTGCTCGTCGGCCAGCACGACAAGATCGTCGAGGCCTTGCAAGTGAGCGTATAGGGCCTCACCCGTAGTCTCGTTCTCGTCGTGCATCTTGCGGCGCATTTCTTCGTTAGGCTTGAGGAGGGTCTGTACTTTGAATACGAATAGCTTGAGCTTCGTGCGGTCATTTATGTCCTCCACTCGCTGCTTGAAATTCTCAGCGGTGATGACCACGGGCTCCCACTCCGCACCCTCGATGTACTTGCGGGAGCCGGGAGTAAAGTTCTGGATTGTTTTCTCGTAGATGACGTCGAGTGGCACGATCATAACCACGTTCCGCACACCTGCTTCTGCGAGGTATTCGAGCACGCCTGCCGCGAGATAGGTTTTACCAACGCCTGTAGCGAGGTCGCAGACAAACTCCCGTCCGTCTCCCGCGCTAAGATTCCTAGCTACCTCATGTAGGGCGCGGCGGTTCGGGTCGCGGAGACCCAGGCGTGCAGCAATAGCCTCTACTTGCTGTGAGGCGTAAGCGATCCAACTCATCGGACCACCTTGGACTGCTTGTAGAAGCCGTTCGGAATTTTGATCGCCCGCGAACCTATCCGAAGAACGTTAAGCCACTTGGAAGCCTCGGGATGGACAGCAAGTCCAGCGACAGTAACCGTCTCGTCCGCTTCTAGGAGGGACACGGCGAACTTGATCTGTTCCTCGTCCACGATGCCATTCACCACCACGAGAGCGTCGCGATTCTTGACTCCGGCGACTCCTCGCCGGTCCGTTGTGAGGCGGTAACCGAGTTGCGCCGCAGCGAAGGGAGCGATATCGCCCGCGGTGGGCCTGAGGAAAGTCCGACCACCGACTACCTCGAGCCTCGACGGCTCGATCTCGAGGCAACGGAAACCGCCGCCACCGTGCCAGTTGCGTTTCTTACTCGGCTTGGTTCGAAGCTGCTTGATGAGACACGCCAGCGTTTCGGAATCGACATCGAGTAGTCCGGCAGCCGCCAATTTCTCCAAAGTCTTCCGTGCTGAATCAAGCTCGGCCACAGGCACGTCGCTGGGCAGCGGAAGGTCACTGAGTCGCTCGTTGACGAGAGTAATGCCAACATCTTCCGAGCCCTCTACGACCTGGGTCAGGCGAGGCTTCGCATAGTTCTTGTAGTTGTCTCTCGCAAGTTCGACCGCGATCCAACGCCGACCCATCTTGTGAGCGACGGCCGCCGTGGTGCCTGAGCCGGCGAAGCAGTCGAGCACCACGTCACCAGGATCGGTCCCGATTTGAATAACACGCTCCAACAGCCTCTCCGGCTTGGGAGTTGAGAAGGGAGTCACATCGGGGAAAAGAAGATTCATCTCATGCTTCGCGCTTCGGGAGTGCCCCACATCCTCGTGAAGCCACAATGTCTGAGGTGCTCGGCTGGAACTAATCTCGTCCAGGTAGCGCTTCAGCTTGATGCCACCGTTTCCACCCTTGGTGAAGTAGAGGCGGGGCCACGCTCCCTGCTCGTAGCGGTCTTTAACTACGACAGCTGCCTCAGCCAAGTCCATGTCCACCATGAGCGCTGGAATTTCCTTGCGAAGCTCCGCTACCGGTACCCCGCAAATGAGGGCGCGACGCTCGTTGTCAGAGAGGACGACGCGCTTGTATCGCACACCCCACTCTTCGACCAGTGCTTGCATTGAGTCCTGGCTCTGACCCCAGCAACGTCCCTTCGCGGGATATACCAGTTCGCCCGTGAAGGGTGACTGGATCGCGTAGACCCATGTCTGGTTTCGATGGGCCGAGGGGGCAGCAGGATCACCGGAGACCCACGAGCGAGGATCACCATCAGTTGACTTATATAGCGCATCCCTCGAGGCAAGCCGCGTCCAGCGGTTGCTTCGCCATCCGGGCTTCTTGGAGTAAACGAGGATGTAGTCCTGATCCGTCGAAAAGGCAGGAGCGTCGTTGCGGGGTGAGTAAGCCTTTTGCCAGATCACGGTCCCGACGAAATTATCGATGCCGAGTTCTTCATCCAATACGATACGGGCTCGGTGGACTTCAGCATCATCTAGGTGTACCCAGATGGTGCCATCGTCCGCGAGCAGTGACACCAACTGACGCACCCGGTCACGAAACATGGTGAGCCAGACGGAGTGCTCAAAATTGTCGTCGTAGCTAGCGAAGGCCTGCCCCGTGTTAAAGGGCGGGTCAATGTAGATGAGCTTGATACGCCCCCTGTACTGCTCGGCGTACTCGGAGATTGAGTTGAGCGATTTCAGGGCGTTGCCGGATTCGCCATAGATGAGCAGGTTGTCCGCAGCTGTGCCGGTCGTGGTGCCCACTCGATCCGTTTCGGTGAAAAGCCGAACTTCCGTCACACGAGGGTCATCCCGCCCGACCCACTCGTAGCTATTTTCAGACAGCAATAGCAATGCCTTATCTTGGTTGTACCAAGTTAAGGCCAGCCGCCCACTCGACATCTGCACCACCTTGAAGGCTCCGCGCCGGCCGTTCCAGCGGCCTGTCCATCGCCGGTCGGCAACCCACCAGCTCGGCCGGGGAAGTATATGTCACCACTCGTTGGGTCTGCTGCACTGCTGCTTTGAGGCAAGGCCAGCGAAGCCGGAAACAGATCGGTAATCAGGGATTTGAGGCCGGCCATCGGCGGGTACCAACCGAGCAGCTCGAGAGCCCGGCTGATGTCGGTGACGTTCGCGCCGCTGGTCAGAACGTAGATCGGGGTGCCGTTACCGTCACAGATCAGGTGATGCTTGGAGCCGGCTTTGACGCGGTTTGCCGGCGACGGACCTGTTCCGGCACCCTTTTGGCGTCGATTTGACTATTGTCATCGCCGCCCTCGACCAGTCGATCCGGTTCGCCGCGTTCAACTTCGCGAGCAGTATCTGGAGGGCTGGACCGAAGACTCCCGCCCTCGGTCCAGCCCTCCAGCCCTCACCAACAGGTCGCCCCAGAGCCGAACCCGAGTTCCTGCGGCAGATCTTGCCGACCGATCCTGGTGTGCAGCACAGACGGGATGCCTTGCAGGCAGGACCGGTCCAGAAACGCTTCGGCCCCGGTGCTTTCTTCAGCCACGGCGGCAGCACCAGCTCGATCAACACTCACAACTCGTCATCAACATCCCACGGTCCTGTCCACGACCAGCGAACGAGACCGATCTCCACGTCGTGACGCTGATCAACATCGATTCGACTGATGCATTTAGGACTCTTAATCCTCCGGTGCAGGGCTGATCATCGTCCAGCAAACGACGTAAATGTCAGCCAGGTCGATGACCGGCAGGACCGGTGGGGCCGGCGGTGGGGCAAAACCGTGTTCATCAGCGAGTACAGCGATCCGAGTGACGGTTTCCCGGTCGCTGATGCCGGGTTCGTTAAGAGCATGCCGAATGTCGCGTTGCACTCGGATGGTGTAGGGGGCGTTGAGTCGGGTGACGAGGTCGTCCTGCCGGTCGCCAAGGAACCGGCCGTGGTCGCGGACGAACGCGGCCGCGTCACGCATCACCTTTGGTACCTGGGGCGCCAGGTTTGCCGGGTCGGTCTGGTGCATCCACTGTTCGTGCACGTGGTTTTGGGCGGCTGTCCAGGCGTCGAACGCGGCCTGGTACATGCGATCGTCAAGAACCGGTTCGGCGGTATCGGACTGGGGATCAGCGTGAGCGAGGCAGGCGAGAGTGTCGTCGATTACCACCGGCCGGCCGTCTGGCCCTCCGGTCTGCAAAGTCAGGTCCGGGTTGAGGGGCACGTACCGGTACCAGGGTTTCGGGTGGTCGCCGATTCGGGCGCAGAACACGAATCCGGGCTGCGCGTCGGTGCGGGTAAAGCCCGTACCGGCGCCCCAGGGCAGATCAAGGACCCGTTGGCGGGTGGGCGGGTGAGCGAACGCGTTCGCGAGGCGGCGGCGGTACTCCTCGCCGGAAAGTGCTGCGTTACCGCCGTCGGTGAACAGGGCCGCTTCTTGGCGGCGGATCCGGTCGATCTGGTCACGGGTTTCCGACAAGTTCCGTTCGACGGGGTCCACACCGGGGAGCACCTCGCCGACACCGACAGAAGCGGCGGCTTGTTTAAGTTTGCGTTGCAGGCGTTCCTCGAGCCGCAGGATCCGGTCCAGGTCTTGGTCAGGGAAGAAGCAGCGCATGAAAGCTTCGCTGTGTGGAGAACCGATCCGGTCGATGCGTCCGTGCCGCTGAACGAGACGCATTGGGTTCCACGGCAGGTCGTAGTTGATGATGTGCCGGCCCTGCTGCAGGTTGACGCCTTCGGCGAGCACGTCGGTGGTGACGATTAGGTCGTAGAGGTCTTCCTCAACGCCGGTGCCGGCGGTCTGTGGCGCGAATCCGACGATGATCTCAGTACGGTGGGCGCGGTCCGGGCCGGAGACGACCGTGATCCGGCCGCGGTAGGCGGCGAGACGTTCGTCGGTGAGCAGGTGCGTGGCAAGGGCCTCGTTGATGTACGAGGCGGTGTCGGCGTAATAGGTGAAGATGAGTACTTTGCGTTTGTTGCGTGTGTCCTGCTCCCCGATGCCTTCCATCTCAGCGTCCCGGGCGATCGCCGCCAGCTCGTCTACGAGCCGGGTAATCTTCGGGTCGGTGGCGGCGTGCAGGGTCTGCACCCGCTGCCGGAATTGTTCGAGCAGGGCCTGGTCGGCGCGAACCGCCTCCGACAAGGCGCGGGTGTCGTAGTCGGCAGCGTCGGCGACCCCGTCGGTGCCGTCTAAACTGCCGAGCCATTCGTCCACGTCGTCGGTGCCGGTACCGGACCATTCACGCAGCGCGTCACCGGTGAGGACCAGGCCGGCGTCGAGCGCGTCGAGGAAACGGTCGTGGGAGGCGATCATCTTGCTGACCGTGCATTCGAACGCATATGCCGACGACTCGAACCGTTTCAGAAGGTTGGAACGCAACAGACCGGCGTTCTGGGCCTCGTACTGTTCGGTGTCGCCGTGTAGCAGGAACCGCGATGGC
The DNA here is from genome assembly GCF_042666575.1 of Actinoplanes sp. GCM10030250. Taxonomy (NCBI): domain Bacteria; kingdom Bacillati; phylum Actinomycetota; class Actinomycetes; order Micromonosporales; family Micromonosporaceae; genus Actinoplanes; species Actinoplanes sp. GCM10030250. The sequence goes on along the minus strand of NZ_JBHTDO010000001.1, from coordinate 618,129 downwards.
ACGTACCGGGCCATCGTCAGCACCTCGCCCGGATCGTCCAGTAGCACGCCGGCGGCCAGCGACTCGTTGAGGGACTCGTCGGAGACGTCAGCGCCCAACGCGACCGCCAAGTCGTCGAACACGCCCGGCAGTACCTCGTCGAGGTTGTAGTCCACTCGCACGACCCGGCACGTCGGGAACGAAATTTCCCGTTCGACCCCGTTGATGACGACGCGGTCACCGACGTAATGGTTTCGGACGAACCGGCGCGTGCGGCGGACGGCGACCTCGTCGAGCACGTCGAACAGGTGTTCCGGTGACAGGTCATCCGGGTTCATCGCCATCGCCCGGTCGAAGTATGCACGCAGGCTTGGAATCCCAATGTCACTGAACGCGGCGTCGTTGGAAGTGAAGTACGTGATCAGGTTGTACAAGTCGGAGAGGGTATTGTTCACCGGCGTCGCGGTTAGCAGCACCAGATCCTTGGCGATCGGTCCTGACAGCACTTTGCGGAGCGCCTCGGCCCGTTGGGTCTTGTCGTTTCGCATCGCATGAGCCTCGTCGACGACCACGAGCGCGTACTCGTCCAAAGCCTGCAGCGCCGCGGTCCGGGCTCCGGCGTCGTCAATCCCGGCCACCAGCTGTTCGTAGGAGACGATGTCGGCCCGCAGGGTCTTTTCCCGTAAGAATGGGTCCCATGTTGAGTCTCGCAACGTCGCCGGCGCGATGATCAGCGCCTTCTGCCGCCGTTCGACCGTCGCCTCGTACAGCAACTCCCCGGCGAGGAACGTCTTCCCCAAACCGACCTCGTCGGCGATGATCACCCCTTTACGTCGGTCCAGGATGCGGCGAGCCCGCCATACCCCGTCGGCTTGAAATGCCGTCAACCCCAGATGCGACTCCGCCGGAGGTTCCGCGTCTAGGTCCGCCCCGTATAGTTCATACAGCATTCGCAGGAATACGTCCCGGGGCTGATGCGCAGTCCACCGGGCCTCATACAAGGCGGCAAGGTCGTAGTCGACGGCATCGTTCCAGTGCTCGTCGAACCAGCCAAGCACCTGGGACACGGTCGACGGCTGGTAGTGCCCGAGATTCAACTCCTTGTTGCGGGCCAAGCCAGCGTAGGTAAAGTTCGACGACCCAACGATCACCCCGGTCGCGTTCGTCGCCACGATGAACGCCTTACCGTGTAGGAACGCCTGCTCATACCGGCGCACCTGCACGTTCGGGTTCGTGCGCAGCCACGCCACCAGTCGGCGGGCCTGCGCGTCGGCTTCGCGAGTGAAGCCGAGCAGGTTTCGATTCTCCTCGAGCGATAGGCGGTGGCCTTCTAGAGCACGGACGATCTCCGGGGACGGGCCCCGCCGTCGGCGGGGCCGGCGCGGTTCGGACAGCCGCCGGACCGTCGGATGATCCTCTTCCTTCGGTTCGGCGCCGAGCAGCAGCCGCACGCCGCCGACCTGCTCTAGTTCGTCGGCGAGCAGATTGAACCCGCCCGGGTTGAAGTATGCAGTTGCGATCGCCACCTGGGGCGCAGCCACCCATAAGGTGCGGATGCCGGCGAGCAGGGTGTTGATTGCGTCCGCGACCGTATCCCCAGCGTCGGGGCGGTTGGTCGCGAACTCGGGCCGTTGATGTGGCAAGGGGTTACTCACGGCTGATCCTCCGTCTGAGCCAGTGCTACGCGGCGGAAGTTGTCGGGTGTGCCCTTGAGGTTGAAATCCTGCAGCATCTGGTTTAGGTCATCGATGGTGAGGCCGTACCCGGCTAGGGCGAGACGTTCCAGGCGGGCACGCAACTCGACATCGTCCAGACCACGGACATGAATACTGGCGGAGCGAGCTCGCTGTCCTACGTCGACTCCTCCCGCGAGAATGGTCGCTCCGTGGAGGTTGAGCAGCACAGACGTGATCTCTGCGGCCTCGGCGACTCGTTGCTGCGACCAGTCCGGGAGAGGAATCTGGTTAACGACCGGTGCGGTGATGTGCCGGTCGGCGAACCGGCGAACCCACCAGTCGGCAGCGTTGGTGTTCAGAAGTCCCAGCAGCGCCAACCTCGCCTCTTCCGAGGTGTCCTCAGCGTGCATGACGGCGTGAATGTAACCCTTGTTGTGCAGCAGACCCCGTTCGGGTAGCGCGGTGGCAATCATGGTGCGGCTGTCATCCGAGCGGCTCGGATGACGAACAATGATCATGGGATGACGTTCGCCGAGCACCACCTCACCGTCGCGGACGACGACGCCACGGTCTTTCCTGACGAGGGCGTTCATATCCGTAACGTACTGTTTATACGGTTCGGTGGGATCGAACGCGAAGGCATCGACATGGGCTGTCATGAGGACCCGCCATGATCCGGGTTCTTCAGCGCGGACCGCTAGAGCCCGATCAGGTCCGGAACCGCGGAAGTCCCAGCGCGCATCGTGGTTGCCGGTGATCCACCCTTCCGGGCTGGCTAGGCGGGGCCCTCGGCGCATGTAGTCGAAGACATCACGGTCCGAAGCGGTCGCGAACCACGGGATGACGTGCGTTTCTGAAAAGGTGTTCAGGTCGTCGGCGGAAAGCGCGATGGCGTTCTCATTCGTGGCTGCCGCGACGTGTTCCGGGCTGGTTGCCACCCACACGCGGGTCAGACGTTCACGGACTGGGCCGGCACTAAGAAGCACGACAGCGTAGGAGGCATGAACGTCGTCGAAGATCCACTCCTGGTTGTTGCGTCCCTGCACAATACGCATGTCGTGGGCAGTGACCAGCTGGTGACGCAGCTTCTTCCACCCGGCCAGCACCATGCATTGCCGCGGCAGCACGACACCGAGATGACCATCGCGGCGCATGCTGCCCAAAGCTCGTTCGAGCATGAGCTGCGCCAGTTCGATGTGCGTTCCTCCGCGCAGGGTGAACGCGTCGCGGAAGAGCTGCTGCTGCACGACGCGTCGCTGTTGCTGGACCTGCTCTTGCGCGGCTTCCATGGGATGGGAAACGCGAAGCTCTTCGATCTTGGCGTTCCGGGCGGTGTCCGCCATCGCCATCAGGCCAGGGAACACGCTGACCCAGAAGGGGGCAGCTTCCCAGCGGACCTTCTCCCACGGCGGGTTGCCGAGCACCACGTCGAAACCCGGTCGAGTCCTGATGAAGACCTCGGGAAAACAGTACGGGAGATGTACCGCAGCCAGTTCGGCTAGAGCATTCTGCGCTTCCTCGGTACGCGCGGCGTCGATGGCTTCTCTCGGACCGTTCGGCAAACCAATCACCCCCAGACGGACAGCAACGGCAGCGTCAAACAACGCTTTAGCGTCCGCCGCGTCGGCTTGCGCCTTCGCATGGGCCCGTGCGGCCTCACGCACCTCTGCCTTAGTCGCCTCGGCGGTCCGGGCGACCCGGGTGAGCCGGTCACGTGCGGTAGCGAGAGCATCCTCGATGCCCTCGGAAAAGATGCTGACTTGCCCCGGTTGCCGCTGCGGCTCGAGAATGTCGAACACCTCGTCCACCGTGCCGATCCCGGTGAGACTGTTCCCGACGACCAAGTTGTGGTCGAGGCTGCTCATCGGCAGGCCCGGAACAAATGTGTGAATCCAAATCGCCAGACGGGCCAATTCGACTGCGATCAGATTGAGGTCGAGACCGTAGACACACCGGCGGGCGATCTGCCGGCGCAGCAGGCTAGACGGTTCTATCTCCACCTCCGCGGCGCTCTCTGCCACCGCAGTCCGGGCGACCTCAGCCAGCCGGAACAATTCGTCGGTGATGGCAGAGATCGGATAGGTGGCCAGAAAAGCACTGAACCGAGACTCGATTCGATCGATCGCAGCGACCAGGAAGTGCCCCGATCCCATAGCCAGGTCAGCGGCCCGGAAGTCGAAGAACTTCTCCGCCGCCGCGGCGTCGTCCCCGGCGGCGAGCAGTTCCGCGACCGCAGCCAGGTGGGTGCTGATAGCCGGTTCGAGAGCAGTGTCGAGCAGATGCTCAACCGCGAACGCCTTGGTGAAGTAGGAGCCGGTCGACTTACGCGCTCCGGACGCGTTGTGGAAATACACCTCACCGGCACGAACGACCACTTCGCTGCCAGCGGCAGCCGGCACATATGCGCCCGTCCTACGGTCCAGTGTCAGGTCGGCGGTTGCGAACGACAACGACGATTCCAGCAGACCCTCGTAGATGGTGCCGAACTCGCGTACAGACAACGACCGAAAGTCCACCGGCCCGCGGGTGCCGTCGTCGCCGGTGTCGATCAGCAGCGCCTGCAGCGCAGGTCCGATGTCAGCGTTGGAGAGCCGCATGCCCGCGATCGCCCGGCCGGACGGATGCGTGTCGTCGGCGGCGAACAGGCCACCGTTGTAAGCCGGCACCGACCACTCTGCGTTCCCGTCATCGACGGCACGCCAAACAGCGAGCAGATCGTCCCATCGGTCGGTGGCGGACGGGTCAAACACCAGATCCAGGTTTTCTGCCAGCTCCCGGGCGAGCGTTTTTAACGCCCGCCTCGTGTAACGAACATTCCGCTGGTAGGGCAGCAGACCACGATCCTCAGCGTAGGAGACGAACAACAGCCGGAAGAGGATGATCAGCGTGCGATGGTATGCCTCGTCCAAATCCGCTTCGGAGGTGGCGTTCATCTCAGCGGCAACAGCCTTCGCCAAGTCCGGCACAACCTCGACGTAGACGCGTTCCCGGAGACGCTGCCCCAACCCGGAAGCATGATCTGCTGACGCGGTGAGGATCTGTTCGCTGCTACCGCCCACGGTGAGCGCGTCAGCGCTGCACAGCAACGGCAGGTAGGCGGCTTGGTCCTCCCCGAGCAGTGCCAGGTCCAGTTCGACGAACGTTTCCGCATGCCCTTTACGGCCGACACCCACGTCGGGTTTCGTCGGATAGAGACGAATCTGAGTGCCACGGGTACTCAGCAGCCACGGCAGTCCCTGCTGCGCGGCGATACTCAGTCCCAACGCCACAGGAGACACCGTCCCGAACCGGCTGCTCGGCCGGTCGAACATCTCACCGTCTTCCAGCAACACAGCAATAGCCCGGTTCGCGCCGCTCGCAGCCAGCACGTGAGCGGTAGAACCATGCGGCGTGATCGTGTAGCCGAGCCCACGGATCAGGTCCACGCCACGCTGGCGAAGCAGACTGGCCCCAAGCACGCGTGCGTTAGCCCAGTCCGCCCGCATCGGCACCCCTGTCCGCAACTCGTGGGACGCGAACAGGCCGGAATTCGTCAGACCGGCAACGAGTTGGTCCTTTCGTCCGGTCAGCAGCCGCGCCATGAGCCGTTCCGCGTTGACCGCGTCCGCAGCTGCGAGCGCCGCGGCACAGATACGCTCCACCTGGGACAGGTCCAGGTCCGCAATGACAGCCGGATCATCCTTTATGCCGCACACCGTCGCATGCCAGCCGTCGGCATGGCGGTACGCGACAACCAGCACTACCGGGGCAGCGCGCCGATTCCATCGCAGCGACCACAGCCGGCGGACTTCCTCCACCTTGGGCCGGCCGTTACTGACGGCCACCGCCACTTCCAAAGCGTCATGCCCGTCGGCGAGGAGCACCCGGTCAGGAGTGAGTCCATGCGGTGCGCCCGCAGGTCGGGACCAGGGGATCTCACGAGCGTCGACGTCGCCGAGGAAATCGTCGATGGTGACAGAGGGCATGTGGATTGGAGCCTGCTTCCGGACGTAAGTGACCCGGCGAACCAAGGAGATTCGCAGACCGAAGGTGACAGATCAACGGATTCTCACGAAGAGTACTCACGTTGTCCAGACGCGTCGGCAATAATACCGCTTCTACCATTACAGTCGCCGTCTATCAAGGACAGTTTGTGGGGCGGTTGAACGCCGCACGCGCGTGGGGCGTTGACCATCATGGTGGCATTTACGGTGGTAAGCCAGTGTGCCGTGTGGTCCGGCTCGCCGGCTATGTCACTCGATCAGGCGATCACCCAGCCAGCTCGGGCAGAGCTGCCTTGGGCATGACCCGATTTGACGGGCAGGGTCGATGTGTTGATCCTATTCAGGCAGTTTGACGTGCTGGCAGGTCCTCATGGTCTGTGGCTTGTAGTCGGCGGGGCTGAGGTAGGGCGTGCGGTCGCCTACGGCGTACTCCGGCACAGGCCATCGTCATCAAGAAAGCAACCACGACAGACCGTAGTGCGGTCAGCACCTCGGTATCGGCCCGTCTACTCGTCCCCCTTCTCCGAGACGAAGACGCCGACACCCAGACAAGCCCTAAACGAGTCCCTTAGCCTTAAACCCTTGCACCAGCCCCGTATCGGCAGGCCCGTCGCCGTCGAGGTGATCGACCTCGAGGAGAGGGTGGTTGCCGGCGCCGTGCGGCTGCTCGGTGATGAGCATCGGGACACGCTGGGCGCCCAAGATGCCTCGCCGCCTCGTACTGGCAGGCGGGCCGCATCGCCGAGATAGTCAGCCAGTTGGAGAAGGTGGTCGCCAACCAGATGCAGCTGCGCGCCAGCCCGCCCTCAGCCCGGGGGAGGAGACCTCGCTCTCGAGTGCTGAGCGCTGCGTGGCGCCCTAATACTCCAGCAGGAGATCCGTTCTGAGCTGCGGTGACGGTGTGGTTTTGTCCGTGGACAGCAAGCAGCCACCGTCAAGTCTCAGTGGTTGTGTGGACCTCAAAAGACGCGGCGGTGGCTGCCGCCTACAGAGTAGACGCTCAGCGATGGTCTGAGCTGTTCGGCGAGCTGATGGACACGATCGAGGCACGCTTCACCCGGCCCGAACCCCGGCGCCGGGTCCGCGACTTCGTCGCCGGGCTGCTGGCGCCGTTGCCAGTGAAGAATTGCTGGACGATCGCCGAACATGCCGGCGACGCCAACCCTGGCGGGATGCAGGACCTGATCGGCCGGGCCAGTTGGGACGACGCCCTGGTCCGTGCCGACATCCGTGATTTCATCGCGGCCGTCTCGGGCATCCGGACGGGGTGCTGCTGGTCGACGAGACCGGCGATCTGAAGAAGGGCAACCAGACCGTCGGCGTGCAACGGCAGTACTCCGGCACCGCCGGGAAGATCGAGAACTGCCAGCTCGCAGTGCACCTGTCCTACGCCTCACCACTCGGGCACACCCTGGTAGACGTCGCGCTCTACCTGCCGAAAGCCTGGACCGACGACCCGCAACGACGCGCCGAAGCCGGGGTGCCTGACACCGTCGTGTTCGCCACGAAACCGCAGCTGGCACGCCGGCTGATCGAGACCGCGGTGGCCGGCGGGCTGCCTTGCCGGTGGGTCGCCGGCGACGAAGCCTACGGCGGTGACCCACAACTCGCCGCCGCGTTGCGAGGCCACCGACTCGGCTATGTCCTCGCGGTCGCCCGCTCGCACCGGGTCCCGACCGGCCTCGGCATCCAACGAGCCGACCAGATCGCCGCAGGCCTGCCGAAACAGGCCTGGCAGCGGATCTCGGCCGGAGCCGGCGCCGAAAGGCTACCGCTACTACGACTGGGCGTTCATCACCCTGCCGCACGCCGCTGACCAGCACCAAGGCCATCACTGGCTACTGATCCGGCGGAACCGCACCACCGGTGAGCTGGCGTTTTATCGTTGCTGGTCACCGCACCTCGTTCCGTTGCACCACCTGGTCGCCGTCGCCGGCAGGCGCTGGAGCATCGAGGAATCGTTCCAGGCCACCAAAACCGGCCTCGGTCTGGACCAGCACCAGCACCGCCGCTGGAAAGCTTGGCACCGCTGGACCACTCTGGTCATCGCCGCCCATGCATTCCTCGCCGCCGCGACAACGGCCAGCGCCGAGGGCCCGGATGGCCTGATCGCGCTCACGGTCAACGAACTCCGCCGACTGTTCCACGCACTGATCATCAACCCTGCACGACGCGTCGCCGACGTCATCGCCTGGTCCATTTACCGAAGGCGGCATCAAGCCACCGCCAAGACCAGCCACTACGCCCGCCAAGCCGTCACCGAGCCCTGAACCGGATCTCCTGCTGGAGTATTAGGTCGAGATGACGGAGCGCGTCCATCGTCGCGGCGAGGTTGCCGACCGCGTAGTCATAGCGTGCCGGCACAGGTTCGAGCAGCTCCAGCAGCATTGCCGCGCCGGTTCCACCACGAACCTCCGCAATGCCGTAGCCGAGAGCTGCCAGCTCGGCAATCACATAATCGAGCATCACCTCGCTGCGGAAACCGGTGACCGCGCCGTCGTAGAGCAGTTCGTAGTCCCATTGCCGCTCGGTCTCTGCCTCGGTGAACGACGCCATTCCGGCAGCTTACGGCGGCAGGTCCGACCATCCGGAGTCCCTACAGGCAAACGAACTTACATGCCGCGATCCGCGCTTGATGATCCAGGCGATGTTGCCGGGCTACCGGGGGTCGGCGGTGTCCCAGGCGTACTCGAACCGGTGCGGGTCGAGCTGCCACTCACGCAGAACGGTCAACAGCTCCAACTCATTGGCTGCGTCGGCACTGCCCAGCAGCGTCGCCCCAATGTCGTAGTAGAATTTGTCAAGCAGGTCGGCGTCGTACTCCCTGTGCTCAATCCGGAAAGACCGTGCAGTACTTTTGTTGGTCCATCCCTCACTGCTGGCCTGTGCGTCTCCTTCGACGGCGCCCGGTGTGATGTCGACGAAGGCACGCCGTCCCGGATCTGTTGCCGGCACCTCAATCGCTAAACGGCGGCCGAGCCGTAGCGCCGACAGTTTCGCGAGCGGCCATACAGGCTCGCCAGTCACGTTCGTTCTCGATACCTCACGAACACGGCATCACGGTAGACCATGATCCCGCGCATGCTGGCGCAACGCTCTCTCATGGCACGATCCGCGCGGACGGCCGGCTTGTGCCGCTATGAAGGCGCTGGAGTTGCTGAGTCGGGCTCAGATACGCCAACCGATCTGCGGGCGGTCCGGGCACTGCTCGAACGGCTATGCCGTGTCCAGATCGCGACATCTAGCAGCCGCAGCAGGCTCGGCGAGGCAACACCGTCCGGTCGAAGTGCTTCGATATCGTTGCGGAGAACGGGATCGGTCAATGCTGCGGCGAGCGTCGCCCAGAACTGGTTCTTAGGAGGAGCCAGCACTCGAAGCACGACGTCGTCATGGATGGGTACAAGCCTCGGCCGCTTGCGTGCGAGGAGCTTGCTCGCAATTACTGTGCCAACCCCAGGAAGCCCGTCCAGCCATTGATGCAAAACGGTTGCTGACCCCAGGACCTCGGGACTGGCGTCCCATAGGTCTAAGTCGTGCGGGATCGCAGCGAGCTTCGAGGCGACATGATCCCCGCTGCTCGCCAGCTTTCGAATTGCCCGGGGCCGCCAAGAGATGTCCAGCAACGTCGTGGCGAGCAGGTCGTCGAGGACAAGTGCATAGGGTGGATTTTCACCTACAAGGTCGTAAGATATACCGGCGAACGGCCTGTCTGGATCAAAGTAGGTTGCGACGAGCCGATTGATGCGAGGGACGATAAGCACACCGCGAATGCGACCGCGCATCAAGTCTTCAGCCTTCATCGCACGACCATGCCATACCGGGCCTCACACCGGCGGCTTCACGGTCGGTCGAGGTGTCCCCGCAACGCCGTTGCGAAGGTCGGGTACCCTAACCGGCAAGTGCCATCCCTCGGGAGGCATCTGACCGTCTGGCAATGCTCTACAGCGAACTCCGGTGCCGACCACTGGACAAGCGATCTACTTTTGAAGCCAGGCGGAACACGAGCGAATCTACAACGGGCCTGTCCCCTCTCAACGCGCGTGGTCAGAGCAGCAAAAGGCTTCTGCTAGTCGGAGCAGGACCTCAGTCATTGGCCCGTAGGTGGCCGAGCTGGGTCCTGCGCGTCTCCAGATCGGTCGCCCGAAGCGTAGGAGACCGTCGTGGAGAATCAGCCAACCCAGTCGAGCCCATTCCCATGGGCTGCCCTCATTTTCGTCGGCGTACCTGTAGCGCGAGCCGTTCTTGTCGCTATCGTCGCCCTCTCAGGTTCCGACTCGGAGGACCGAGCGGACATCATTAAGGCAGCGGCCCGGTTCAACTCGCTGACATAGCTACTCAACGTACGTCTCTGGCAGCGGGGCGCGGTCACTTTCAAGTCATCGCACCCCGCGAGCCGGCAGCAACTACGGCCCATCGGCCATGGCGAGCAACGTACTGACATGCCGCCGCGAGCGCGATGGTTGTGGACCTATGAGGTGCCGAGCAGCGGTCATCGCTTGGGGAGAACCTCACGAAGGTGCACCGCTGCCCGGCACCCGAACAGAGTAGGCGTCTCGCATCACGGGCGGCCCCGGACTATCAGGGTCAGCGCCCGGCAACGCACCTACCAGCTCACTAGACGCGCTGACTTCCCGAAGCCGGTCGCGGAACTACAGGCTGGGAAAGTCTGGCGGGTCAATGAGCCGTTTTCATCCTGCGTAACGCGGTGACTCGACGTGGTGCAGGACGAGGATGGCCTGCACGATTGCGGTGGCTCGACGCGGGCAGCAGCGCAGCTTGACCAGGATTTTCCAGGTCTTGGGGGTGGCGATGGCCCGTTCGCCGCGGGCGCGGATCTTCGCGTGGGCGCGGTTGACGGCCTTCTGCCGGCGGGACAGCTTGGGCCGGAATCGGCGCCGCTTGAACGGGGTCCGCACGCTGCCGCGGGCGCCCTGATATCCCTTGTCGGCGAAGGTCATCACCTTCTCGCTGGTCAGGGCGTCGATGATGCTGTGGGTGCGGGCGGCGGTCAGATCATGCGCCGAGCCGGGTAGTGCCGGTGATGCCCAGATGAGCCCGGCCGGCGGCGTCGGCGATGACCTGCACGTTCACGCCGTGGCGTTGGTGTTTTCCGGAGTAGTAGGGCCTCTGGTCGGCGACCCGGTCGATCGGGATCAGCGTGCCGTCCAGGATCGCGTACGCGAGCGGCCGGATGCGTGCCATGGCGGTGTTCAGGTCGTCGGCGGCTGCGCTGAGCAGGGCGATGGCTTCCTGCACGTAGCGCCAGGCGGTGGCGACGCCGATCTGGAAGCCTGCCGCGAGGCGGGTCTAGGTGTCGCCGTTGCGCAGCTGGGCCAGGGCGAGCAGGGCTTGGCGGCCGGGCTCGAGGCGCCGCCATCGGGATCGGCGCTGCTGGCGGTGGCTGCGGATGCGGTCGGCGAGGTGGTTTAGGGTCCGGCTGGACAACGGAATCGTGGCGGGTAGGACAGCATGGCGAGGCTCCCGGTCGGGGCTTCGGGTCTTGGTCGACAGCTGTCCTATCTGGAGCCTCGCACCCCTCGATCATCGGGTCCGCCACACCCGCCCTGAGCTGCAAGATCAGCTTGGAAAGGCTCAATGACATCGAAGCGTGGATCAAGGAACGGCGTCCGCATCAGGACGACACCGACTGACAGTGCAATCGGCGGGTCACCTCAGTTGATCCTGCCCTTACGTTGGGGTTTCGCGCTGGTCGACGTACTCGGCCAGTGCGTTGTCGTCGAGGCCGTGGAACCAGTTCAGGAAGTCGGGCAGCCTGGGGCTGATCGCTTCCGCCGCGGTGGAGGTGGCCATGGCTTCGGCCAGGCTGAGTCGCCCGTTGAGCACGTCGTCGGCCAGGTCGCGTAGGCGCAGGTCGCAGCTCTCGTTTCGTAGGTGTTCGAGGAGCCGTTCGACCAGCCGGTCGTCGTCCGGTGTCTGTTGGTGACTGTTCACAGCTCGCTCGTTTCGGGGTGGTGGTAGGCGGCTTGCGGCAACGGGTGCCGGGCCAGCGCACTGGTGTCGCCGGACGCGGATTGGATGAAGCCGGTGGCGGTGCCGATCACTGCTGATCCGGCGGCGATGATTTCGCGGGCACGAGCGGTCATCTGTCCGATCTTGTATGCCTCGTAGGCGGCGACTCCCCATCCGGTGACGAACCCGACGCCGGTCTGGATGGTGGCCGTGCCGACCGCGGCGCCCAGCGCGCCGATGAGCGCGGAGTCAGCAATGTCCTTCATCAGGCCCGACAACGCCTCGGTGAGGCGGTAGGTGCCCTCGGCTGCCTGCTCGTAGCCCTTCGCCAGTTCGGTCAGCGGGATGCGTTGCGCGCTGACCGCAGCGCTCAGCGCGGTGAAGCAGGTGTAGGCCGCGTCGGCGGCGTTACCGTCCCAAGACTGGTCGAGCTGGATGTTACCGGCCGATACGTTGACGCCGATGTCCTGCAGCGCGCCGGCGAGTGCCCGGTAGGCGCCGGCGCACTGCCAGACCAGCTCCCAATCACCGCTGACCGCTGCGGCGGCGTCGCCGAAGACGTCGTAGCCGGACACCGTTTTGACGAACTCGTTCACGAGGTGGGTGGGGCTCAGCCAGTCCAGGGCGGCGGTGCTGCTGAACGGCTGGCCCAGGATCGACTCGCTGTGCCCGGTCGGGCTGGTCAGATGCTGCAGCGGCTCGGCCGCGTCGGCGAACACGATGTCAATCCCGCCGCGGAGTAGGGCGCTCGATACGCGGATAGGCGTTGTCGAGTGCAGCGGCCGCGTGGTGGTCGGTACGGCGGTACACCGCCGACGCAGCGGCCAGTTGATCCTGCGAGGTGTCCAGCAGCGTCACCAGATGCTCCAGCATTGCGGTCAACTGACGCCGCACCCGCAGATGCTCGTAGGTGAGTGGATTGATGATGCCACCGGTCACCGGCGAGATCTCCGGCACCCACGTGCCGAAGTAGATTCGGCAGTCCCGGGCATCATCGGCGGCCCTGCCCAGCAGGCCGGCGAAGCCGTCCAAGTGTGACGGCTCGACACGAAAAACGGCCATCGATTTCCCCGTTCGAGATCAGACGACGAGTGCCCGGATGCCGTACAACAGCACGTCACCCAGCACAATGAGCACCGCAGCGATGGAAAGTCGCAGTCCCGAACTGCGCGGCTCGGCGGCCAACATGCCGCCCACCGCGAACACCACACCGACGAGGTTGATCGGCGCCGCGACGAACACCGAGATCCACTCCTTGTCAGCCGCCCCGGGATCAGAAGCCACCAACGCGAGACCGGCAACCGGCGCAACCGCAAGGAATACCAACAGCAACCCCACGAACCAGCGCAACTGACGTGTCGTGTCGTCCATCCGCTTAGCCCCTCGCTCCCGACAGCTACCGGAGAATATCGATCCGGCACGATTCCGGTTCACCGTCAATCGCGGCTCGTCCATGACAGAACTGCACGAGCAGCAAAGTGATCTCGTGACCGCTCCTGGCGCCGAGTAGTGCTCAACCAAGCTCCGGAGTGCGCTCCGGACATGGGAGGGCGCACACCATCGAGCTACACGGATCGGATACAGCCTTCACTCGTGGCTAGGGTGACTGCATGGGCAGCAACGATGTTGACCAGGCAATACAGCGACTTGCGGACGCCGCAGGATCGCTCACCATCGACCAAAGGCTACGGATCGCAGCACTCCTGGCTCAGCCGCCAGAGCCAGTGGCGGCCACACCACGGGACTACCCGGCAGCTAACCTCGTAGCCGCTGACTCGATTGTGCTTACGGTCGAGGAAACAGCTGAAGTGTTAAGGGTCGGCCGAACGACCGTCTACGACTTGATCAAAACCGGCCAGCTGAGCAGCATCATGATCGGGCGACTCCGCCGGGTTCGGCACACCGGTCTGACGACCTACCTCCATCAAGCAGCCGGCGACGAGTAGCTGGCCGACATTGCATGAGCGCTCCCCGACCTCGGAAGACGCTGTTCGGTGCTCCTCACGGCCGACAAGAACGGCCAACGAGCAGCACAAACACGCTCGCCGGGAGAATCGACGCTGCTCCCCACGCATGACACCTCGGCCCGCGTTCCAGAGACCGGCCAGATCGGGAGACCCGCAGAAACCGGCAAGACGCCTGGCGGGGAGCAAGCTGGGAGCACACCACCGCCCGGCGACACCCAAAAGAGTCCGTCTTACCATCGCGCTGCTCCCATCAGCGAAGCATCTACCGCAGTTCGCGGTCACCAACCGTAGTCGGGATGGACGGCCCAGCCATGATCGCGTTTCCGGACAAGTAGCCGATGTGAGCGCGTATGTAGCGAGTTCAAGTGGCCGACGCGGCCTTCCTGAGCGGTTGTCTCCGCAAGTCCCATGACGCCTGCATCCGTGAAGGCCAGCCCAGCGGCTACAGCGGAGACCCGCAATGCGGACAGTAACCGCGAACCTGCTGGGAGAATGGTATACCGCTTTTGGTAGCGTGAGCCATGTCGGCTTTAGCGTCGAGGAGGCCGGGCGGGTATTCATCTTCACGAAGGATGCGCGCCGTTCCGTCCTCTTCAATAATTGCGAAGTCGAAGTTGACGCCGTCAGCCCAAGTGAGTTCCATAAAGCGGGCTTTCGTAGTGTCTTGAACGCACCGACACAAATCCCGAACCGCCGATGCAACACTTAGTATTCTGGCGCTGCGCGAGCGCGCTGCCAATACGACATCTTCCCGTTCAATCACAATTTCGAAGACATCGCCAGGCTCAACCATCGCCGCGCCATCAATCTTTCCGGCGCCGACGGCATACTCATCTAGGTGTTCTGAGATATTGCGCAAATCTGTAACATGGAAGGTCTTTTGACTGAATGTCCTCAGGGCGGCGATTATGTGCCCGTTATTGTTCAATCGCTTGTGCAGGTCCCGCGCGATCCTCTCCATTCTCCGAGCGCAATTTATGATCGCCAGGGCGTCAATGCGCGCCACAAACTGAACTTGCTGGCGCTTGTTCCATGCCCTTGGGCCGACGGCGTTGTTAAAGTTCTTCAAGTCCGCCGCGAGCCGACGCTCGTGGATTGAAAGCTCCTGCAATAGAGCCTCCAGCGACGTCTCACCCCTTAGTCGTTCAAACCCTTCACGTGAAGCTCGGGTTGGCAGAAAGACAATCTCGCCAGGCTCATCTACGCCCTTTTGTTCGCGCAGCTGATCGCCTGCATCGACGGCAATCGCTATCAGCTGGGAGTCTTGGGGTGCGATATCCATGGCAATTGTAACGGCAGTATCAGCGAAATCATCCATCCACGCGCTCAGGAAGCCGCTATTGCCTTCAATGGTGATGGCAAACCAGACGTCTCCATCTTCGGCCTCTCGGCCTATCGAGGTATCAGCCCGGCGCCATCTCGTGTAGGCGGCGAACTCGCGAACCCATGATAATAGTGCGCGACTCGGCGGAGCCGCTATTCGGAATTGAACTGTCCGCCAACCCATTATCCTCCGCTCAACAAATCATGCGAAGTGAGGCTCCCACCGCGCCGATGACGGCCAGTGTCTCCAGGCATTATTCTACGTCCAAGTCATACGCTCCCGGCAAGCTCATTTGTTGGACGCACTAAACATGCAGCCGTCCCTGCGGATCGGCCCGCGCCGCACGACGGCGCGTGGGAGGGGTTGGCCGCTGGCATCGGTATAACGGGTGGCTGCCGAGCCGTGCCAACGGGTGTGACCGCGACACCTGGAACCCAGCAGACGCCTCCCGTAACCTCGAAGCCATAATCCGTTGAGCGGAGAGTAGGTATGAGTACGTACAAAAGCATCTATATTGATGGCAAGGAAGTCTTCTCTTTTCGGAATGAATTCCATCCCGAAACGGTCTACTACTTCCCGCTAACCGACTTGCGGACCCTCCAAGGTCAAGACGCCTTGCCATATACGGTTGGCGCCTACGGTGGTGATCCTTTCGAAGACGACATCTCCGAGCTGGAGCTGCCGGTCTTCATGGCACCGGCGCGTTCCATTAAGGAACGACTCGACGTACTCGGATACGGCGAAGCGCTCGTGCGCTGGTTGTATAAGCAGATTCTCAGCGAGGGCGCGTCTGGACTTTACAAAGTAGTGGGACCTGATAGTCAGGACGGCATAGGCGATCCACTCACGCTCGAAGACTGGCCCCACGAAGACTGGAAGGTGGACGTCAAAGAGCATGTGCAGAGGAAGATGCGAAACAATGATGCGAATGGCTCCTCTAACCTGAGGGATATTGGACCCCTCGCGATCTTTCAGGATTGGGATGAGCGGATTGTGGTGCGCGCGATTGTTGAAGCGGCCGAGGACACTGCACTAGTTGCGGTTGATGGCTGGGAGCTTGTAGAAAACAACTGGATAGAACCCAGCTACGATGAGGGCAAAGCCGATTCCTTCGGATCTGTCGATCTGAATCATGGAGAGGGAGTGGGACCACCAATCATCATTACTGAGGGCAGCTTCGACGCGTTCGTGTTAAGAGACACAATCGCATTGCTCCGACCGCACCTTGTTCCATTCGTCAAATTCCTGGACTACGACACAGGGGCCGAAGGAGGTGCCGCCGCGGCGGTCCGAACGCTCAAATCCTTTGCCGCCGCCGGCGTTGCTAACCGAATTGTCGCCATCTTCGACAATGACAGCGCCGCTTACGAGGCCGTTATGGCACTAGAATCCACTCGGCTACCCGACCATTATCGGGTCACGCACTATCCCGATCTCGCACAAGCTGCCGCCTACCCCACTCTTGGCCCTCAAGGGCAAGCGACCATGAACGTCAACCGCTTAGCCGGGTCCATCGAACTCTACCTCGGCGCAGACGTACTCTTGGACGCCAGCGGGCTACAGCGTCGAGTTCAGTGGAAGGGTTATATGGGAAAGGTCAAGGCCTACCAAGGAGAAGTGCTCGACAAAAGCGCGATTCAACGCGCGTTCCGGCACAAGCTCCAGGCGGCACATGCAGATCCAGCCCTAGTTCATTCTCAAGATTGGTCCGGCATGCAGCTGATCATTGATCACTTGATCAATGAACTTGGCTCATTCTGAAGTTACTCTAGCCGCGATCCGCTCGACCTGATCGTCGAGTGGGAGAGCACCGCAAGCCAGGCCGCTGACCGGCTCCGCGAGCAGATCACCGCGCTCACCGCCCAACTGGCCCGCCTCGACAGCGAACGGGCCGACCTGAAGACCACTCGCACGGCCCTGCAACAACTTGCCGCTGACCAGTTCACCGCTGATGCCCCGACCATCGCCAGTGCCCCGTATCAACAAATACTGGCCGTCCTCGCCGCCAACCCCGCCGCGATGCGCGCCAAGGACATCTACCTTGCCGTCGGCGTCGCCCCATTGCGAAACAGGTCGAAGGCGCCCGAACGCCTCAAACGCATGGTCACCCGCAGAATTCTGACCAAGATCGGACCAGGAGTGATCACCCTCTCCCCGAAACGGACCTAACCTCCCTACCGTCCTGAAACGGACGGATCCGCATCGCGGACGGATTCTCCCGGCAGAGCATCACCGAGATCACGTGCTCCGTCTCGGCGGCCTGCAGCGTGGCCCAAGCGACGCGGGTGGGCATATACACCTCCAAAGCTGACAGGCGAGCCTATCTCGCGCGTGGACGCGAATTGGCCCGGCAGCCAACCGAAGCAGGCCTGCATGCCGGCCGACCGCTCGGTCGAACTGGACTTGTGGCCTTGCGCGGCTCTTAGGTCAGATGCGCGGATCTGCCGCAGTCCGTATCAGCGGGGCGCGTCCTCATTAAGCAAGGCGCGGACCTGCTGGACGGACAGGAAATTTCGCCCCACCGGGGATTAACGCGAGGGAGCGATCCCACCGCATGGCCGGGCTGGGGTCGTACTGGAATGAAACAAATAGGCCGCGTTCCAGGCGTCTAGCCACTGCTTGTTCAGCGCCAGTACAGCAACTGAAAGGCTCGGCCGCAGGCAGCCGTCAAGGATCGAGGTGCCCTTCGTTATGGCTTTGGCCCACCTGGCGTACCGCTCTCCGCACCGGAGCGCGAACGTCCGTACCCGGCTACGTCCAGTCCGACGGATTCTCATCGAGTCGGCCCCAGCCTTCTGCCCCTTCAGACGGCAGCCCGCTGGGCGGGTCTGCGGCAGCGTAGAGGTACTCCCCGAACCTGTCCCCGTCCGTGGCGAGCGCGAGCCCGAGCACCCATCCCGAGGCAGTCACGCGCCAGTACATGACCTCGCTACCATCACCCCGTACCCGCTGCTGGATTCCATGATCCTCAGGCAACCCTCGCTTTCCGAAGTCGGCAGCGTCGTAGACCCCAGCCACTAAGTCAGCGCGGAAACTTCCTTGCCGGCGGTGCCACCCCATCGCTGAGGTTCCCAGCAGACGAAGAGCATCTCGGGTCTCGTCGAACTCCCGGTCGTCGACCCGCCGCCCTCGCTCGTCCAAGTCCTGGCTTCCAGCGTTCCGGACCTGTCGCTCCATCTTGCGCGCCTGAACAATCTCGCGGGCCTTCGGCAGCGCCCACTCCACAAGAGCGTCCAGGACCGACCATGTCTTGGCCGAGTTGACGCGGGTGTCATAGGCGAGCTCTCGACCGTGGAGTATGCCGTGGCGAGAGAGACTTCCCGCAGTCTGCGTCTCCCTTACATCCTGTCCGTAGGTAGCCTGGAGAGCGATCAGGCACGCCTCGATGCTGACCAACTGTTCGGGATCTAGCAGATCCGCCTTTTGCGATCCCTTCGTAAAGAACTTCTTGCCCCCGGTGACATCCATGACGACGCCCTCCAGGTGCGCATGGAGGAGCGGGATCGAGGCGTCGTACCGGCCTGCCAGGTGGTGGTCCCTAGCCAGTCCGAGAAGCCGGGCGCGCTCGCGGAACAAACGGTGAAGTTCCGGATCGGCGGCACCCATGCCTGCGACCCGGTCGCAGATCAGCTTCATGCGCCCCGCTCCGTCGCCATCCCATTGGTCAGCCAGCAGACCATCGGCCTCGTCGCCCCGGCCGGATTCAGCCACCTCGACTGCGTGACGCACTGCCTCCGCGTCCATCCTCATAACGGCCCAGCCTCGCGGCCCGAGAACCCGGACGGCAGCCGCGAGCCGCTCGACGGACGTGCGGTACCCAACGCCGACGGCGGCAAGATGCCCCCACGACTCGGCAACGTCCACCCCTACGCGATGCAGGAAATCGGGGACATCATGGCTGCCATGAATCACGGCGTTGATCAGGGTGCGGTTCTCGCCGGTGGGGTCAACGGCGCGCCACACCTGGTCGCGGATGATCGGATCCTGGGTGGACATGCGACCATCATGGCAGCGGCTCGCCTGCAGGACCTACCCACTTTGGGCGCAGCACCCTGTCCGCCCTTTGCTTTGGTGACGATTTAAGCGTCGCTCAGATGCGCAGGCCGCTCGCACGGACTGATCCAGCGCACCAGGCGCGGAACAGCATGCTGGTCGCCATGTCGGCCACCCTCGGCTCGACCGCATACCGCACGCCCTTGATCACGGTGTAGAGCCGCGCCCAGTGGATCCGGGCACGTGCACGCCGCCGCGCTCACGCCAGCACCTCACCGGTCTGTTCGACGCCGTCGTCCGGCTCGCGTCACTCCCTCGGCTTAACCCCGGTCGCGCTGGCGACAGCGTCGACGTCGCGATGCGCGTATGCGGTGCGCACCCCGGAGATTGACATGCCGGCAGCGGAGGCAGGTCGCCAAGGGTGTAGGGGGCGGGGCTGGACAGACCATCTGCATCCGGAGGGCTGAGGGCGAGAGTGGGACTCGCGACCGTCGCCAGCGCGGCCTCGGGCGCCGTATGCGCCTTCGTACGTTGGATCCGCGAGGGCATCGGCGAGGGCAACTAATCGGACCCCGGCGCCCGCCGGACCAGCGTTGCCGGTGCGGCGGGCGCCGCAGCTCTCAAGACTGGCCTGTGCTGAAGCCGAGCGACCGACGCACCGCCCACGACCGCGTGGGCCAGCGGCGTCATCCATACGTGTGACATCGGGTGGCCAGCGGCATCATGCGATCATTTTGGGATGCTCCAGGTCATCACGGGGATGTACTTCCGTGACGTCGCGCTGAACGCGACGGAGCATCGGCGGACCCTGTACACCAACGCAGACTTCTCGGTCGTCGGGCCAGTCGACCTGCCCGTAGGCAACCTGACACCGGCGACTGACACAGAGCTCGTGAACACCGTCTTGCTTGAATACACCGAGCGGTTGGAAGCCGTCATGCCCGACGGCACCGAGGACTTCATGATTTCAACTGGTGGAGACGAGATCGCTGATGATCTAGCCGTTGTACTGTCGTTTGCTCTGAACGCTACGTTCACGCCGATCCGGGAGAAGGCCGACCGCCTGATCAAAAAGCCCTCGGGCTCAACCCGACGGTTGGTGCCCGCGGACGTCCTGCCCCGCACGTTCACTCCGCGCCTGATACTGCGTGCTACCGACGTCGAGGCTCTGCTCGCCTTCACAACGAGCCTGCTCGCGCTCAACCGCAGGGCGTATGAACAGGCGATGAGAGCAATACGCCGCATCGTCAACGCCAGCGAGCAGGTCGCCGAAGACCCCACGCTTGCCTACACCGACTACGTCGCAGCGCTGGAATCTCTATCGGTAGACACCGAGGTCCCTAATGCGGGATGGGACCGTTACCCGCACGAGAAGAAGAAGATCTTCGACCCGGTGCTGGCCAAGTTGACCAGAGAACAAGCCGAACAGATGCGCTCGGCGATAATGGAGGCGGAAAAGGCGGGCGTCGCCGCGCGTTACAAGGCGTTCATGCATAGCCACATCCGCCCCAGCTTCTTCCGCGAGGAAGCCGTCGGTGTGGTCCGGCCCGTGACCGAGCCCGCCCTACCGCTGCTGGTCGCCCAGTCGTACACCACCCGTTCGAAAAGAGTCCACGAGCTCAGGGAACTGCGCCGGGAGACTTGGCTGCATGCCGGCGGCGCCCACACTGTCGATGTGCCTGGCGTCGGGCTGATACTCACGCACGAGGGCCTCAACCGGCTGGCGCGGCACGTAGTCAGGACCTTCGCCCAGCGCGGCTCGACCGAACTCGACCGCACCTACCGATGGCGTGATCACCTACCCAACGTCATCCAGGTCCGGTTGGCTCCGGAGCTATACCTTGGAAACTTTGAAGCAATGACGAAGTCCACCGCTGCCGCCAGCGCCGGTGAATTCTTCGGCTACGTCATTGAGGTCCTGGCCGGACGCGACGAACAGCTACGCGTCGACATGCGCCCGGTGCTCGAACGCATCGAACGCATGCTGGCCACGCACCGCAAGCGTGCGGTCCGCGAGCCGATGCTGGCCATTTACCTGCTGTGGCACCGGCTGATGGAACCCCAGTTCCACCGTCCCGCGCCCGACGAGGTGCTTACGGCGGCACTCACAGAACTTCAGGAACCGAGCATATTCGCGTTCACCGCCGGAGTTCTGCTCGGCTGTACCCCACCGTGGTCCACGGACGACCTATGTGATCTCGCCGAGCAACGGTACGAGGACATGCGCCGGCGCCAGCCCGTCGAGTTGCCCCCGCGAGTAGACGCCGCGCTCTGGGCGCTCGTCGCGCAACGCCTACTGGACGACGGCGCACCTACGTTAGCCCACGCGTCGATCGACCGGGCGGTGAAGTGCTCCCCGGGCGACGAGGACGTCATGGCACTTGAGGAGCGGTTCGCCGCCGGCCGCCAGCTAGACGATCTCGACCTGCAGGCGCTGATCCTCGGCCGGCTTCTCGGCTGATTGCTCGGACGATGCAGTGCATCGCTGGCCGGACGCGGCGATTACAGGTTGGCGCCCTGCCGGGGCACGTCTCAGACCTCCGAAGGCCCCGGGCACCCGGGGCCTTCGTCATGCCTGAGTTGGCGCGACGTTCCGGCCCTTACGTCCGCATCGCTGTGATCAGCGCGGCTTCGGCCTGCCCGAGCGCACCGTGGAGCGCTTCGGCGTTGCGTCCTCCAGCGCTGGCCAGCGGTCCGGTTCCGCCCGCTCCGCCGCCGATCATCTTGGCCGCCTCGATCAGCAGGTCGCGTGCTTGCACGCCCCGAGCGTGTAATTGATCGTTGATCGCTGCGGTGAGTTGCGCCTTCCCGTTGGTTAGGGCGGCGAGGATGACTCCCGCAGCGGTGTCGGCGGGCAGGTGGCGCAGGACGGCTGAGGCTAGGGTGCGCAGTTCGGCCGCTGTCACATCGTTGATCACGGCCGTTACGAGCGTGCGACCGTCAATGGTGCGGCGCTGCTTGGCGAGGCGGCTCTCGATGGCCTCCAGTTCCTTTTGGCGGTGGTCGGCTAGAGCTTTCTCCGCGTCGGCCAGCGCGGCGAGTCGCTTGGTTAGGACGTCGATGATGTCGTCTGGACGGGCACCGACGAGTTGAGTGATCTCCCCGAGGAGGCGGCGTTCGTGGTCGGCGTGCCGGAGGGCGTCGCTGCCGGTGAGGGCCTCGATGCGGCGTAGGCCGGCGCCGATGGAGGATTCGCCGAGGATGCGGACGGGTCCGGCTTGGGTGCCGTGGCCGACGTGAGTGCCGCCGCATAGTTCGCGGGAGGCGTCGCCGATATCGACGATGCGGACGTGGTCGCCGTACTTGTCGCCGAAGAACGCGGTCGCACCGGCTGCTTCGGCCTCGGCCCGGGTGGCATGCCAGACGCGCACCTCAGGGTCGTCCAGAAGGTAGTCGTTGACCAGGACGCCGATGGTGTTGAGCTGGGTTTGTTCGACGGGCGCAAAGTGCGCGAAGTCGAACCGAAAACGACCGGGTGCTACCAGGGAACCTTGCTGGCGGGCGTGGTCGCCGAGGCTGCGGCGTAGCATCGAGTGGAGCACGTGCGTGGCGGAGTGTGAGCGGGCGGTGGCTGCCCGGCGGTGGGGGTCTACGACGGCGCGGGCGGCGCGGCCGGTACGGGCTTCCCCGGCGGTGACCATGCCGGTGAGGATCTGGAATCCATCGAGTCCGTTGCGGGTGTCCGTGATGTCGATGGTGGCGCCGTCGCTGGTGGTGAGTGTGCCGGTGTCGCCCACCTGCCCGCCGGACTCGGCGTAGAACGGGCTGCGGGCGACAACGATCTCGACCTCCTGGCCTCGCTCGGCCGCCTCTACCGCTCTGCCCTGGCGGAGCAGGGCCAGCAGATCCGTGTCTGCGCTGGTATGGGTGTAGCCGATGAATTCGGTACGGCCGTGTTCGGCGAGCAGTGCGCGGTAGGTGTCCTGACGGCGCATGGCGTCCGCGGTCTTACCCTTGCCGCTCGTCTTCGCCCGTCGTCGTTGCTCGTCCAGGAGGTCGGCGTAGCGGTCGGAGTCGACGGTGAGTCCGGCGGCGTGGGCGGCTTCGAGGGTGAGGTCGATGGGGAAGCCGTAGGTGTCGTGCAGCTCGAACGCGGTCTCTCCGGCCAGCCGGTTCGTACCGGTGGCGCGGGTGCGGGCGATGGCGGCGTCGAGCAGGCGGGTGCCTTGGCGCAGCGTCGTGCCGAACGTTTCCTCCTCCCGGGTGACGACCGCGAGGATCAAGGACCGCTGTGCTTGCAGCTCGGGCCAGTCCTGACCGAGGTTGTCGATGACGCTGGTGCCCACGTCTGCCAGGACCGGCCCGTCGATGCCCAGGGAGCGGGCGTGGCGGATTGCTCGGCGCATCAGCCGACGCAGGACGTAGCCGCGGCCCTCATTGGAGGGCAGCACCCCGTCAGTGATGAGGAACGCCGTAGAGCGGGCGTGCTCGGTCACGACCTGGAACGACACGGACTCGTCGCTGCCGTCGTGGCCGGGGAACGGGCGACCGGCGAGACGTTCGACGGTGGCGAGGGTGGGGGCAAGTAGGTCGGTCTGGCAGACGGTGTCAACGCCTTGCAAGATCGCGGCGATGCGGTCCAGGCCAAGCCCGGTGTCGATGCTCTTGTTCGGCAGTTCCCCGACGATCGGGAAGTCGTTCTTGCCGTTCCCGGGTCCGCGCATGTTTTGCATGAACACCAGGTTCCAGATTTCTAGGTAACGCTCGCCGTTGGCCTCGGGGCCGCCGGCGGGGCCGAAGGCTGGGCCACGGTCGTAGCAGACCTCCGAGCACGGTCCGCAGGGGCCGGGTACGCCCATGGACCAGAAGTTGTCGTCCATACCCAAACGCTGGATCCGTTCGGCCGGTACGCCGACCTGTCGCCACAGGTCGGCGGCCTCGTCGTCGTCCTGGTAAACGGTGATCCACAGCCGGTCGGGGTCGAGCCGGTAGTGCTCGGTGAGCAGCTCCCAGGCGTAGGTGATGACCTCGCCTTTGAAGTAGTCACCGAAGGAGAAGTTGCCCAGCATCTCGAAGAACGTGGCGTGCCTGGTCGTACGACCGACGTTGTCGATGTCGGAGGTCCGCGCGCACTTCTGCACCGACACGGCACGCGGGTACGGCGGCGGGACTTCGCCGAGGAAGTAGGGCTTGAACTGGTTCATGCCGGCGTTGGCGAGCAGCAGGGTCGGGTCGTCCGGCACGAGCGGGCTGGACGGCACCCGGGTATGCCCGCGGCTGGTGAAGTAGTCGAAGAAGATACGACGGATCTCGGTGGAACGCATAGCAGGGCCTCACATGGGCAACGGGATCGCGAGCGCACCTGGAAACCCCGCACCAGCCATTCCGCAGAGGAACACAGGGGGTGCGGGGGTCCTCGCCGGTGTTCGTCCAGGCACAGTTCGCTAGGGCTACAACGGTGGGATGAAGTCAGGTCACGCCGAGCCAGGCCGAGGGGTCAAGCGAGGACGTAAGCCTCGTTCCCCAGCTCGGCGCAGCTAGCTCGCCGCCCCACCATGCCCATGCCCGCGTGTATCCGCTCTGCCGTCGTGCCCACCGCTGTCTACGGGCTGATCCCGGATCGCGCGGTGCCGTTGGAAATCGTAGCCTACCGTGACCGGCGGGCGGCCCAGCGCCATCGCCACGATGTCGACGGGCTCGAGGAGTAGCAGGTCCGCCCGCGCCTCGGTGAGCGCGTCCGCGTCTCGGTAGCCCCATAACGCGCCGCCGGTGCGCACACCAGCGGCATGGCCAGCCCGGATGTCGGAGGCAGTGTCGCCGACAAAGCACGCCTGGTCGGTGGCGACGCCGAGCCGATCCAGGGCCAGCCAAATCGGATCGGGGGCGGGTTTGGGCGGGGCGTCCTCGAAGCACACGATCGTGTCCACGAGGTCGTGGACCTCGCCCAGGTCGAGCAGGTTGACCCGGCGGCGGCGTTGCAGCGTGACGATGGCTTGCCTGCATCCGGCAATCCGGATGCGCCACATCGCTGCGGTTATTCCCGGCACCAGGGCAGCCTTGTGGACGTGGCGAGCGTAGGCGGCGTCGAAATGAGCGTCGAAGACTTCGGCGGCATGGTGGACGCCAAGGGCGGCAAGGGCACGAACCGGCGGCAGGTAAGCCAGGTGTTGGACCTGCTCGCGTGGTGGTGTGGTGCCCAGCGCCGTACGGGCGACGTCTTGCAGGGTGTCGATCACCGTAGTCCGGCTGTCCACGATGACTCCGTCCAGGTCATAGAGAACGGCGTGGATCATGATGGTCTCAGTGACGGCGGGGGCCTCGTTGCGGTCTCGTCCACGACGCCGGTAACGGTGATCCCGTGGCCGGCCAGCAGAGTCTTCGCTCCGCCTCGGCGGATGAGGATCGCGACAGCCGCCGTCGGCAGGGTTCCGGCATTGCGGAGCGCGGCGGCGGCGATCAGGATCTGCCCGCCGGAGCGGATCACGTCGTCCACCATTGCCACCCGCGCCCCGGACGCGGGCTGACCCTCGACCTGTAGACGGGTGCCGTACGGCTTCTCCGTCTTGCGGACCAGGGCTACTGGGAGGCCGGTAGCTGCCGAAACCGCGAGCGCGAACGGGACCCCGCCCAGCTCCAGCCCGGCGACGGCATCCACATCCGGCGGCAGCAGCGCGGCCAGTGCCCGTCCGGTCTGGGCCAACAGGTCAGGGTCTGCCGCTATGCGGTACTCATCGAAGTACGACGTGAGGATGCTTCCGTTCGGGAGGGTATAGCGGCCGGTCACGGTGCCGACGGTGATGACCCGCTCGACCAACGCCGTGGTGCTCAGCATGGTTCGCTCCGATGGGTGCTACCCGGTCGTGTGAGCAGTCGGGCGAGGTCGGCGCTGTCGCTGATCTCGTGCAGGAAACCCAGCGGTCGCGTCGGGGATGCGTAGATCCACCCTTGGAAGCGCAGGAACGCGGTGAGTCGCTGCGCGGTGGCCCCGGCGATCACCACGGGCACGGGCCGGATGTTGCCTGCGTACCAGATCGCGGCGGTCATCTCATGCAAGGTGCCGATACCGCCGGCCATCGCGATGACGATGTCAGCCTCGTCGAGGTAGGCGTGCATGCGCTCACCCATCGTCGCCAGGAGTCGGGCCTCGGTGACGTGTGGGTTGAACTCACCCCATTGCATTCCGTCGAGGGTGACTGCGGCGACGGATCCGCCGTGCTCGGCGGCACCTTTCGCGGCGTGTTCCATGAGGCCGTTGTAGCCGCCGTGCAGCAGCACAAAGTCGTGTACGGCGAGCATGGCGCCGACGTCATGGGCAAGGTGTTCCTCGTCCGGCGACGCCGGGATGCAGCCACCGAAGAACACGGCACTACGCGGGCCGATATCACCAGAGGTCATGGCGGTCACATCAGCTCCAGGTACTGCCAGTAGGCACTGATGGCCGTGCGGAGCCCGGCGACGGCGTCGGGCGCTGCCCTGTCGGCCACATCGAGCGCCGTGCTCAGCGCGGCGGTCAGGTCGTTGGCCGCCGGGATGGGATGGCCGGAGATCAGCCGATCGAGATCCGCCAGGCATTGCCGCCCGATCGGCGTCGCGCCGATCTCCTCGGCAAGCTGATACCAGCCGTAGAACGCCGATCCGGGCGCGAGCGCCGTCTTGATCAGATTCTTGGTGGCGGTGTGCAGCGCGAACATCTCGGCATAGGCGACATAGCGTTGACCGCGGGTGATCCGCTTACGGATCATGTGACCGAGGACCAGGATCTCGACTAGCAGCTCTTGGCCGGTGTACGGCCGCTCCAAGGTGCTGTTGATCAGCCAGTCCACCTGGCTGTGCCGTTGGGTGTGCTGACCCTCGGACTGGTAGACCGGCATCGCCTTTGTTCGGGCGAGCACGGTGTCCAGGCGGCTGACCGGGACCGCGTACAGGTCGATCTGGTGCAACTTGCCTTCGTGCGGGACGAGGAACACGTAGCCGAGTCCGCCCATGCGGGCCACGATCGTGTCGCGCCAGCCCGGGAGGATCGCGCCGAGTTCGGCGCTCATGAGGGTGTCGATAATGCGGATGAACGGGCCGAAGCTCGGGTCATGCACGGCGACAATGAAGTCCAGGTCCGACAGCCGGTCAGCGGTGCCGGTGGCCAGAGAACCGCGCACGTGCAACGAGTGCACGGCGTCACTGCCGCTGATCACCTCAACGGCCTTCTCCAGTAGGCCGAACTGGCGAGGCAGGTTCACGGCGGCGACGTCATCCAACAAGCGGGTGCTGCTCACGGGGGTCTCCAAACTGAAGGGACGCACGAAGGTCAAGCCAGGCCGAGCATCACGTTCTTCTTGGACCGCCACCGCTCGGCGTCGCCGTCGCGGTGCAGACCGGCGTACATGTCGGCGACCAGGTCATATGCCCTTCCTTCAGCAAGCGCGTACTGGTAGAACAGCCCCAGCAGGGCGGTCTCAGCGGCGTGGTCGTAGCCCAGCTCGGCCAGGCCGGTCGCGGTCGTGACCGTCTCATCGAGCACCGACTGCGAAGGTTCCGGCAACCGC
Source organism: Actinoplanes sp. GCM10030250 (assembly GCF_042666575.1). Classification (NCBI taxonomy): domain Bacteria; kingdom Bacillati; phylum Actinomycetota; class Actinomycetes; order Micromonosporales; family Micromonosporaceae; genus Actinoplanes; species Actinoplanes sp. GCM10030250. Next base: position 590,757 of record NZ_JBHTDO010000001.1, on the reverse strand, counting down.
GCGGCATCCCCGGCAGCGGCAGCATCACCCTGGTTCAGGTCATGGAATGCCGCGTCGGCGTAGCAGTCGATGATCAGATGGATGCGTGACGGTCCGTACCTGTTGCACACGCCGTGCGGACTCGTCGGGGTCAGCCGCCACACCCGGCCGACGCTCATGTGCACCTTCGTGCCACCGACCACCAGATACGCCGACGGGTTCGTCACCACCGGCACGTGCAACCGGTGCCGCTCGACCTCATCCAGCTCTCCGTAGTCGCGGTGCTCCCACAAAAAGGCACCATGATCCAGGCGGGCCAGCCGAGCCCACATGCACCTGACGCCCAGACCGGCAAGCAACTCCTGCACCGCAGGCATCCGCTCTAGCAAGGCCGTAAAGCGAGGCTGCGGACAGTCGCGGATGGTGACATCACGCGGATCGCCGGAGTCGTTCATCAGCGACAGCGTGTGCCATCCGCCGTTCTGATAATCGCCATACTCGGTCACCCAATCACGAGGCACCGTCAGCGCCTCGTGACGCAAACGTTCCACCGTGCTGGACTCCAAGTGCCGCAGCGCGGCGACTTCCGCCGGAAGCGCCACCTCGGCAACGGGCATAACCGTCATCTGTCTTCCTTCTTGAACTCGGGGGATGGTGCCCTTCTGGATCGGCCGCTTGCGAACGATCTCGCTGGTGGTGGGCAGTGCGCCGAGGCAGCGGAGGATCAGGCCGGGCGCACCGCCCACCCGATTGCGGCACCGTCAGGCCGGTGACGTGCCGCAGCCCTACGCGGTTGTCCGGGGACATCAGGCGGCGACGTGCCGGTCCGCGCGGACAGGTCAGGTTCGGCGGGTGGCGGCGGTGTGGGTGTTGACCAGGAACAGGTGGTAGTCCAAGACAGTGGGCTCGGTGATGCCGAGGCGTCCGGAGTCGCGCATCGCGGCCATCTCGAAGGCCAGCAATTCCCCGGTGGGGCCGAGGATGAGTAGGTCACGGCCGGCGCCGTTGTCGCTGGTGACGCTCAGGGCGATACCGGCGAGTGGATGAGCTGTCGGTGGGTTGGCAGCGGGTGTCGTGGGTGTGCTGACGATGGCGGGTGATGGTGTCGCGGGTCTCGGCGAGGAGCAACCGGCTGTAGCTAACCGCGAACACTGAGGTGAGGGCTGCGGGGACGGCTAAGGGGCGGTAGATGGCGGTGGCGAGCACGGTGGCGAAGGCGGCGCTGAGGTGCAGCCGGGTGAGCCTGGTCCCGGTGGTGGCCCACGCAGTGGTGGGTTTGTGGTGTCGGCTACGGATGGCGATAGCGGCGGTCACCGTGTGGGTGACGGCGCCGAGGATGCACCACGCGGCCATCGCTGCCATGGTGGCGGCGAGCCCGGTGTCGTGCGGGGCAGCTTCGGCGGCCAGCCAAATGAGGAACAAGGTGAATGCGGTGTAGATCCCGGCGACTACACCGTTGCCGATGGTGTGGCCGGTTAGGCGGCGGCTGGGGCACTGGCGGTCGGATCGCCGGGAGAGGTCAAGGCGCGGCGTGATGGTGGTCCGGGGTCGGGTGGCTGTTACCGACGGCGAGACGCTGCTGGCGGGTGTTCCCGGTGGGGTGGGGTGGATGAGGTCGTGCCACGGCGGCAACTGGTCGTCGGTGGTCATGGCGGGCTACCGGGGTTTGCGGGCGACGCCGCCGTAGACGGGTACCTGATCATCGGCTGGTGCTGGTGGGTCGTCGGGGTGGCGGTGCCAATGGCTGACCGGGGTGAGGCCGGGTTCGAGTAGGTGCAGGCCGGTGAAGAACCGGCCGATCTGGGTGTGGGTGCGGCTGGTAAACCCGTCTTTGCCGGGATAGGCCGTGTCGGTCAGTGCTGTCCGCGTGTCGGCTTGGAGTAGGTCGTAGCTGACGTGGGACAGCACGAGGAAGCTGCCCGGCGCGAGCTTCTTGAGCAGCGTCCGGACGCTGGTGAAAGCATCCTCGTCGTCGACAAGGAAGTGCAGGACGGCGACCAGGAGCAGCCCGACCGGGCGGGACAGATCCAGGGTGCCGGTCAGTTCATCACTGGTGAGGATGATGTCCGGCTGGCGCAGGTCGGCTTGCAGGTAGGCGGTGCGCCCGGGTGGGGTGCTGCCGAGCAGGGCACGGGCGTGGACGAGCACGAGGGGGTCGTTGTCGACGTAGACGACCCGGGCGGCCGGGATGATCTGCTGGGCGACGTGGTGGGGATGCCGGTCGGTGGGCAGGCCGGTGCCGATATCAAGGAACTGCTCAACGTCATGGCGTTGAGCGAGGTAGCGCACGGCACGCCCGGCGAACGCGTGGTTTTCGCGGGCGGCGGTGACGATGCCGGGGAAGCGAGCGGCGATGGCGTCGCCGGACTCTCGGTCGGCGGCGTAGTGGTCTTTGCCGCCGAGCCAGTAGTTGTAGCGGCGGGCAGGATGCGGCCGGGTGGAGTCGATGAGCGGGAGTGCCGGGAGCGGCGGCCGGAGCGGATCACCCGGCTGGTGGATCATGCGGGTGCCCCGGTAGTGGGGCAGTCCGGGGCGCGGCAGTCGTTGCGGTGGTGGGCGTGCAGCCAGAAGTTTCGGCCGCTGATCAGGACCACGCACAGGTGGGGTCGCCAGGATGAGCGGCGCCACCGATTGTGCTGGCTGTTCCACAGGTCGGCGGCGTCGGTCATGGTGGTGCCGGGGCCGACGAACTCGTGGGTGCCGTCGGGCCAGTCCCGGCGTACCGCGTACACGGTGCCCGCGTAGGTGGCGCCGACAATGTCGGCTGAGGCGGGGGACGGTTCGGTGAGTGCGCGTCGGCCGCTGCGGGTTCGTAGGTTGAGTCGCATCACGAGCACTGCTTTCAAGGACGGAAATGACGGGTTGGGATCGGGGCGGGCGTGGTGGGCTGTGTGGTCGTTGCCATGTACGACTCAGCCGGGTTGGGGTAGGCGTGACCGGGCAGCGGAGGGGAGAGAGCGCCCAGTCACGCCTACCAGGTCCCGTCACCGGAGGGCTTGGTGATGGCGGGGAGCTTCACCGGGGTTGGGCGGGCGGTGACCAGTGCGCGGCGGTCAGTTGCCGTTTTGGTGGCAGTACTGATGCCCGGGGCGCTGACCATGCTGGTAGTTGCCGACTGGCACAGGCAGTCGCGCCCCGTTGCCGGGTCGAGGTCGACGTCCATCTCGCAGCGTGGGGTGCGGTTGGTCAGCGGGGCGTAGCCGTGCAGTGCCGCGTAGCGGACCTGCTGCCAGGCGGTCACTTCCAGCGGGATCGCTGAGGAATCCCCATACTCGTGCCGGGTGCCGGCGTCTTCCCGCTCGAGCAGCTGCGCGACCCACCGTCGGGCGTCCTCAACCTTGGAGGGCGTGCGCAGCTGCTGGTTCATATGGTCGAGCCGCAGAAACGTATGGTCCTGCCCGGGGATCAGAAGCATCCAACAGCCGTGGTCACGGTCGAAGACCAACAGCCGGGTCAGCCACCCGCTGGTCCGCCTGAGGTCGGCCTCACCCTTTAACACGACCTCGCTGACCGATACTGGCGCCCGGAGCCGGGTTGCGGCTACCGGCTCGGTGAAACACCCAGCATGTCGTTGCGTGTCGGCGGCGCGGGTCACGGCTGGACTCTCCCGGCCCGCCACATCCGATACAAGACGATGTCGTCGGCGACGGCGATGGTGGGCACGCTCATCTCGGTATAGCCGTGCCGCTGGTACAACCGGCGGTTCTGCTCGCTGGTGGCCTCCAAGTACGCGGGCACAACATCGGCGTCGAGGCGGCGGTGCGTGTGGCCCATCAGAAGGCTGCCCAGACCTTGATTCCACCGGTCCGGGCGTACGGCCAGAAACAGCAGGTGCCAGTGCGCCAAGCCGGGGTGGTAGAAATCCATCTGCGCGTCGAGATACTGGAACCGGGGCAGGTCATCACCGGCCAGGTCGGCGAGGTGGGCGACGTAGCCGTCCGGCTCGGTGAACGGGCGGGTACGGTCAAACCAGACCGCCGCCGCGCTACCGTCGGCGGTCATCACCACTTCACCGGCCCCGCCGATGGCATGGGCGATGTACAGCCGATACCAGGCCCGCGACACCGCACGGCGGCGCCGTTCGTCCGGGACGAGGTAGGCGATGACGTCCAGGTGCAGGAACGCGTCCGCGACAATGTCCGCCACCCAGTCGATGTCGCCCGGTCCAGCGACATGCAAGTCGGGTAGCAAGTTTGCGCCATTGACCGTGGTGGTGTTCTCGGTACTGCTCATGACGTGAAGCTCCCGTTCGATTCAGTGGATCGCGGACAGGGCGGAAGCGGTGGTGCTGCGGGTGCCACGGCCGATGCCCGCATAGACCTGCGGGTTGCGGGACTTGAGGATCAGGCCCCAGCCGGTGCCGGCGGCGAAGACGCACAGCAGGGCGATCGGCACGATGCGGGCCGGGCCGGTACCGGGGGCGACGCCGTACAACCCGGCAAGGTTGTCGACCGCCAGGATCGTGACGAACAGCAGCACCATGGTGGCGATCAGCGGGGCGACCAGTCGCCGCCACCAGCTCTCGCCCCGTTTGTCACGGGCGAAGAAACAGATCACCGAGATGCTGGTCAGCGTGTACAGCAGCAGCACACCCAGGCCACCGGTGGTCGAACCCCAGTAGAACAACTGCACGAGCGGATCCCAGCCCGCCACCGCGAAAACGATCAACACCAACAAGGCGAGCCCTGTCTGCGCCAGGGAGGCGTTGCGGGGGGCGCCCTTGATCGTGGTGTGGCCGAACAAGCGAGGCAGCACCCCTTCACGGCCCAGCGCGAAGGTGTAGCGGGTGATGGCGTTGTGGAAAGCCAGCATCGCCGCGACCGTTCCAGTGCCGAGCAGGATCTTCCCGAGCGTCACCGAGCCTTGGCCGAGCATGAGCGCGGCCTGGTTGAAGAACAGATCCGCGCCCTCAGCAGTCGCTCGGTCGATGATCTGTGGCCCGCCTGCGGAGATCTGCACCCAGGACCCGAACCAGTAGATGACGCCGATCGCGGCGATCGTCACATAAGTAGCGACCGGGATAGTGCGCTTAGGGTCCTTCGACTCCTCGATGTAGACCACCGACTGTTCCACCCCGGCGAACGAGGTCGCACCCAGCACGACCAGCACACCGAGCGTCGGTCCGGACAGGCCACTGACCGACATCGCCGCACCGTTGAAAGCGAACCCCGGGGTGAACATGATGGCGACGCTGTACAACGCGACCAGGACTGTTTCGGCGACCACCAGGAACACCAGCACGTAGCCGGACACCTTGATCTCGTTGGCGCCGAGCACCGCGACCAAGGCCCACGCGAACAGGGCCGGGATGATCCACGGGACGGCGTAGCCGAGCCAGGAACTGAGTAGTGGGGCGCCGATGGCAGCGGAGAACGCGCCGTAACAGCACAGCTGGAAACTGTTGTAGGTGACCAGCGCGAACCACGACGTCCCGACACCGAACGGACGGCCGATACCGTGGGCGACGTAGGCGTAGAACGCCCCCGCGTTCGGGATGTGCCGGGCCATCGCGAGAAAACCGACCGCGTAGATCATCAGGATCGCGGCGACCGCGATGATCGCCACCGGGAAGCCGATCAGTCCGGTGGCGGCCAGCGCGAGCGGCACCACCAGGGTGATGACGGTCAGCGCTGCCACCGACGAGGCGATCACCGAGCCGATCGAGAAGGCGCCGAGCCGGTTGCGGGCCAACGTGTACGACACCCTGCTCCCCCGATCGAGGGCAGGTGAAGAAGCGTGCATCGAGGGGTTCCTCCTGTAAACGGCGAAGGCGAAAGGGAATCTAGGACAGGGCGAACGGAATCAGCGCCTGCGCATGGCGGCCTCACCGACCGCGACGTCCGCGGCTTTCAACAGGTCCCGCGACACCGGATCCAAGCCATCGGCGAGCATCCGGTTCAGCACGGCACGCTCGGCGGGCGTCGAGGTGGCCAACGCGTAGTGATGCAGTCCGGTGGCCAGTATCAAACCGGCCAAGAACAACTGGGGTCGCGTCAAGTCACGACCGGCGTGCAGCGCAGAACTGATCGAGTGAGCGGCAAACCCGGACACGTTCGGATCAGCCGGCACGTACCTCACCGACACACCACCGAACAGACGCCGCTGCTCCTGCCGCCGAACCAAACCCGCCCGCGCCAGCCGCTCCACCACCAAGTCCTCGGCACACCGCTCGTACGCCAGATACGACACCCACTCACCGAGGTCATGACCACACCGACGGTGCCGGGTATCCGGCCCTACCCACTGCGGCTCTTCCGGTGCATGACCCCAGCCGCTTATCGGCCCATGACCTTCGGCCGACGGCGTACGAAGGTCCCGGCGGCCGTACACCTGGCCGGGGAAATCCCGCTGCTCACCACCACCTGACACCGGTGCCCACACCGACGCGGGACGCGGCTGAACACGGCGCTCCTCATCAGCCATCTTCGACAGCAGTGGGAACAACGCAGGGTCATCCGGCAGCGCAGAACCGTCCAGCGACCGAGTACGGAACAGCTCACCCCGCCACAACTCCACAAAGCCGCCGTGCACCAACTCGGCCACCAAGCCCGTAGCCAGGCCCACCCCGAGAGCCCACTCACCGATCTGCAGCTTGCTGCGAACCGCATCGTGCGCCGCAAGCCACAAAGCGTCGGTGAGCCGCGTCAGCCCTGCTAACGGCATGACAATTCCTTCCAGACTGAGGCTGGTCATGATTGGGTAGATGCGAGTTGAGCGGTGCGGCCGGAAGGCGTGGTCGCCATTCGGCTCCGCCGACGCATCAGCTGCTCCAGGGAAGATGCATCGTGCCGAGGCGGCAGGCTGCGCGAACGGCGGATCCTGATTGCGCTCGCCAGCCACCCGGCGACCACGGAGTCATCCGGCAGCCCTCGCCGTTGCACTGCCGAGCCACTGGCCAGCAACGGATACAGCGCCGGATCATCCTGCGGGCGGACAGTCGCGCGGCACAGCTCTCCCTGCTGGAGTCAACGTGGATGCCGTTGATCAATTCGGCGAGCAAACCAGCAGCCAGCCCGAAAACTAGCCGCCACCCAGTAATCCATGGCTTACCGCTGACGCTGTCGTACGTTGCAAGCCATAGACCATCGGTGAGCCTTCTCGGCTCTACTGACGACATGAGAAGTCCTTTCGAACCATTCGCAAGTTGTCGGGTACGGGTTCCAGGGCCAAAAAGGGGACCGACGGCGCGGGAGCTTGCGTATGCCCCAACCGATCTCACGCGTAGGAACAGCGAACCGTGGCGGGCACGTCCAGCGCCAGGCCAGGGCCGTAGTCTCCGTGTTGTCCCTTTAGGGAGATCAACGAGTGAGGCATGACCAGCAACGACGAGGCGCGATACCGTACGTCCATCGCATAGGGGGTGGGTGCAGTGTCAAGACAACGGGTAGCCCAACCGGATCTTTTGGCGCATCCGCTCAGCGCCATTCGAGCCGAACGGAACTGGACCTACCAGGACGTTGTAAATATCGTCGCGCGGCGAGTGGGAAACGTTGCAGCGCGCCGCGAGAAGGCCTGGCGCTGGGAGAACTGGGGCGTCGTTCCCGACCTCGACAGCCAGTTGGCGCTCGCTGATGAACTGTGCGTACCGGAGTCGCGAGTCAAGACAGAGGCATGGCCGGCCTGGTTGCCCGATGGCGACCCCGTTCGCTTCTCATTCGACTGGACGCAGGACGGTGGGATGCAGGCCCTGGACGACGCAGTGGAGAATGCCGTGATGGATCGTCGCGGTTTCCTCAAGATCGCAGGAGGCTCGCTGATCGGGCTAGCTGAGGAGTGGCTCGGTATCGAACCAGGCGAGCTGGTCGCCGTTCTGAAAGGTGGCCAGGTCACGATTGACTTCATCGAGCGTATGGAAGAGGGGCTCCCCCGTCTTCGGCTTCTGGAGTCCACACACGGTGGTAGTCGCGCGCGGCGACTGATCGATGCTGAACTAGGTATGGTTGTCGAGGTCCTTGAACAGTCCAGCTACACCGCAGTGGTGGGAAAGCGGCTATACCGTCTGGCTGCCGAACTTGGCCGGATGGCTGGTTGGGCCTCGTTCGACGCTGGGATGCACGCCGCCGCCCAACGCTATTGGGTTGCAGCGCTACATGCGGCACATGCCGCGAACGAGCGCCTGATGGGCGCCAACATCCTCAAGTCCATGAGCCTTCAATGTTACGACTTCTCGCTCCCTCGCGAGGCGCTTGCCCTGGCCAGCAGTGCATATACAGGCGCCGTCACCGCAACGCCGCGTGCTGCGGCGATGCTGGCACTCCGTCTGGCACGCGCCCACGCCGCCCTCGGCGAGGCTACCGCCTGCGAGCGAGTCATCAGCGAGGCCGATACGTTGTTCGCCAACTACGACGCTGGAGACGACGACCCGGCCTGGCTCGCCTACTTCGACGAATCGGAGTTCTATGCCCAAATCGGCACCTGCTACCTCGATTTGAAAAAACCGCGAAAAGCCGACGCATACCTCATTAAAACTCTTCGTCTCGCGTCCCGGTCAAAGGTACGTGATCAAGCCACATACGTTATCCGACGCGCCTCGGCTCAAATGCAGCTCAAGAACGCCGATCGCGCCAATAGCCTGCTTCAGAAGGCGATACCCCTCATTCAGCAGGCTCCGTCCGAACGCAATGTTCGTCGCCTCGTCCGAGCCCGCGAAAGACTGCCATTCTCTAATTCCGATCCGCGCACTCGACACCTCGACGACCAACTTTCCGCGCTGGTTGCATGAGTATGACAGAAACGAAGATTGCACTTATCACGGGCGCCAACCGCGGCCTCGGCCTGGCCATCGGCCGTGGGCTTGCGGAGCGAGGGCTGCACGTCGTGCTGACGGGAAGGAACCAGAGTGCTGCTGAGGCGGCGGCGGCTGATCTCGCCAAGGACGGGTTGTCCGTAAGTGCACATCAGCTGGATATAACGGACCCTGCCAGCGTGGTCCATGCGATAGCGAGTGCAAGTAAGAGGTTCGGTCGCCTCGACGTGCTCGTCAACAACGCAGGAATCGCGATTGATCGAGGACAACTAGCCAGTAGCCCCGACTTCGAGAAGGTTCGGGCGACCCTGGAGACCAACATTTTCGGTGCGTGGCGTTGCTGCGCAGCCGCTATTGCGGAAATGAAACGGAACAACTACGGACGCGTAGTCAACATCACTAGCCATCTCGGCTCGCTCTCCACCATGGCTGATACGAACGTCGCCTACCGCGTTTCGAAGGCGGGCCTCAACGCTCTTACTCGAGTACTAGCAGCGGAGCTTGCCGGAACTGGCGTACTTGTAAATGCTTGCTCTCCAGGTCGGATGAATACTCGCATGGCGTACGGCGAGACCGACCGCACGCCCGAAGACGGCGCTGATACGCCGATTTGGCTCGCGACCCTGCCAGATGACGGCCCTACTGGAGGGTTGTTTGCTGATCGGAAGCCACTCGACTGGTAGATGTCACCGCTGGCGTCTCAAGGGCACACGGGCGCAGGAACCTCTCTGGCAGCGCCTACAGCGACACCCTCGGCGAGACCTTCGTCGTGTTCTGGGTTAGATACCAGCAGATGTCGATTCCGGAGCGAGTCCCGCTTGAGGAGACAGCTTGATAAGAGTTCGGCGCAGACTGTTAGCAAGGGGTGCCGCAGCTGGGCCATTGCCGTACGGCACACCACGCCGCTGAGCGAAGTCGTAACCGCCGCGCTGGACGCTGCTTCATCCGCACAGCCGTGCCGTTCCATGCTCCACCTGGCTCACAGGCCGGCGGTTGCTTCGCCGAGTTCAAGCAGCGCCGGCGCCCGGATTGACTTGCAACTCGACAACTCGCTGTTGCAGCGACGTGTTGTAGGGATCGATGGCGATGGCCCGGTGGAGCCAGGAGAGGGCGTCAGTGCGTTTGGCGTGCTCTGCCAGGAACAGGCAGGCATCGAGGGCTTCCCTGCGCAGTTTCTCACGGGCCGACTGAATCCATGGCCAGGTCTGGTTGGCCGCGAGCTCCCCTTGGTATAGCTGAGTAAGTTTGCGGCAGGCGTCAGCGCGAGCGACGCTGCCGATTGACTGAGTCGCGGCTGCCAGGGCTGCACGCCATTCGTCGAGATCTGTTTGGATCATCTCAGCGTTCAAGTAGTAGCGGTCGCCCAGGCGTTGGACTGGGTCGGTCAGGGTCGGCTGCAGTTGTCGGCGCATGTCGCTCAACGTTGTGTGGAGGCGCTGGCTAATTGACGCGGATGGCAGATTGGGCCAGGTCGCGGTGATGAGCTCGGAACGGGTGGCGCCTGTGGGGTGGACGGCGAGATAGGCCAGGATTTGCAATCCGGCGGATCGGCGTACCCGCAGAGGTTGGCCGGCCACAGTGAGTACACAACCGCCCAGCAGTGTGAGCCGCGCGGGAACAGGTCGGCCATTCTTGGAGCGTCGAGTAGCGGCGGCAGGTTGAGCCGGTACCAACGCTCTGGGTGTGATTGGGTTTCGTTGCCCAGCAAGGGCAAGAAGATCGCTGGCGGCATTCACGTCGAGGGTGCAGAGTCGCCGAGGTGTGGTGATGCCGGTTGCGGTGACGGTGCCGTCTGCGGCAATGTGCCATCGGGTGTGGGCGGCGCCCGTGTCACCGATAGCGAGCACGGTCACCGTTCCAGTTGGCGGTCTTCCTTCTGGCATGTCGGGAGTCCTTACGGCACTGCCTTGACTGCTCGCGCCGCCAATCTCGCCGTATGGCCACTCCGGCTCGGTCTCCGGCAGGACCGTGATGCCGGCGGCAGCGAGTGTTGAGTCGTCGATGCTCGGCACGATGTCGTTGCGGTGCGCGCGCTGGATCGCCAGGCCTGTAACCGGTGGCGTCGTGAATGCTGCAGTGACGAGGAGGCCTCGTGCAGCGGCCAGCGCTCCAGGGCCATGGAGGTGCAGGACACCAGCCGGTAGCTGCTCGGGGGGTACCGGCTCGGCTTGACGAGGCGAGATGCTCTGCTCAACAGCGGCGTTGACGGCGTCCACGGTTGCCGACAACGGTTGAAGATCGGTGTCATTGTCGTGGGTCCCGAGCCGTCGCGCGTCAGCTCGGTAGGTACGCCGCCGGTGCATCCAGATAGTGGTGGTGAGGGCAGCGATCACGGCAGCAATTCGGTAGGGCATCCACCCGCCGTCGGGCAGATCGATCCCTTCTTCGCCCCGTAGCGCGGGTGCGAGGAGGCTGGAGCCTTGCTCGCCGGGGTCGGCTGGTGGCGGGTCTTCAGTGGCGGTCGGTGTGCCGGGGATGTGCTCGACCGCTGCCGCTGGCATGGTGAGTGCGGCGACTCCAGCCATCGAGCCGACAGTGACCTGCGCCGGCGTGGGCAACGGCAGAGAACGTAGCCGCCGCCATTGGCGGTTGAGCGCATGCAGCCCGCGACGGGTGAGGTAACCGAGCAGCAGCAGCCAAAGTGCAGCTGCAACGATGATGGCGCCGCTAACGACATCGGTGGTGGTACGGGGTGCTTGCAGCCAGTGCCGCACGCCGTCGGCTGTTAGCGGCGGCCAGGAACGGTTCGAGAGCCAGAATCCGGCCAGCAACGGTGGGCCGCCGAGAAAAGCGCCAACGATCAGGCCGTTGGTGGCACGAGCGAACCAGCGCATCACTGCCCCTGCTCAGCGGCGTCCGGCGAGCAACACCCACAGCCGGGTGAGCAACCAGACGACGACGGCAGCAGTGTAGAAGAAGCCGAGCATCCGGTATCCCCACCAGCCCTGGGCGACGACCATCACCGGGAGGGCGAGCACGATGCTCAATCCGACCCGCAGTGAGAGGCGCTGGACCACGGTGCAGGCAATGGCGACGGCGAACAATGCCTCGCCGATGTAATTCAGTGCAGGCCCCCAACCCCAGAGCCACTCCGGGAGGCGGATGACCGACCAGTACGCGCTGATGACAGCACCTGCTGTGGCGAAGATCAGCGAACTCGCCGGGAAGCTGAGGAATCCGTCCCAGCCGCCCGCCGGGGTGAGCCGCCGACGTGCGGCGGCTACGGCGAGCAGCGCCGTGCAGACGGCCACGGGCAGGCTGGGCCAAACCGCCCACTGCACGGTCCAGTCCGCGATTTTGGTGAACGCACCGTTGAAGTACGCCGTAGCGACCAATGCGTAGATGTAGGCGATCACCGGACCGACCACCACCGTGATGCCGAGCGCGGCCGTGATCCTGCTGATTGATCCGGTCCGGCCCGGCATGTGCGGGTTCTGATCTAGCAGCGCGGCGAACACCGAAGCGGCCTGGAGCAAGCCTAACTGGACGAGCATGACCGCTACGGTCAGCTGCGGCCAGGCGGCATACACCTGCGAGCTCAATGGCCGGTAATTGCTGAACGGCTGGCTGCCCAGCATGTCGGCCTTTCCGAGGAAGAACGCGTATAACAGCAGCGACATCAGGGCGGGCACACCGAGCAGAAGAAGCCGCCGCAACGGCGGAAGCCGCAACGGCTCCTCGGTCTCCTCCGACCGGGCCGCCGCGACGGACGGATTCGCGTCGGCCGCACCGGTCACTGCCACCATGTTCGGCTGCGCGGAAACTTGCGGCACTACGCCCAGTTTCGCGGCAATCAGTTCCGCCGCGCCAGGAAGCGCGGCGACTCCGCCGATCAGATGCACGCCGTGAACCTCGGCAAGGGTCAGATCAGCGGCGGCAACGGCGTCGGCGGCCAGTTCCCCGGCACGTTCGAGCACGGGCTGGACCGCCTGCATGGCGTGCGCATGCGTGACGATCACCGGGCCCGGCGAACCCGGCATCGGCACGGTGACCGCCACCTGCTCAGCCAGAGACTGCTGCATGATGCGAACCGTTGCGAGAGTGGTCCACCGCTGTCCAGCGGGCAGATCGTCCAAGGGCGTCCCGGTCAATGCGGCAGTGAGCAGTGCATCGATGCGATCACCGCCAGCCGCCTGGTCATGGAGAGTGGACAGCACGCCGGTCTGCTGCGAGCTCTGCCGCAGCACCGTGACCTCACAGCCCGCCCCGATGTCGATGATCAGCAGCAGCCGCTCGGCATCTTCAGAAGCCGCGACGGCCGGTGCCGTCCGCAGGGCCGCCGCGACCGGTACCTCCATGAGCTGCGACACGTGCAGGCCACCAAGGCGAGCGGCATGCTGGAACCACGTCCTGCGCCGCGGACCCCACCCGGCAGGGATCAGCATTTGCACCCGCTCCACCCGATCACCCGCCACCCGCGCGGCCTCGGCGGCCACCTGCCGCAACGTGGCCGCCGCCAGCTCCGCCACCTCCACGGTTACGCCGGCGACTTCAACATGCCCAGTACCGGCCCGCAGCGGCGACAACACGAACCCGTCCGGGTCGGTCGCGGCTCGCCGCCACGCCTCCGCCCCCACCGAGACCTGACCAGCGCTGACATGTACCGCCGACGACAGCCACCAGCCACCGTCGAACTGCAGCACCACCCAGGAACCGTCCGCCCGGATCAGAACCGCACGCGTGATGGCCGCCCCGTAATCGATCACCAGCGATGGAGTCACCGCACCAGTGAAACAGAAGATCGCCAATGCGTCACCACACATTGGCCGCCCGCAAGTCCAATGCGTCCCTTGAGGCAACGGGCCCTGACCAGCATTGTCAGGCGTCGGCGAGAAAGTGTGAGTGTTTGTGAGTGGTGAGAACGGCGCTGACGGTATCGAGAGCCCTTAGCGTCAAGGTCAACCTATTCAAACCCACCGGTGCCTACGCCTCGCTGTCCGCCTGGCTAACGACCGGTGGTGACTGCTTTTGCAGCCTTGGGGGTGACCGAGTTGACTCGTCTTTTCGCGGCAATCAGAACCATGATCACTTTCGCGGTGATCCTTGCTGGATTCCCCGTCGTGATGGCCACGATCAACGGCCCGCCGTGGCCGGATCAGAAACCAACCGCCGCGCAGGTCCAGGACTACCTCGCAGCCCCCTTGAGTCCGCACAACGCTGCGACAACAGGGTGGGCGCTCGCTTGGGCCCTCTGGGGTCTCGTGGCGATGGGTGTTAATTCCTTAGCGGTCACCCGGTTGCGGTCACGCGATTGGCGACGAACGTGGGAGCGCTTGTGCTACTACCTGCCGAGTCCGCTGCAAAGCGTCGCGGCCGGTCTGCTGGGAACCGCTGCCGTGGCGACGTCGGCCACCGCTTTACCTGCGCACGCCGTTACCCCCGCGGCCGCAGCAACGCCAGACGACTGCCTACCGACCTCGACTCCCACCAGTCACCAACACCACGCCACCACCCTCCACAGTCAACCGCCGTCCGTCACCCGGACCCCGACGAAAGCACCCGTGGTGACGGTGCACCAGGGCGACACCCTGTGGGAAATCGCGGAACGCAAGCTTGATGACCCCACCCGCTGGCGCCAGATCTTCGAGCTCAACCGCGGTCACGAACAGGCCAACGGGTACGCACTAAGGGATCCCGACGAGATCCACATCGGCTGGGTCCTCGCCATGCCCGCGCATTCCGGCTTGGGCAGCCCCGCACCACCAGCCGACACGACTCCGTCCGATGACGGCATGATCGAACCAGGACCGGACGGAGCGGCGCCGACCACCTCCGCACCGACGGCACCGGCCGCCATCACAACCGCCCCTCCGACAAGTACGCCGAGCACCGTCGCACCGTCGACCTCCATCAACCCCTCAACCACCGTCGCACCGTCGGCGAGCGCCTCGACAACCGCGACATCGGAAGAGCAACCCTCGCCCGCCGCGCCCGACGACGTCCCAGACGACGAGACGGGGATCAGCCTGCCGTCGCAGGGCTGGGTCAGCTTCGGCCTGGCCGCGCTGATCGCCGCCGTCGCTTCCCTTCTGCGCCTGCAACGGCGCCGCCGCGCCCGGCTCAGCTTTCCCATCCCGGCTCGCATCACCGCGCCGCGAGCACCGGTCCCCGAACGCCTCGCCCCCGTCGACGCGGCCGGTACACGCCACGCGCACACCAACAATGACGAGCCGCACCGGCCCTCCGCACCCGTCGTACCTGCCCCGATCGGCCACGATGCGGACGGGAGCGAGGTGAGCCTGTTCGACCTGCCCGGCCCCGGCCTGGCGCTGACCGGTGACGCCGAATCAGCCGCCCGCGCGGTGCTAGCAGCCGTCCTCGCCACCGGCGCTACGCAAAGCGCCGAGGCACGGCCGATGGTGGTCACCACCACCGAGATCCTCGCCCGATTGCTGCCTACCGGTGCTGCACTGCATGGGCTCGACCCCGACGGCACCAGCTACGACGGCGAGCGCCTCATCGTGCACTCTGACTCCGCCGCGGCCGTCACCCACGCCGAAGAGGAGATGATCGTGCGGCGGCGACTGTTAGACACCTTCGACCTCGACTCCATCACCGCGTTGAACGAGCGCACTGACCACGCCGAAACCCAGCCGCCGTACGTGCTGCTTATCGAGGCCACGACCCGGCACGCTGCCCGCCTGCGCGCGGTCGGCGCGCACCGGGCAGCGCTGCACCTGCACCCGGTCATCCTTGGCGAACTCGACGGCATCCCCACCGCCGAGGCCGCCGGGGTGGTCCGCCTGTCCACCCTCGTGGCGGACGACCTCGCTGCCGTCCTGACCATGCTTACCGACGCCACCGCGCGCGCGGAGCCCGGCCACGACATCGACCTCGACCCGGCCCCGAGCGAGCCGGCTGCGGCACCGGATGAGGTGAGCATCGAGCCAGCCGAGCCGGTCCCGTCCAAGCCTTCCGAGGCGCCGGCCCCGGTGAGGTTGCGGGTCCTCGGCCCGGTCCTGGTCGAGACCGAGAGCGGGGCGGTGGCGACCGGGATGCGTAGCGGCTCCTACACCGTGCTCGCTTCCCTGGCCGCGAACCCGGGTGGGCGCAGCCTCGACCAGCTAGCCGCCGACCTGCACCCCGACACCAACCCGGGCACGGCCGGTAAGCGCATCCGTACCGACATCAGCACCACCCGCCGGGTGCTGCGAGCCGCCACCGGCAACGGCGAGGCGATGTTCGTCGTCTACGACGCCGCGACCGGCCGTTACCGCCTCGACCCCGAGCTGATCGCCGTGGACCTGTGGCAGATGCTCACTGCCATCGAGGTCGCGAACACCGCCGAGGACGACACCCAGGCTCTCGCGTCGCTGCGGGAAGCGGCCGAGTTGTACGGCGGCGACTTCGCCCACGGCGCCGACCAGACCTGGATCACCGATTATGCCACCACCTACCGCCACCAAATCCTGTCCGTGTTCGCCCGAATCGCTGAACTCCTCGAAACCGACCACCCCGGCCAAGCTGTCACCGCCCTCGAACGCGCCCTGGAGTTCGACCCGGTAAATGAGGAGCTGTATCAGCGCGTCATGCGCATCCACGGTCGCGCCGGACGCCCGGACGCGGTCCGTCGCACCCTGCGCCGCCTCGAAGACCGGCTGGCCGACCTCGGCGGCGCCGAGCCGTCCGAGGCCACCCGCCGGGTCGCGGAACGTCAGCTCCGGCCCGCCACCGCCAGCAGAGGCCACCGATGACCGACAACCCGAGGAAGGATGTCCAGACCATCAGCCCCACCGCCAGAGTCTCCAACGGCAACCCACAGCCGAGCGCGAGCCACGGAGGCTGGACGCCGGCCCGGTGGGCGTACTCGTTCTACGCCGTGGCGGCCACCGGCGCCGTGATCGGGCAGACCTGGGTGGCCCTCGACCATCTGCCGTGGCCGCCTGGAGTGCCGCTCGTGCTGCGCGTACTAGCGGTGCTGCCGTTCGCGCTCTGCCTGGAACTGCTGGCGATGGCGCTCGCTGCGATGGCCGACGAACGGATGCGTCTCGGTGAGCGTGCCTATGGCTTGCGGGTGTTCTCGGCCGTGGTCGCCGTGGTCGCGGTCGGTATCCAGGTGGCCGGGCACTGGCCCGACTACTACTGGTCGAGCGTGTTCGGTGTGCTGTCGGGCTCGGCGTACGCGCTGTGGATGCTGCACGCCGCCGCCCGCCGCCGAGACGCTCTCCGCGCGGCGGGCAAACTCGCCGATACCGCCCCTGACTACGGCCTGTGGCGGCGAGTGCGGCATCCGATCTGGACCGCCCGCGCCGCCGAGCTGGCCCGCGAGGGCCGCGCCGATCCGGACACCCGCGTATGGCGCCCGCTCGGCGTGTACGAGTCTTTGCGTGCCGCCGAGCTGGCCATCGGCGACGAGAAGCGCCGCCCCGCGGTAGCCCGCGCCGTCGAGGAGGTGGTGCGTGCCGACCAGCGCGATCCGCACATGGCCGAGGTCGCCGTGCGCACCTTGGACCTCGACCGGCTCGCCGCCGAGCTGGCCGCCCGCATCGACTACCACGCTTGGGCCGACCGGCTCGCCCCCGCCATCACCGCACCCGCCCCGCCGCCGCCGGACAGCCCCGCCGAGTTGCCACCGGCCAACGACAAAGCCGCACCCGAACAGCCACGCCGCTCACCGGCCACGCCCGGCACCGACTCCGCCACCGGCTCCGAAGGCGAACCCCGCCACGAACCGCTCGACCGGGACGACAGCGAAGACCAGTACCAAGACCGGAACAACCGCGAAGACGACGAAGAGGATCAGGACGGTGACGAATTCGACGCGGACGGCGATGCTGACCTCGCCCCTGACCTCCTCCCCCTGCTGCCCGCGGCCCGCGCCGCCCGTGACGAGTTGCTCCGTGAGGGACGCACGGTCAGCCGTGACGCCCTCGCGCACCGCCTTCGCCACCACGGCACCGCCATCCGCAACAACCGCGTATCTGAGCTACTCAACACCCTGCGCCGCGAGGAGAATGCCCTCAATGGCGAGCGTCCGAAAGTGCCGGCATGACGAAGGTGCATCGGTCAGCACTCCGCCTGATACTGACTGACGTGGCCCCAATCGGACGTTCCGGCATCAAGTGGCCCCACCGCGAGGATTGCTTGGTTTGTCGCTGCGGCGCTGTGTTATGCGGCCTCCGGTCCGCGGCGCACGTTATCTGCGGCAGATCCGTATGGTTGGGATGTTCGGTCAGAAAGCTTGCGGGTGGATGACAGCCAGGCTGCAGTACCGTACATGGATCATGGTGATCGGATTGGTGCGAGCGCCCCGGCTGCACATCAATTTGGGACCGGTCTTGTAGACCGGTGCACACCTTCTGTGCCTCTTCAAGACGGCCCGAAACGGGCCGCTCAGTCCGTCTGCCCAGGGCGTCGCACCGCGCAGCGGCAAGCCAAAGCTGCGCGGTGCGCGCCCTGCAGTTCGGTACGGGACTCCCGGTCTCCGAGATGGTCCGCCGGATCGTCAGGGGTCAGATATCTGGGCTGTCTTCAAACCCGTAACTACGTCGAGCTTCGGAAATGAGGGCGTTCGCGTCCTGAATTTCGGTCCCGTGAAGGGTCTCAAACTGCGACATCAGCCAAGTGTAAAGATCACGGATAAGCTGCGAATAGTCCGTGAAAGTCTTAGCGAGGTCGACACGGCTACCTGACCCTTCAATATAGTTCTTGGCGGCGGTCGTCCAGCTACTCCAAGCCAGGAGCTTGGCAGAATCAAGCTGAACCCGCGCCTCCTCAATCTGGCCCTGTGGAGTGTTGCGTACGGAAAATTGAAACGCGAACGGAGGAACGTCGTAATGCAGCATATAGTTTCTGAAGTTCTTAACAAACGCTGCACAATCCGACTTAGCTACGAGGTCCTTACGCGTTTCATACTCCGTTCGAAATTTTCCCGCCGGATAGCTTTCCACAAGCCTTCGCGTGTGGTCGATCAGGGAACCGACACTCGCGCCAAGGTTATGGGTTTCCTTTGCAAGCTGAAAGAAGAATTCTTCTTGCACTGTACTCGGTCGCGCATTCTGAACAATCTCTACGGCATTTTGCTGTGTCGTTGCCCAGGTCATTAGCTCGTTAAAGTCGGCTAGATTAGCTTCAAAAATTCGGCACATGAGATGAAGAGACTTCCATTTTTTGTCGGCAATCGTGGCCGAGTGCGCCTGAATCTCATCCAGGAATTGTGAAAGGCTTTTGGTGCCGGATGGTGACTGGTCGTTCATTCTACCATTATGCAGTGCTTTCAGGAGCTCGTGACCGCCAAACGCTCAGAAAACCAAAATCACTCCCTAGTGGCGCAATCAGCGCGAACACCACTGGCCCAAGAAGAAAGCATTGCAGCGACCTGCGATCCGGATGAACTCCCTGAGCCTGACCTAGAGCAAGCTGAACAACTAGCGCATCTCTGTCGCCGAATTATCGAGGTCATGTACGAGATCGACGCCCGAATCTCTCGCCCGTGTCAGGCACCTACAGCACCTCGCGTCCATTCTGCGGACAGCAAGGCGGGCCGGAACTAAAGTGACTTAAATGGGCGACAATCGCGGGCTATGACGACCGGTTCCGCCGCGGGTCCACCAGTGATCCACGTGCCCGCCTCGTGCCCGATCAACCGGTTAACAGAGGTCAACGACGGACCATTCCAGCACACTCGGCCCAGGCGGCAGCCAAGCGTTAGCCTCGTTCCAACAGCAGTTGACGATACAGCCAGTGATCCCGAAGTCCGAGGCTGATCCGCTGAACGAATGACCAGATGTGAGCAGTGCCTGGGGATCAAGGAGGTCAAGGTTCCCAAGAAAGTCAACTATCCAGCAACGACAAAGCCGAGCGCAAATCTGTCACTTCTCTGAAATCCATCGAAAAGCACGTTGCGACTCGGTGCGGCAACGCGAAGAACCGAACTTACCGCTTCGAGCATTGCTATTGCTTCTTGGATAGGAAGGTGATCTTTAGTGCCAGTAGAAAGAGTAAGTCTGATCGTATCTTCTGTGGCTTTAGGTGCGGCCACGGAATCGATATGACTGAAAGTTGAGGTCGTCGAGACCTCGCATGAATCTTCCGCCCGGACACTTGCGCCTTCGGAGCGTCCGGCGAACCAGACGCCTGCCCCCGTTGCAATGGCTCCGAGCCCAGCGACAGGCGCCCATGCCATGACAGGATCGATCTTGTCCGCGAGGACTGCTGTTAGGAAAGCTGCGACGCCGGACGCCGCTCCGAGGCTGCGGACCTTTCGGTCACGGTGCGTGGTCACACAAGCAGTATGGCAGAGCAAGCGCAACGACTCCGGGCACCTTCGGCTCATCCTTATGCCAGATCCGTGTCAAGACAGGTCGATCATCGCAGGAAAAGCGGACAGCAGCGGGCTGCCGATCTCTGTTCGGGAGGTAGTTGCGGGCAAGCTTAGAGAACTGAGACGAGGGCCGTCCGGGCAGGGCGGGAGTTGGTTGGGTAGGGGAACCCGGCTCCAGCCTCGTAGGAACATGTGCCACTCTGCCGGTGAAACTCATCTGGATCGTTCCTTGATGTGGAAGCGGTCCCGGCACCTGACCTGACACTAGTGGATTCGTGACGCCGCACATAAAGTCCGATGACGCAAGTTCCTTGCTGGTGATCATGGCTCAATGAATCGACCCATGAAGGACGCTCTTCGAATGGGTGTCGGAGCGCTCAACGTCTGGCGAAATAGCACTCCCCGGGACCTGAGGGACTTCGCTCATTATCTACAGGGCCTCGTCGACGACGAGGAGACGGAGGCCGAGCTCCAGCTCGCGGTCGGCCTGGCGATCGCCGCCGACCTTTTGATCGACCTCACTGCAGGGGCGACAGGCGAACATCCTGACAAGATCCTGGCGAAGATGGTGCAAGCCGCAGAGACCTCCAGCGATGAGTGACGGGCCAGATCGGCGGGTCGTCACCGGGGAATAGCGGGAAGTTGACCTACCTTCGCGCTAGTCGCGCCTTTGCAGATCAGCGGTCATGGCCGAGCACCAGCCTGGCAGTGTGGGGATCGGGGCTCCGTGCACGCGGAGGGACAGCTTGCGACCATAGCGCGACAATGCGATAGCCACTTTCGAACTTTTCGCAGGTCAAAGTCGTGCGGCGGCCGGTCTTGAAAACCGGTACGGGCTCGCCCAGCTCTCTCCACTTTCGGCACGTGAGCGCGGCATCGGAGGACGCCTTAACACCCGCTAGCGGTGTCGCCTGAGGCTGCCTCGGCCGTCACGCCTGCCAGTGTGCCGACGCTGTCGGCTTGATGCCTCGCCGCCGGTCGGCATAGATGGATTCCGGGTGCCCGACCGGCGGGCACCACCTGTGATGACCAGGGGGAAACGATGACCACGCCCGCACCCAGACGGCGCCTCATCGAAATCAGCGACGAGGCATTCGACGTCCTCGCCCGTACGGCCGAAACGCGGGGCACCGACTTCGACGGCGCGTTGCGGTACCTGATGCAGGCTCCGGCCGTGCCGACCGCCCGGCACGACAAGGACTCCGACGAAGACGAGTGAGCTGAGACGCGAGGCGCCGCCGGTCGAAGTGGCCGGCGGCGCCTCACGCTCTTCGGGGGTCAGCTTGGTTGGTCGGCCTCTGCGACAGTGAGCAGCCGTTGTGCGGTCCGCTCTGGGATACCGAGGCGGCTGGCCAGTTCGACGCCGAGGCCGCGCCGGTCGCGTCCGGCCTGCTTCGCCTCGGTCAGCAGTTCGGCGGCGGCCTGAAGCCGAGGGTCGTCGGCGTACGGATGCGGTTTGCGTGGGCCGGTCGTGGTGCCGGGGGTGCGGCCGGTGGATTGGCGGCCGGTACGGGCGTCAGCGTGCGCCCACACGGTGCGCCGGTACCAGTACCGGCGGATACGCCCGCTCGGCAGTTCCTCCACGAAGTCGGGGTTGTCGATCAGCTCGTCGGGCAGGTTGCGGTGCGAGGCGTAGCCGAGGATGGCGGCGGCGCCGCCGGAGGTGACCCGATCGTTCGGTCCACCGCTGCGGTCAATCTCGGTGAGCACGGCTTTCTTCGCCGCGAGGTGCGCGACGTGGAACGCGGTGATGTCATCAAGCCAGAACCACTCGCCGCCGTCGTGGGTTAACGCCTCGGGGAATCCGTACCGGTCCCGGTTGCGGTGCCAGTGGTTAACCGTGGAGCGTGAGGCGCCGGTGTGCGCGGCCACGCCCGCCCGGTCGAGGGCTACTCGTCCGTCGATGCTGCGTTGCGCCACGAGGATCATCCTTACACCTCCGGTCATGCTGAGGTCGAGCACGCGAGGCCGGGCAGCTCGTGGATCTGGGGACTACGATCGCTCGCACACCCCTCCCGGGAGATGCGGCTCGTTGGGCGCGGTGGCTCGGGATTCGGGTGAGGTGACCGGCGGGGTTGCGCGTACCCTCGGGTGTGCCCGCCGGTCACCGACACTCCTAGCCCTTGCGCCGCTGGCCGATCGGTCGGCCGGTGTCCGTTCGGTCCGGCGTCTCCTCCCACGCCATGAGCGGATACCGCGCGGTGATGCGCCCTCGGCCAGGGCGCAGCGTCTCCAGAACGGTGCTGTAGTTGCCATGGAGTAGCCCGCGAACGGTCATCAACTTCTTGCCTCGGATCAGTTTCGGAGGCATGGCGTCAGTGACCCGGGCGATCAGCCCGTAGAGGTCGTGGGCTTCGAGCAAGGCTGCGCAGCCGTCGCAGGTGCTCCACCGTTCGCCCCAGATCCGCAGAGGGCCGGATGCGGTCTCGACGGCGCGCGTGCGGGCCGCATAGTGGCGGCGCTGGTAGTCGCCCACTTCGACGGTCCGCCGGGTGACGTATCTCGTGTCGGTCTCCTGGTCGGCACACACGTAGACCCAGCGGGCCTCGGGGCTGGAGCAGAAGTCGCACTCGATGATCGGATCGGGGACCTCGGTCACCGGTGCCGGCTGAGGCTGGTGGTCGCGGGTGTCGCCGCGGAGTTCGTTCGGGTGCTCGAATGTGGCCACGCCGGTGGGAGTCTGGCGGCGGTGGAGTGCTCGGCGGCATGTCCGGCAGTGGAACGGCATCTCGTCGGGAGTCGGGGACGTCCACGCGGGCGTGAGGGTCACTGGCCGTCTCCTTCCGCCTCGTCGCGGAGGATGTCCCAGGCCAGCCGAGTCATGAGGGTCAGCGGCAGGCTGGCGATCTTCGTCTGCGTCCGGGGAGTGGCCGCCTCGTAGACGGTGAGGATGGCGCCTGCGGTGGTCGCATCCACGATGACGCCGTCGATCTTCATGGTGTGCCCGTCTCGTGCTTCCCGCAGTGTTTGCATGATGTGCGGGTCTCCGGTGACCGCGTCGTTGGGAATGAGTTCATTCAAGGCGGCGTCCGGGCAGTCAGGGCATGTGATGAGGCTCGGCTCGTTGGTGATCCGAGTGCCCGGCCCGTCGTCGCTGCCGCATACCGCTCGGTCGTGCCGGGTGGATCGGCCGTGGGTGAAGTTGAGGTTCATGAGGGCTCCTGGTTCAACGGGTGGCGTGGTCGGACTCGCCGCCGCCGTTGACCTCGAAGGCGATGACAGCGTCGTCGGTTTCGGAGGTGTCGGCGTGCAGGTACAGATTGCGGGCGCGGCGCAGGACGCCGATGGAGACGCCGTGGACGTCGAGGACGACGTAGCCGGTGCGGTCACCGGCGGCGTGGTCGCGCCGGTAGATGCGCAGGTTCAGCGCGGCGAGCACGTCGGTGATCGGGGGCTCAACCTGGCCGAGTGCCGCCAAGGCTTCACTCAGCCGGCGTCCGTCGAGGGCGACCTGGAAGGCGCCGACCTCGTGTCCGCCGGTGCCGGAGGTGTCGGTCATGCTCGCCTCCCGGCGTCGGGCGTGTCCGGGCCGGTCGCGGTCGGTGCGCTGGCCTCGGCGGCAGGGAAGGTGCCGAGGATGCCTGACAGGGTGCCGCCGAGGCGCTGGTCGGTGATGGCCGCGCAGGCGATGAGCCTGGTGCCGATGGCGAGGGCCTGCTCGGCGGTGTAGCGCACGCGCACGGCCCGTTCGCCGCTGTTGGTTAGAGCGCGGATCAAGACTTGGCCGTTGTGCCAGGTGCACACGGGCAGACTCGTGTCGGGTACGGCGTACACCGGAAGCTCGAGAGCGTTGTGCACAGCGGCGCGGAGCGCAATGCGGGCGGCATCGACGGCGGAGTCCGCTGTGCGGACGGCGGACTCGGTCGCGGCCTGCTCGGCGGGGGTGGCCGCTGAGCGGGCGGAGGCTCGGTCGCGGTCGGCCCGGACGGCGGCCTGTGCATACGTGGTGGCGAGGGTCAGCAGAGTTTCCACGGTGGGCATGGCTATCTCCCTGTTGGAGGGGTCGGTGGTGGCCGGGGTGCAGCGGCCCCGGCCACTGCACCCCGGGGCTGTTCATCGGGGGTTGGGCACGGGCGCGCGGCCGGTCACGGCGGCGGGCGGCGTAGGCACGGGGACTGCCGGAAGGAGCGGGTCGACTTTGGCGCCGGTGCGGTCGAGGCCGATCGCGGCGTGGGCGGTGAGGTGGATGGCGACGGAGACCGCCTCGGCACCGGTGAACGTGACGACCACGGGCCGGGCGTGCTGGTCGTGCGCGTGAACCTCGACGTGGCCGCTGGGCAGCGTCCGCACCGGCATGAACTTCTCTATCTGAACCGGGCGCGAGGCGACGGACTCGATCGTGGGGACGAGGGCGTCGTACCGGGTGCGTGATTCCCGCTCCCAGTAGTCGGCGACGTTGGCGTGGCGCTCGTATTCGGCGTGGTCGGCCGAGTGCTCGGCCAGGACGCGAGCTACGCGAGCCCTTGCCCACGCCTCGCACAGGTCGTTGATCTCGGCAAGAAGGTCAGGGGCGTTCGGCGTGCCGGCCGGAGTCGCGGAGTCCGCGGACATGAGGGGGTACCTCCGTGGTGGAGTCGGTTCGAGGGGTTCGAGGCGCGAGTGCCGCCGTGGCGGCGCCCGCGGGGCCGGGGATGACGGGCACACCGCGATGGCCGGAAGGTGCCGTTGGCGGGCGTCGTGGGCCGGGTTGCGTGGGTGGGCGGGACCGTCCCGAGCCGCCCGGCCGTGCGTCGTCACGGAGACGCTGCGCCGGGGGCGGCGGTCGTGGTGGTGCCCGCCGGTGACGGGGCCGAGCGTCGCCCGGTGCGGCGGAGTCGACCCCGGTACCGGGCCATGCTCAGACCGCCAGCAGCTCGAACGCGCGGGCTTTGAGGTCGGCACCCTGACCGGTGACCGCGCGGCGGGCGCGGACGGCGTCGGTGCTGGCCTTCGCGTAGTGATCGACGTACTCGGTGATGGCTTGGTATCCGGCCCACCGGGTGCCCTTGATCGCTTTCTGGGTGTCCGCGTCGCGAATGAGGAACCGCAGCGTGGCCGAGCGCTGCTTCGCGTTGTTCTTCGCCACGTCGGAGGCGTCGTCCTCGGTCGGCCACAGCTGCGCGACGACTTTCTCGAACTCGCCCATGGTCAGCGCTTCGTTGATCATCTTCTCGGCCTCGCGCTCGAACGCGTCGAAGTGCTTCCACACCAGCCGGAGCGCCTGACGTGCCTCGCTGATCTTGGAGGTGATGTTCGAGGTGTGCCGGAAGATGTACGAGCCCTCGCTGCGCGCATACGCCATGCGCTGCGTGTTCGCGCATACGATCCGCACCGGAGTCGCGTCCACCCGCAGCGAGGCGGTTCCGTCGTGCGAGGTGGTGGCCGCCAGGTAGAGGTCTATCCGGTCCACCCCGGCGATCTCCATCGCCTTCGGCAGCTTCATCGTGACGAAGACGCTCTTGCCCTTGCGCATCGAGCCGGCCGTCTCGAAGTGCGCGCCGGAGGCGTCGACCAGGAGGTTGAGCATCTCGGCGACCTGCTCGTTCTGAACGGTCGCGTAGTCGTCGCCGACGATGCCGAGGTACTCGGTCTCGCCGCTGTGCGGGTTGGTCCGCACCGTCATCCACTTGTCCGGGCAGTCGATCTTCGTGACGCCCTTGTCGTTGACCTCGATGCCCTGGAGCGGGATCTTGCGGACCTCCCAGCCGCCGAGCCAAGCCTTGCTCATGATCTCCTCGGCGGTCATGCAGTCGTCGGCGACGGTGCCGAGTTGGTGCCAGGCGGTCAGCCGGGCGGAGGCGAAGGCGGTCTGGCCGTTGGCGAGTTTTTCCAGCTCGTGTGCCACGAGTGTTTCCTTCCGGGTTTGTAGGGTCGGTGGGCGGCGGGCCGGGGGTTGCGACCCCGGCCACGCCGTCAACAGCAATGTTTCCAACCTTTGAGCCTGGATCAAGTCGATTCGGGTCGGTCTATGGAGGTTTCTCCGGCGAATCTGACGCCCGCCGCCACCGCGTCCCCACCGGGTGCACGGGGTGGTGATCAGGCGCCCGTCCGGGCCGTACTCGTACTCGTGAACGGACTTGAACGGCGCCGGCAGATACACGGAGAAGCCGTGGAGAGGCACGAACTCCGTCCGGTAGGAGCGGGTGATCCCGAGGACGTACTTCTCGGGTTTCTCGCCGTGCGAGCCTGGCGGGATCATGCCGCCGCCGGGACGGTCAGCGCGTGCGCGCCGGTGCCGGGAGAAGGCGATATGCGGGCACAGCGACAGCGCCGCCGTCATGCACTCCGGGTGCCCCGGCGGGTCGGTGTAGCGCAACAGCTCCGCCGCGCGGGGACCGCCGAGGAACGCCACCCAATACCCCATCGGCTCACCGCACAGCGAACACCGCCGGGCGAGCGCGAGCTCCGTAGAGGTCGCGGTGTTGATCGTGGTGAAGTCCACGTACGACCCGTCGGGACCGTCGTGCACGTTGACCGGCGGAATCGGCAACCCACGCCGTGCGTCACGCGGACGGATGGTCAGACCGGCGGGAAGGCCGGACACCCCATCATCAGAAGTGCGCTGCCCGTTCACTGGTTCGCCTCCGCCCATGCGACATACCGCCGCTCTGTCTCGTCGGCGTAGGCGATAGCGGCGGCGGCATCGGTGACCGGGTAGGCACGCTCTGACTTGCCGCGCACGGTGCGCACGTACAGACCGGCGGGGACGCTGCCGCCCGAGCAGGTGAGGCGGGTTTGCAGCGCGTACACGTACACCGCGACCTCCCAATCCGACTCCCCGCCCACGGCGATCGGGTCGGCCGATTCGCGCAGGGCCTCGGTCTGCTGGTCGGACAGTTTCGGTGCCCCGTCATCGGGGCCGGGGCGGGTCACCGGTCGCCCCCGTCACGGAGGTCCACGATTACGAGGCCGGGGACCGTGGCGATAAGTCGCGCCCGGAGGGCCGCCCACCGGTCGGCGCGGACCGTGCGCGCGGTCGGTTCGAGGTTCGCGCCGACCAACTCGATGAACTCGATGGCGGCGGAGTCCGGCTCGGGGAACACGGCGATCATGTCGCCCCCGGCCACCACGTACACCGTCCCCGGGCCGGACGCCACGTCTACGCCGGTCGTGGGTGCCCCGGCGGGGGTGCCCACCCGGCGGCGGGTGCGCCGCGCGGGCGGGGCCGGGTGGGGGTCGGCGGGCCGGTAACCGTGCGCGCCCATCACCGGGCACAGCGCCTCACCGTCGGTGTGCGACCAACGCGGGCGCGGGCCGGTGGCAGCGAACCACCGGCGGGGCGGGCACTTGCGGGCGGGCTCACCGCACCCCGGGCACACGAGGTGCCACACGGTCCGGCGTCGATTCGTTCTCATGATTGCGTCTCCTAGCGTTGAGGGCTGGTGGGAAATCCGCCGCAACGGCGCCGGGGCCGGGACGCTAACCGCGTCCCGGCCCCGGGGGCTGTTACGCCGCCCGTGCCTCGTCGGCCACGTCGGTGGCGTCACCGGCGGGCGCGTCCGCGCTGATGTCGGAGGCGCTGGCGTCGTCGGCCGTCGGCGTGCTGGCGTCGTCGGCGGCGGTGTTGTCGGCGGTGTCGGCGGCGGCCTCGTCGTCGGTCGGGTCGGCGGCCGTCGCGTCGTCGGCGGTGTCGGCCTCGTTCTCGCTGATCACCGGGGGCTTCATCAGGGCGGCCACCTCAGCCGCCGGGGCGGGCGCGTCGTCGGCGAGGGCGTACCTCACCGGCGCCTCGTTCGTCATCACGACCACCCCGGCGATGGTGAGCTTCTGCAACGCGTTGCCGCACGCACCGGAGCTACGCCCGCCCAACTCACGCCCGACGGTGCCGGGGGTGACCTCGTGGCCGGTGCCGAGGTCCCGCATGAACGCCTCCACCAGACTGCGGAGGCCATTTTTGGCGAGCTTCTCGGACCCGTCGGTGTTGATCTCACCGGTGGCGGCGCCGGTGCGGGCGGTGCGGCGGGCCGTGACCGCGACACCGTTCTTCACCCGGTGCTTGTGGCCACACGAACACACGCACTCGCGGTACGGGGTCGCGTTCGCGAGGTCAACCGTGCGCAGGTCGGCATCCCCCAGAACCCACCGGTCCGGGTTGTCCTCCTTGTTGGGACCGCCCGGCTTCAGCACCGCCGCCCCGGCAACCTCCATAGCCATCAGCACCCGCGCCACCACCGGCACACGCAGGCCAGACAGCTCGGTAATGAGCGCCGCCGCAACGCCGTTCGGGTAGTCACCCAGAATCCCCGCGACCATCACGATCTTGAAGTAGTCGGCTCCACCCGACGGCGCACCCGACACCGGCGCTGCCGAGACGGACGCCTCCGGCAGACCGGCGGGGGCCTCGTCGGTCGCGGTGCCGTCGCTGGCGGCGGGGGCCTCCTCGGCGGCGGTGGTGCCGTCGCCGGTGTCACCGTCGGCGGTCACGGTTACCGGCACGTCGGCAACAATGTTTCCTCCTTCAGTGAGGAAGATTCCGGCCTCACGGTTGCCGAGGTTGGTCACCTCGGTTCCGGCAACCTCGAACCGGACGGTCTGACCGGGGTTAGCCATGTGGCTCTCAACAATCCGGTTAGGCCGTGCCTCACCTTCGGCGGCGGGGGCGTCGTCGGTCGCGGTGTCGTCGCTAGCGGCGGGGATCTCGTCGGTCACGGTGAGGTCAGTCATGGCGGGCTCCTCGGTGGTGGTGGCGGGGTGCCAGAGGTCGGCAGGCTTGCGGTTGCCGTTGGCCGGGCCGGGGGTGCGGGTCGCGGTTCCGGCCGCCTCCATGGCGACCAGGGCCTTTGCGGCGGTGGAGGCGCCGACTCCGGCGGCGGTGGCGAGGTCACGGGCAGTGATGCCGTCGGGGTGCGCGGCCAGGGTGCGGGCGACGGACTCGGCGGCGGGGGTGGCAGTGGCGGACATGGGAATACCTCCATAAGAAAAGGGAATGGCATTGCGATTCCGTGGCGCGGGGTGCGCCTCGTTGCGGTTTCGCCGGGGCCGTTGTTGTTGCCCACGTCCATGGACGCTCTGCACCGGCGCATTGTCAACCCGCATTCCCATGACTCTTTTGAAACCGCACCGCTAATCGATTGCGCCTCGTACGCGGACGGGAATGCCGTACCCGATGGCGCATTTAGTGGCCCTAGCGTCGCCCCTCCGGCGCGTTTAAATACGGGCCGATGCAACGGCATGGGTGCACGGTGTGGCGCGCGTGCGGGGCCGTGAGCCGGTCGCGGGAACGCCCCGGAATCCTCGCGGATTCCGGGTCGCGGGCACCTTCGGCCGAGCCGGGCCGGCTACCTCGACTAATTGATGAAGTCAAGTCCATGCGTGGTGCGAAGAATCACTTCACCGGTTTATAGGGTGACGTCTTTTCCGGCCATGAATGGCACCGGGTTGACGGCGTTACTTTCCGTTGCCGGATAGCCCTCATGGATCTCGAAATGCAAATGTGGCCCGGACGAGTTGCCGGATGATCCGACGTAGCCGATCGGCTGTCCGGCGGTCACGGTCTGACCGACAGTCACGAGGGGTTGCCGGACCATGTGGCAGTACCGCGACACGATGTCGCCCGCGTGCCGCACCTCGGCATAAAACCCGCACCCGCCGAACCCCGGGTACCCGTCGGTGTCGCACAGCGTCCGGCCCCGGAACGGGGCATCCCACGAGCCGCCGCCCGCGTTGCACCGCACCCGCACCACCACTCCGGCGGACGCGGCCCGGATCACCGTGCCTTTGTCGGCCCCGATGTCGGTGCCGTCATGGCCGGGACGTTCGGGTGTGCGGAACCCGGACCCGGCTTCACCGGCCACGGGACGGGTCCACCCGGACGCGCTCACGGTCCCCGCATCGCATACCGGCAGCGTGCCGCCGGTGAATGCCGCCACGATGGCCGCAGCGCGCGGCTCGTGTTTGGCGTAGGCGTCCGGGTACGCCGACCGTTGCACCGCCTGAGCCGCCTCGGTCAGCGGCAGCGATTGCCACCCCGGCACGGTCAGCAGGCGTTCATAGAACTTTCCGGCGGCGTAGTCCGGCGTCATGAGCTGTGCCGGGGTGCCCCATCCCTGGCTAGGCCGTTGCTGAAACAGCCCCAACGAGTCGTGATCGTTGCCCGTCCCGAGGTGCCCTAGGTTGATCAGGTCGGATTCTTGGAGGGCGGTGGCGACCGCGACAACCCACCCGCGCACCGGCACCCGCATCCGCTGACCGACGGCCACGATCACGGAGGCGTTACGGGTCTGATCGGCGGTCAATCCCGCCGGGACCGCGCCGGGGGTGATCACCACACCGGCACAACCCGGCCGGCCACCGGCACCCCCGCCGAACAGAGACCCGGCCACCCCGGCGGCGGCCCCCGCGATCAGGACCACCAGCGCCACGAACCCCACAGCGACGCCGGTAACTATCCGTCCCACACCGCACCGCCTCCGGCGGGCGTGAGGTCGGCCAAGCTGACCCGCCCGCCGCGCCCGGCGACCCGCCACACCGCACCGGCCGGTCCGTCGGGCGCGTTGTCGGCGGCGGCGGTCGCCACGGTCACCCCGTCCGGCACCCCGGACCGGATGAGGTAGGCGTGCACGTTGACCTCACGGGCGCCGGTGGGCAGCCAGAACAGCGCCGGATACGCCTGCGCGGGAGGTAACGCGGCGTAGCCGGTGAGCTTCCCGACGACCCGCGACAGCGTTTCGGTGCCGAGGTCGGCCTCCAACCAGAACGGCACCGCCCGCCCGCCGTCATGCCACACGCCGTGGCCGTCGGGCCGCACGACCGTCCCGACCGCCTCACGGCACCGGGCCTCGTTCCACCACCGGCTCAGCCGGGCCGCCGGGGCGGTGCGGGCATGCGCGGACAGTGCCACGAAAAACCCGTTGGTGGTCACGAGGTGCGCCAGCGTCGGAGACATCGCGATTCGCGCCGTAGCGTCGCGTACGGCGGCGGGACGGGGCAGCGTGGCGCCTCGACCGGCCGCCAGGATGGCAGCGCCGATGGGGCCGAGGGTCCACCGCCACGATTGCGAGCCGGGCCGCTGGTAGTGGCGGAACCGGTCGAGGAGCTCGCGGGTGTAGAGCTGCCCAAGGCGGATGCGGGTCCGGGCAAGCGAGGTGAAGGCGAGGGTGTGGATCTGCTCGGTCGTGAAGGTCTTGTGCTCGTCGAGCAGGTCGAGCAGGAGCCGGTCTCGGGGAGTGAGTCTCGTGAGTTCGCCGGCCACGGCGGACGCCGTCAGGCGGGCACCAGTAGGGGCAGAGCTTGAAGTGCTAGTAGCAGGGATATCTCTTATCAGTCGGTTCCGGTCCACCAGTCCTCCACAGGGTCCGTGACGTGCGCGTACGACGTGCTATAGGGGGCGTGTTGACCGGCGTTTTCGCCGTCGTGAGCCGCCTCGTGAGGTACCTCGTGAGCCGTCATCTGAGGGGTCACTAGTGACCGCTCGGGGTGCAACGCAAAGTTGTTCGGCTCCAACAGCGGCTGCACCATCACTGCGGAGGGCCGCTCCTCTTCACCGGCCGGCGGTGCGGTACTCGCCACCCCGACCAGCGCCCTGCGGTCGGAGTGCGACAGCCCGGTCTGCTCCCGCGCGGCCCGGCGCAGAAGAACGGCCCGGCCCTTGATCGGCGGAGGCGGCGGCTCGGTGTCAGCGGTCGCCGGAGGCACCACCCGCCCGTTCGCCACCGGCCGCAGAACGACCTCGTAGCCACCCAGGCGAATTAGGTCCCCGGCGTCGAGGTAGGGGCGTAGGTGGCGGGCCTGATCGATGGCGTCGCGCGGGGCGAGGGCGAAGTACACCTTGTTGCGGGCGTTGGCGTCGATCGCTGCGGCCATCTCCCCGGAGAGTTGGCCGAGGTACTGGTGGGCCAGGACGAACGAGGTGTGTAGGCCGCGGGCTTCGGCGAGGGCGTCATCGATGCCGATCGGCAGGTGCAGGAAGTTGTGGCACTCATCCAGCACCACCATCGCGTCCGGGCGCTCGTTCTCGGGGATGCGGGCGCGGGCGGTGGTGGCCTGCCACAACCCCGCCAGCAGCAACGAGCCGATGAGGCGGGTGCCGTCCTCGCCGATGACGCCTTTGGGTAGCCGGCACAGCAGCACGCCGCCGTCGAGGATGTCGGCGAAGGAGAACGTCGTGGCCGGGACTCCGAACAGCGAGTTCGCCATCGGGTGCGCCAGCACGAGGCGCAGCCGTGACAGCAGCGGCGCGATGAGCCCGGCGCGCTGGCCCGCCGAAAGGCTGTCGAAGCCTTCCCAGAACTCGCCGAGGGTGTTGCCCTCCCACGCCTTCAAGGCGTTGGTCACGGCCTTGACCCGCGCGGTGCGCCACGTCGTGTCGGACAGCAGCCGCGGCAACTGGGCGAGGGTGGAGCCTTCCAGATGGGTGAGGGTGAGCAGGGCGTGGTAGCAGATGTCGGCGGAGCGGTGGCCCCACCAGCGCGCCCACACCTTGCTCATGACGGAGGTGAGGTTGGCGGCCACGTCGTGCGGGGTGCCACCGTGCACAGCCGGATCGAGCAGGTTGATCGCCGGGGGTGCGTGCCGTTCGTCCGGGTCGATGAGCACGAGCCGGTCACCGGCGGATCCCGGTAGCCGGTCGAGCAGGTCGCGGATCAGGTCGCCCTTGGCCGGGTCGAACGCCGCGACCCCTCGGCCCGCCTCGACGTCGGCGAGGATCATGTTCATGAGCAGGGTGGTCTTGCCGGTGCCGGTCGGGCCGAGCGCGTGCATGTGGTAGCGGCAGTCATTGAGCGAGATGCCGATCCTCGTGCGGGGGCCGGCGTTGGCGATCCCGATGACTTTGCCGCCGAGCCCGTGCCGCTCGTCGACGGGGACGAGGTTGAGGCGGCGCTCCGGCGAAGCCGTGCCCGGGTTGAGGGGTGCGGTCACGGGATGCTCCAAGCGGTCGGCGGATCTTCGTCGGTGCCGTCGGGGCTCGGCGGAGCGTTTCGCTGCGCAGGCGCGGGGCGGTGGGTGGCGGGTCCGGCGCGGAAGACGTCGCGGTTGCCGGGTCGGCGCCGCGACGCAGCAGCCGGGAGGCCGTAGGCGGCCGGTTCCGCCGGGAGCCCGGCGAGGGCGGCGGCCTCGGCGACGGCGGCGACGCTCATCCGGGACTCGGGCACCCAGCGCTGCGCCGCCGCGGTGGTACCGCCTCGCAGGCGCCGGCGGGCGAAGTGCGCCGACAGCAGCCCGAACCCCGAGGTAATGTCAGCCGCTGCCGACACAGCGGCGGCCTTCGTCGGCCCGGTCCCGGTGGCGTAGACGGCGACGAGCAGGTGCGGCGCGGCGTGGAACTTGGCCCGCGCCTGCCGCGCCAGCTCGGCCAGATAGGGGTCGTTCCTGCCGGAGGCGTTTTTGCGGGGCGCTGGGCCGGGGGTGACCATGTTGAGCACGCCGAGGATCAGCGCCCGCAACCCGTCGGCCAGCATCCCCACTGCGCGTGAGGCACCCCGCGCTTTACGGGAACGTTCGGGGTGGGTGGTGGCGCGGCGTAGCGTCCGCATCCGGTGTGCCGGTGCCCGGCTGATGTGGACTTGCAGCAGGCCGCCGCCGGTGCGCCCGGCCGAGGCGAGCCCGTCATAGACCGCCCGGAGCCGGTCCTCGTCCGGCGGTGCGGTCTCCCAGTTCCTCGAGCTGGCTGTGGTGGTGTCGTCCACCAGCGGCAACCAGTCGGGCTGTGTCGGCAGCAGCGCGAGCGTGGTCGCGGTCCCCCCCGGCACTCTCGGCCGGGCGGCCTGCTCGGCGCGTACGCCCGGCCAGGCCCGCTGCAACAGGCGCAGCACGGCGGTCGGATTCACTCCGGGCGGCAGCCACATGCCCACGCGCATGCCGTGCGGGTCCGCCTCGACCTCCCACACGATGCGGGCCGGGCGCAGCGTCCACGGGCTCGGCGGCGGCAGTGCGGTGGCGAGGAGCTGCCACAGGCCCACGGTCGCGGCGGGGGTCGCGGTGACCGGCGGGATGATGTGCAGCCAGCACGCCTGGGCGGCGTGGAGGCGCCAGATCCGACGTCGCCACATCCGCCATGCGATCACGAGGGCGATCAGGACCACGAGTGCGGTGAGCAGCAGCGGCCAGCGCTGCCGGACGAAGTCGGCCACGGCGGCGGGGGCTTTCGGTCCCCAGGTGCCGCACAGCAGTTCGCCGAGCACGCCGTCGGGCATCCCGGCCTGACCGGGCACACATCCGGTGACCGGCGGCTGGGACGGCGCGGGGGGCGGAGAGGCCGTCAGCGGGGACGAGGGGTGTGACAACGTGGTGAAAAGGGACACGGAGCGCTCCGTTCTCGGTGCAGGGTTGGGTTAGCGGCGGGGGGCGGGCGGACCGGTCACGACCAGCTCGTGCTCGACGTCGGAGGCGAGGCTGTGAAACGCCACCCGCGACGACCCCGACGCCAGCAGCGCGTCTCCGCGTGAGCAGGAGAGAAGGAATGCCTGCTCGCCGTCGGTGAGCCCGAACGCCTCGGCCACGGCGCCGATCGCCTGCGGTGCCTGGCGCAGCAATACCTGCGTGGCCGCGTTGGAGGCGACGGCCCGGCCGACGTCGGTGGCGAGCACGTCGGCGGCATCCTGGGTGATGACGCTCAGTCCGGCGCCGTACTTGCGGGCGCTCTTCGACAGCCGGAACAGGAATTGCGCCCCGAGTCCGGCGCGCAGCATCAGCCACGCCTCATCGACCAGCACCAGCCGCCTGGTGGTGTTTCCGGCGCGGTTGGCGGTGCTGACGGTGCGCCAGATCGCGTCGAGGATGAGCAACGTCCCGACCGGTTTGAGCTCCTCCGGCAGGTCCTTGATGGCGTAGACGACCAGGTGCCCTTCGGCGGCCGTGGTGGTGGGGCCGTCGAACAGGCCCTTGAAGCTGCCGGCCACGTACGGGTGCAATCGAGCCGCCAGCGTGCGCCCGGCATCACCGGTGTCCTTGAGCGCCTCGGCGACGTCGGCCAGCAGCGGCGCGGGGCGCCGCCACGTGCGCGGGTCGGTGGTGATGCCCTTGGCCCGGTAGGCGGCCAGCACCGCCACGTCCAGGGCGGCGGCCTCCTCCGGCGCGATCTGACCAGCGCCGGACTCCCTGCCGGTCAGGACAGCGACGAAGGTCTGCAGGAACAGTGCCCGCCGTACGAGGGCGTCGTCGCCGTCTCCGGCCGACAGGTCCAAGGGGTTGATCCGTACGCCTGGGGTGCCGGGCCGGATGATCGTGCCGCCGACCGCTTCGGCGAGCTTGATGTATTCGTCTTCGGGGTCGATGACGAACGCCTCAACCCCGAGGTAGAGGTTGCGCAGCAGGTCGAGTTTGGCGAGGTAGGACTTGCCCTC
Organism: Actinoplanes sp. GCM10030250; assembly: GCF_042666575.1. Lineage (NCBI taxonomy): Bacteria > Bacillati > Actinomycetota > Actinomycetes > Micromonosporales > Micromonosporaceae > Actinoplanes > Actinoplanes sp. GCM10030250. The sequence continues at coordinate 555,509 of NZ_JBHTDO010000001.1, read as the reverse complement.
ACCGGAGCGGGCGAGGATGACGGAGTTGTAGTTGGGCTGCGCCCACCGGTCCCACACCACGACCCCGGGTGAGTGCAGGTTGAGGCCGTAGAGCACACCCATGCCGGTGTCCCCGGCGGTGGTGGGCAGGTCAGGGCTGGTGAAAGGGAACGCGGCGGCGAGCGCGTCGGTGTCGAACACCCGCTTCATGCCGAGCGCGTCGAAGGCCAGGGGCAGGCCGGTGATCCAGCCTTGAAGTTGGCGCCATGTCGCCGGCGCGACATCGAGCAGCAGCGACGAGGCCAGTGCCCGGACCTCGCTGACCCGGTCGGCGAGTTCCTCGTCGCTGTCGGCGTGCACGGTCAGGTACAGGCCGAGGCGGAACAGCCGGGCTTCGCCTCGGGCGACGCGGGTGGCCAGCTCGGCGGCGTCCGCGGCAGCCGCGTCGAGTTCCGGATCGTCGAGCCGCCCCTTCGCGGCGTCCTGGCGCCTCGACGCCTCGAACCGGCCGCGCTGTTTACGCAACCGCTGCGAGGCGATCACGGGCGGGACGGGTTCGATGTGCAGCGACACGTCCACCCGCCCGGGGTAGGCGATCAGCGGTTCGAGCCAACCGGGGCCGACCTCAGCCGGGTAGCCGGTCACGGCGAGAGCGGCAGTGTAGCCGTCCCCGACCCGCACCGACCGTCCCCCGACTTCCACGGCGTCCGGGGCGCCGGGGACGACGGTCCACCGCTCGGGGACGGCGTTGTTGCGATGGCGGGAGAACAGGCTCACAGCTCCTCGCTTTCATCATGCTCGGGGACGGGCCGTCCCCGCGGCGGGGACGACTCGGCCGAAGGGTTGAGCGCGGCGGCCAACGTGGCGGCGGCGTCGAGCGGGTCGAGAACCCGCGCGGCGACCTCGCAGCCCGACAGCGCCCGCACGGTCTCGGCCGCCTGGTGGACGGTGTTGCCGGGGCTGCGGGTGCTTCGCACCGCGACGGTGACGTGCCGGTGCAGCAGCTCCCGTCGGGCGGCGACCTCATCCAGGAAGGCCGCGTGCGCCACCGCGGCGTCTTCAAGAGCCGGGTCCGGCAGGTTGGGTGCCTGGGCGATGATTCGGTCGGCTACATGGGTCAGGTCGACGCGCTGAGCACGAACCAGGACTTGTGCCGGGCCATCGAGGCTGTGTAGCCAGCGGGCGAACCCGGCGACCAGGCCGTTCTGCTCGGCCGGGGTGCGCAGCCCGAACGCCACCGTGGAGGCAGCCACGAGACCCGTGGTGCCGTCCGGGCCGAGATCGATCAGCCCATCGGCGGTGATGCCCTTCGCCGGTAGCCGCAGCGCGGCGGGCAGCGGGAGCCGGTCACCCGGCCCCCGCGTGGTCGTGACCCACGCGGGCGCTGGGGTAATCGGGCCTTCGGATGGGACTAGCTGACGCGGTGCCCGGCGGTGGCGCCATGCGGCGAGTAGCCACACGTCGAGGCTGATCCCGTCGCGGCGCCCGACGGCTAGGAAGAACGCGGCCCCGAGTATCGGCATGCAGCAGGCGGCGAAGATCAGCGGCGGCACCACCGTGACGAGGGCGGTCCACGCCGCGTACAGCACGAGACCGGTGACGGTCACGATGACCAACTGCCGTGCGGTCAAATTGAAGGCGATCCGATCGGCCCGCTCGACATCTGCGGGTACTCGGGCGCGCAGCGGCGCCTCGTCGGTGCGGCGGTGCATCAGTTACCTCCTCGGTGACGGCGCCGCACCGGCGGCGGGGACGGAGCCGCAGCCGGGCGGGACGGCGGCGACGGTGGCGGGCTCGGGCTCGGGGACGGCCGGGCGGCCGGACTCGGCGACGGTGCCGCGCGCGGGGTGGCGGTGGCCGGTGTCGTGGTTACCGGTGGTGGACCGCTCCTGGTGGCTGCTGTACGGGAGTCGGTCGCCCGGGATGCGGTCGTGCGGGGTGCGGCGGAGGGCCGCTGCGCCGCCGTGGGCCGCGTCTTCGGAGTCGGCGGTGCGGAGGAGAACACCGGTGTGACTGGTGCCGGTGGCCGGCGCGGCGCGCTCTGCGGTTTCGCTGGGTTAGAGAACGTTGCCGCAGGTAGCGGCCTCACCCGGGTCGAACTCGTGGAGGTGGGTGTGGTGTTGCTGAACGCCGCCGGAGCCGGGCGTCCACTCGGTTGCGTGGGGGGCTGTGCGGGGTTGGGGTGTGAAAAGTGCGCGGCGGATGCCGGGCCGGTCGGGGCCGCCGTCGGGGTGATCGGTTGCGGTGCGTTGCTGAATGCGGGTGCCCCGGCGGTCCCAGCGGGCGCTGCTAGTGGCGTCTGCATGATCGGGGCGTTACTGAACGCCACCGGGGCGGGCGGGGACGGCCGGGACGGTGCCGGGCGGCGGTTGCCGGGCCGTCCGCCGGGGCTAGAAATGGGCCGAGCGGTGCTCGTCGGCGGCCCGTTCCCGGCGGTTGCCGCCGCCCGCTGGCGGGCTGCCGTCGCGGGGCGGGCGGCGCGAGAGCCTCCGCCTATAACCCCGGCTGCGGCCCCGAGTGTCTTCAGCATCACGTACGCCTGCAGGAGCTGCCCGACCAGTCCCCGGCCCTGGCTGCGCAGGCCCAGCGGTGCGAGGACGAACTGCTTCATCAGCCCTGGCAGCTTGATCAGTAGCCACAGCATCGTGACGCAGACCAGCATTCCGAGCAGCCCGCTCGCGGTGGCCGGCACTCCCAGCAGGACGAGGCCGTGCGGGGTCAGGAACACCTTCACCGTGGCCACCACGATGATCGCCTGTCCGAACTGCAGGCCGAAGCACGCGGCCAACGCCCGCCACCAGGTGTAGGCGATGCCCTCGGTCTGCGGCGTGGCGTGAAAGATCAAGACCCAGGGAGCCACACCGATCAGCACCACCAGCAGCGCCACGCGCAGCAGGAACGTGATGACGACAACGAGACCGAGCACGACGACGGCGATGACCAGCAGCGCGAGCAGGATGTTGCCGGGGCCGCCGGTCAGCGGCTGGTCGACGATGCCGACAATCGCGTTCGCGGCGGTCGGCCCGTCGACGCCTTGTCCGGCGATGGCGGCGGTCAGGGCGTTCGCTGCATCGATGCCCTTGCCACACAGGATCAAGCTGACGTTGGAAAGCACCGCCGCGAGGACCAGCCGCGGTGCGATCTGCTTGAACCCGTACTGGCTCTGCAACGTCTCGCGAGAGGCGATGATGAAGCACCCGGCGATGATGAAAAGCACGTAAACGCCGTTTGCGGCGACCAGGCTGGTCGTCCAGATCGCCTTGACGTGCTCGCTGCCGGTCAAGTCCGGGGTGGACAGGGCCGTGCGGCCGAGGACGTCCATGACCGGCTTGAGGCCGCTCTGGGCCACCCAGACGAGGAGATCACCAATCGCCTTGCGGATCTGCCCGGGGACGTCGAACATCCCGGGCTCGTCGTCCCCGCTGTCGGGCGGCGGCGCCGAAGGCGGGGGCGGCACCGGTGTGGGCGGGGACGACGGGACGGTAGGGGCCGTTCCGCCCGGCGGCGGGGTGGGGATCGGGGACGGCACCCCGGGGACGGGGACGGGTGTCGGGGACGGCCCGCCCGGGGTGGGGGCCGGTGCCCGGGACGGCTCGGCCCACGCCGTCCCCGCCAACGCGGGACCGGACGCCAGGCCGATGCCGAGCACGACGAGCACTAGCAGCCGGGTGCGGTGCGAGGGTATGAGGTGGGCTGCCATCACGCCACCCACTGACCAACGATGGTTACGAACAGCGGCGCCAGCATCGCGAGGCCGTAGCCGATCGCGGCGGACTTGAGTGCAAGCTTGGCCTTCTCGACCTCGCCGGGGTCGCCGTTGGCGGCGGCGTAGCGCAGTCCGCCGACGGTGAGGAACAGCGTGGCGACGGCGACGAGGATGCCGACCAGCCAGAGCCGAATACGGTCAACGACCTGCGGAATCGATTCGACGGCCGCGTACGCGGCGTCCGGGATGAGCGCGACCGCGATAACGGTGCTGGTGGTGACCGCCACGGCCGGGGCGAAGCGGCGCGCGGTGCGGCGCAGGCGCCGACCGGGTCGGTCGGTGATCGGGCGGCGCGGAGTCGGGGTCGGACGATGCAGCGGGCGATGGTGGTTCATGGGACGTGGGCACCTTCCAGGGCAGCCCAGCCCCACACCCAACGAGGTGTGGGGCTGGGCGAGCGACGAGGGATGGTGGTGACCTCGACCCGGCCGTGTTGGCCGTCCTCCTTCAAAGGGGTTCGGCGGGGCCGTTGCGGGGTGTCAGCGCCGTCAGCGGGGCCGGTCGAAGAAGGTCACCGGGTGCGGAAAAGTCCCGCACTAAGAGATACAGATTTCGGCCCTCGTTTGGACATCGGTCCGTAAAGATGCTGTTCAGCCGTGGTGTGCCGGGTCGGCTGCGACGGTCATCGTGGCTTCGGCGATCGCTTCGCCGTCGTCGTCGGACAGTGCTCCGGAGCGCACCGCCGCGACCAGAAGTTCCTCGGCCCGAGCGCGCTCCTTGGCCACCGCCCAGTAGCTGCGACCGTGACGCTCGGCGTATGCGGCCAACGACACGCCTTCCAAGCGGGTCGCGCCGATCAGGTTCGCCACATCAGCGGTGATCATCCCGGCCGCCACGGCGCGGGCCAGCACCATGTCCGGGTGCCCGGCCGCCGTCACCGGTGCCTGGACCGGCGCGGTCGTGCGGATCGGCTCCTCGGCGTGCAACGCCGACCGAGCGGCGGTGAACGTCGCCGACAGCAGCCGCTGCGCCACCTTCGCCCCGCCCGGCTTCACCGTGCGCGACACCGCGACGAAGGCGGTCAGCAGCTCTGCCTGCACGTCACCGGAGTAGTGCCGCAGCCGGTAGGCCGCCTGACGTAGCCCCGGCAGAGCCACACCGGCCGCGCCGACCACCCAGGCCGGGCCACCCGTGCGGGCCTGCTCGATCAGCAGCCGCCACACGCGGTCGCTCGTGGGGTAGCCGCACGAGGGGTGCATCAGGATCGAGGCCAGCTCCGACAGCGCGATCCGCCGCGCGGGCAGTCCTCCGCCGAGGGCGGCGCCGTCGATGGACAGCGGCTCCGGACCGGTTGTCAGCAGCCGAAACGAGTTCGCCGCGACGTCGAAGGGCTGCTCACCGAGGACCAGACCCGGCGCGTCGGCACCGGCGGCAGGCAGCACAGAATCCAGGTACTCAGACATGAAGAATCCCCCGAGGAGTGGGTGGGATGCCGGCGCCTCACTGAGGGCGTCCGGCGGGAACAGCACCCATCCCGCCACTCGGGTGTAACAGATCATGAACACTGTCGAGCTTGATGGAGGCTCACGCAGCGTGTTCAACCCTTGTGCTAGCGCGCCGGCGCGACGTCCACCCCAGACGCGCTCCGCATCCGACACTGCGCCAAGTTCGAGGGCATTGAGCTGCGTGTTCAACCCCCGTCGAGCGGATGTGCGATGGCGACCCTCACAGGACATAGACGCGCCTTGAACATCAAATGTCTGCCCGGACATCGGACGCCGCTCGACGGCGCCGGGATCCGCCACGCGAGGGCAGCATGTTCGACCGCCAGAAGAGCCGAGCGCCCGCCCCGGCGCCGCTTAGTGATCTTGTTACGCCCCTAACCCGATCTTGTTATAGCGACGCACGATCTTGTTCGACCTCGGAGGTGATCTTGTTGCACCTCAAGATGATCTTGTTCTAGGTGACGACGATCGCCGAAATGCCAGCAGCCTCGTGCGCGATGCCGAGGCGACACCGCGCACGAGGCTGCGACCTGCGTGTTCAACCCGAGTTGACCTTGTTCTAGGTGCCCCATTCGGGCCGCCATTCGGGTAACGGCAGGTGTTACAGGCCGGGGACGATGTCCAAAACGGCCCCGAAATCTGTATCTCTATATGTCAGCGTTCGTCGGCGGACATGGCCCACCACCCCATGCCGCAGACCCACCCCACCGGCACCCGCCCGACCCGGGCACCCGTCGGACTGCTCCTGCACCCCGCCCACGCTCATCGGCCCGCCGATCCGAGCGGGCGAGCACTACCCGACTGGTACGGCATCCACCCCGACCACGTCGCGCACCTCATCGCCCGCTACACCCGCGACGGTGACACCGTCCTCGACACCGACGCCCACCCGACCATCGCGGCAGCCGCCGGGCACCTGCACCGCCGCCCCGGCCTCACGGTCACCGACCGTGACAGTCCGCGAAGCTGTCCCGATCCCCTTGACAGCCTGTCGGCAGCGAGCGCCAGACACGGCGCCGGGCTCGTCCTGGCGACGCTTCCGCGTGTGGACGTCGACAGCCGTGATCCGCACGCCGTGTGCCAGGCCCTCGGTGCCTGGCGAGAGCGCCTGCGCCCTGGCGGATTCCTCGTCGTCCTGCTGACCGCCGGGCCGGGCACCGGCGCGTTCGGGCACCGCTCGACGGTCATCGCCGCCGCCCGCGCCGCCGGACTGCTCTACCACCAGCACATCCCGGCGCTGCTCGTGCCGCTACCCGAGACCGAACCACGCACCGGCACCCGCCCCGCCGCCCGGCCACCGCTCATCGCGGGCCGGCACGTCCGAGCGCATCGAGACCTCCTCGTCTTCGCCACGACCATCCCGGAGGCCGCTGATGTCTGAGTCCCCGACCCACCGCCAGAGCGCCGGTGCCGTCCCCGGGCTCGTCCCCGCCCAGGACGCCGATTCGATCCCCGTCCCCGGCGTCGTCCCCACCTCCGGCTCCGTTCCGCCCGCCGTCCCCACTACCGTCCCGACCGGCGATTCCGCACCGGCAGTGCGCACCGATGGACCTCCCGGATCGGTTTGGCTGACTGGACAGCAGCAATCCCGGGCACTGCGCCGAGGCCGGTATGCCCCCGAATCGATCACCCACCCGGGCAAGATGCTGCCCACCATCGCCCGCTACGCCATCCACACCTACACCGACCCCGGCGACCTCGTGCTCGACCCGATGGCCGGCATCGGCACCACCATGGTCGAAGCCATGCACCTCGACCGCCACGGCGTCGGCGTCGAGTACGAGGCCCGTTGGGCAGCGCTGGCCGCCGCCAACATCGCCCTCGCAGAAAAGAATGGCGCTCCCGGCACCGGCGCGGTCTACACCGGCGACTCCCGGCACCTGCCCTCACTACTGCCGCCACAGATCCGCGGCCGAGTCGATCTCATCATCACCTCACCGCCATACGGGTCATCCACCCACGGCCACGCCCGAACCCCCGGCCCGCGACGCGGCAAGGTCCGCAAGATCAACCACCGATACGGCGGCAGCGACAATCTTGCCTACCGCAACCACGACGAACTGGCCGAAGGGTTCACCGCGATCCTCGCCGGATGCCGGGCAGTCCTGCGACCCGGCGGACACGTCATCGTCACCGCTCGCCCCTACCGGCGCCACGGCGAACTCATCGACATCCCCGGCATGGTCGTCGCCGCCGGACAAGCCGCCGGGCTCGAACTAATCGAGGAATGCGTCGCTCTGATGGCCGGCATCCGCAACGGAGTCCTCGTACCCCGCGCGTCCTTCTTCCAGCAAAAGAACGTGCGCGACGCCATCGACAACGGAGACCCGCAATGGATCCCGCAGCACGAAGACGTCCTGATTCTGCGGGTCGAATGAGCCGGTCAGCGGAAGCCGAGTCCGGCTCAACCGGCCAAGCCGTACCGCCCGATCCATCGGTTCTTCTCTACACAGCGGAGCAAGCCGCCGCACTCCTGCAAATCAGTCCATGGTGGCTCCGCCGGAAGGCAACGGCCCGCCAGGTGCCGTGCACCTTCATCGGCAGGCACCTGCGGTTCTCAACGGCTGACCTTGAACACCTCATCCGAGCAGGCGCCCACCCCACTACGAGCAGAGACGGGCACTCCACACCAGATCAACGGGCTTGATCCCGCCGCCATCTGGCACGTCCATGGGGTCTGACCGCTACCACGGTCGCCCCCATCCGCACGACAGCAGGGAGCCAACATGGCATGGGTAGAAAAGCGCGGTGACGGCTACCGGGTCCGCTACCGACGGCCCGACGGCAGGGTCGGCACCGACAGCACGCACCCCAGCAAGAAAGCCGCCCAGACCCGCGCCACCGCCGTTGACGCTGAACAGCAGCAGGACACCTACATCGACCCCAGCAGCGGCAAGATCACCCTCCGCGAATGGGCCGACATGTGGCTGAAGATCCACCGCGTCAGCGCCACGACCACGGCGAAGTACAACAGCTATCTGAAGAACCACATCCTGCCGGCCTTCGGTGACACTTCGCTCAACGCCATTACCCGGATGAGAGTCAAGAGCTGGGTCAACGACATCAGCGAAGGCCGGGCAACTTCTACCGTGGTAGACATTCTCGCCCTGTTCTCCATGCTCATGGGTGAGGCCGTCGAGGAACGCCGCATCAGCGCGAACCCCTGCCGGAGGCTCCGCCCGGCCGCCGATCACAAGCCGGAACGGCCATGGGCCACGCCATCGCAGGTCCTCGCCATCGCTAACCACCTGAACCCGGCAGAGGCTCACCTCGTCATCACCGCGGCCTACACCGGCATGCGTTGGGGCGAACTGGTCGGCCTCCAACGGCACAACTGCAAGCTCGACGACGCCCTGATCTATATCGACCCGGACGTCGGCGCCCTTCACGAGGTCAGCGGCAAACTCGAACTCGGGTCTCCGAAAACTCCAGCCGCTGTCCGGCCCATCCTGCTGCCGCCTTTCCTGGTCGCTCGGCTCCGCGAGCACTTGGAAAGCCACGACCACTCCCACGTTTTCGTAGGTGAGGAGGGCGGACTGTACCGGCGCTCCAATTTCAGCCGCCGCTTCTGGCGACCCGCCACCGACGGATCACGAGATGGACTAGTCGCCCCGGTCATCCCCAGCATGCATTTCCACGATCTCCGACACACTCACAAGACCTGGATGATCGAGGACAGCGTTCCGGAAGCCGCTCAGGCGAAGCGGCTGGGCCATCGGCTACCGGGTGTTCGCGGCATCTACAGCCACGTCACCCCCATCGTCGAACAGCGCCTCGTCGATGGCCTGCAAAAACGCTGGGAGGGCACCGCTAAACCCGAACCTAAACGGTGACCACATTTGCGACATAGTGGTGGTCAGCCGGGGAGCGAACAAATCAAACTCAGGAGTGGTCAGCACAACGTGACCGCCGCTGCTCCCCGTTTGCTCCCAAAACTATGACAAAACACCCGCTGCCATGGATCATGGCAGCGGGTGTTTTCGCAGCTAGATGCTATGTGGGCGATACTGGGATCGAACCAGTGACCTCTCCGGTGTGAACGGAGCGCTCTCCCGCTGAGCTAATCGCCCTCAACGAGAGGGAACTCTACTAGACGACCGCCCCGGGATGCGAACCAGGGGTCAGCGCCACCCCAGGAAATCCAGTGTCCAGGTGAACAGGTTGAGGTCGAAGCTGAGCAGGACGCTCAGCCACACCACCGCGCTGATGAAGATCATCCCGACCAGGCCCACGAGGGCGCGGATCGGCATGGTCTGGCGGGCGATCCAGTGGGTCCAGCTCTGTACGTGGCGTTTGGTGAAGGCGAGCAGGCCCTTGGCCCACGCGAACTCGATGGCGAGGATGGCCAGTCCGAGGATCACGATTGCCCAGCCGGGGCCGGGGAACGGGATCAGGACGATGCCCACGGCGACCACCAGGCCGCCGACGATTCCTACGCCGATCTTCAGAGCGAGACGCCCGGTTGAGTTGGACCGGATACGGTCGAGCAGACGCACGTTCGTAACCCTGTCGTCCGGTTTTACACCCATTTCATCCCCCAGTGTCCCGGAGCCCCGTCACCGCCCGGGAGGAATGGACGTTACCGGAGTAAGTCAACTGCTGAACCACCCGACGCCGGGCGGAACCGAGTACCTGGGCAGAACAGGACAAGATATCGCTTTACGTCCTGAGCGGAGTCGTTTTCGGAACCGTCTTCCCACTACTGGGTGAGATCAGCGTATGGCGGAGCGTAACGACAGGGATCACCTGAGTATGGGACACGCGGGGTTCACCAGCCTCGCAGCGGTGCCGGGGGGAGTTCGTCCATGAGTACCATTCGTCCAACGACCGTCGAGGTCGAAACCTCGCTGCGGCTCGTAGCGCCTGACGCGACGGCACTGCCGGTCCGCGCCAGTCTGCGCTACGACCCAGCCGACCCATATGCGGTCCACGTGTTGTTCCACGCAGAATCAGCCGGTGGGGAAGCCGTGAGCTGGTCCTTTGCGCGTGAACTGCTCGTGACCGGGCTTGATGAACCAGCAGGGATCGGCGACGTCCGGGTGTGGCCGTGGGCCACACCGCGCGGCGATTTCGTCGCCCTGGCGCTGTCGTCACCCGACGGCAACGCACTGTTCGAGGTACCACGCAGTGTCCTGGTCCGGTTCCTGCGGCGCACCTACGTGGTCGTGCCTCGCGGGCGGGAATCCGATCACCTGGACGTCGACGCGGCCGTCAACCGGTTGCTGGCCGGCCGGTAGGAACAGCGTCGAGCAACATCGGTGAGGGGCGACCCGCACGGACTCTGCCGGTCCGTGCGGGTCGCCCTTTATCCGGAATAGCAAGTGATCTCCGAAAAGCGATCGGAATCGAACGTATAGCGAATACCGAGCAGGAAATCGGACAAAGGGTTCAGTAAGTGCGCTAGTGGTCGCGTTGACGGGCGTCGACGGTTACCGTCAGCGTCGATGCCAGTACTCACTCATGCCACGACGCCGGCGTCCGCCCCGATTCAACCCGACCGGGCGGCGATCCGAAGCTGTCCACTGCCGGTCGCGGCCGGCAACCCCACGACGCTGCTGGAGTCGCACGCGCTCGTCCTGACGATCGCGGGGCCCCTGCACGCCGAGATCGACTTCGCCACCCATACGTGCGAGCCGGGCACCCTGCTCTGGCTCCGCCCGGGACAGGCGGTCCACTTCTCGGCCACGAGCTCCGCCGACATGGCGGGACTCAGCGGAAAACGGAACGGAACCGGGACCGGGAGCCGAAGCGCCACCGGAACCGATCCGGCCCTCACCATCACCTTCCGCCCCGGCCTCTTCGCACCGGACGAGCTCCCGGGTCTCGCGCCCGACGATCCGTCCGGACCGGCCCGGGCACCACTGCCGCTGGCCGATCCACCGGTCTTCCGGGCGACCTTCGAGCATCTGGCCCGCGACGCCGACGGCCCGCCCGGCCCGGCCGCCGCGGCGCTGCTCCGGCACGAGCTGGCGGCGCTGCTGCTGCGCATCGCCATGCTCGATCCGGAGACGCCGGAAACCGCCCACGTCGAAGGCCGTACGTTCGAGCGGTTCCGCCGCCGGCTCGAGGACGGTTATCCACACACCCGCCGGGTCGAGGACTATGCGGCCGAGTTGGGCTGCTCCGTCCGTACGCTGACCCGCGCGAGCCTCGCCCTCACCGGCCGCACCGCCAAGCAGGTGGTGGACGACCGCGTCGCGTTGCAGGCCCGGCGGCTCCTGGCCGCCACCCCGCTCTCGGTCGCGGAGGTCGGGCGTAGCCTCGGTTTCGGTGAACCAACGAACTTCGGGCGGTTCTTCCACCGCGAGACCGGCCTCAGCCCTGGGCAGTTCCGGGCGAGATACGCGGCCGACCGTCCGAGTGGGATACCCGGACAGCGATCACCGGCCGACTGACGGTAATTCCCACAAACCCATGGGGTATATGCATCGGGGGGTGCGGGCACGAGGCATGATAGTCACGTGCAGATCTCCGCGCGCGGCGACTACGCGGTCCGGGCCGCCCTCAGTTTGGCGCAGGCCTACCCCGCACTGATGTCCGCCCAAGCCATTGCCCAAGACCAGGAAATGCCCCGCAAGTTCCTCGAGGCGGTGCTCGCGGACCTGCGCCGCGCCGGCGTGGTGCGGGCACAGCGTGGCGCGGAGGGCGGCTACACGCTGTCCCACCCGCCGCGGGACGTGACGATCGGCCAGATCCTGCGGGCCGTCGACGGCCCGCTGGCCGGTGTGCGCGGCCTGCGTCCAGAGGAGACGCAATACACGGGAGCCGCCGAAAACCTGCCCAACCTCTGGGTTGCGGTGCGCGCTGCGGTCCGCGAGGTGGTCGACGAGGTGAGCCTCGCCGAGCTGATCAGCGGCCGGATGCCGGCCCACGTGCGCAAGCTGACCACCCGCCCGGACGCCTGGCAGCCACGCTGACGTCACGACTCGGCCCGCGCAAGCCGCACGCTGACGTTTGTGAATTCGACTGATCGGGAATCGTCGGACCATCAGTTACGAGATGGGAGACGTACCGATGGGACTCGTGTTCCGCAGCCGCAAGAAGTTCGGCCCCCTCATCCTGAACTTCACCGAGAACGGCTACTCGTCCTGGACCTTCAAGATCGGCCGTTGGTCGTGGAACTCCAAGACCCGCGCCCACCGCTACGACCTGCCGGGTCCGATCTCGTGGAAGCAGGACAAGTCCCGCTCATAGGCTGATTTCGACATCGCCGCCCAGCCGTCCGTGTTCCGGCCGCCGGGTGACCGCGCCGGAATCGACGAGCGTGTGCAGGACCCGGGTGGCGTCCGCCGCCCGGTAGACGGTTCGGGTCAGCGCGAACGTGCGCAGTTGCGTCACGGTCGCGCTGCCGACCTCGGCCAGGTGGGCCAGCAGTTCGCGGCGCAGCGGGCCCGGGTGCGGGCGCAGCGAGATGTCGATCAGGTGCTGTTCGGGATCGGCTGGATCGCGTAGGCGTACCCCGGCGAATTCGTCGACCGCCCAGAGCGCCTCCTTGAAACTCTCCAGACTCTTGGCCGAGGTGGTGGCGAAGGCCACCACCTCGCCGGGCTCCGGCCCGGCAGCCAATTCCGCGGCCGTGACCAGCGAGAATCCGGCATCGCGGTAGGGCTCGAGCGACGTCGCCGGCGGCAGCACCAACAGCGCCTCCGCCGGCTTGCCCCCGGCCAGAGCCGCCAGCGTGGGCACGGCAGGCGGTTCGCCGGCGGCCGTCGCATCAAGAAACGCCAGCAGCGGTACGCCTGGAGCACCCGCCGCTCGCAATGCCACCGGAAGCCGCTCCTCCGTCCCGCCGCCCACGGGAAGCACCGCCAGCCCCGCCGCCGTCCCGGCCTCCCGCTGCGCCTCGGTGAGCCGTCCGGTGATCGCGGTGACGTCAGCGCCGAGCGCCACCATGGACAGTTCCCGGCCCCGGGACAGGTCCGGCAGGTCTGCCAGCACCCGCACCGCGGCCTCCACCGCCTCGCCGCCGTCATCGTCCGCATAGCCGTGCACGTAGGTCGCCCGGCGTGCGCGATGCAGCGCGCCGGCCGCCCAGGCCTGCAGATGGCGGACCAGCAACTCGCGTTTGACCGTGGCTATCGGGGACATACCGAAGTTCTACCCTGTCCACTTCGTCACGGGAAACTTGTACCTAGGGTATCCGGCCGAGCACTATGAGATACATGGCTCCTCCGCTCGCTGAACTCACCGCGCAGGCACAGACGTTGACGTCGTCCGGCGATCTCGTGGGCGCACGAGCCGTTCTCGACGACGTCCTGCGTACCGCCGACTCTGATCCTCGCCGTGCCACCGCCGACCTCGCCATCGCCGCGGCCCTGCACGCCAGGGTCCTCATCGCACTCGGCGACCCGGAGTCCGCCCGGCTCTGGGCCGCTTTCGCGCACGCCGCCGAGGAACGCCTGCACGGCCCGCGCGACGAGCGCACCATCGCCGCCGCGGCCACCCACGCGGCGGTCCTCCAGCAGATCGGCCAGCCCGGCCGGGCGGCGACGGTCTATCACGGCCTGGTCGCCGAACTGGCGCGGGTGGACGGACCGGACTCGCCCCGGGTGCTGGCCGCCGACGCCGACCTGGCCACCGCCGAACACGCCGCCGGTCAGTGCGCCACGGCCAGGGCGCGGCTGTCGCGCGCCTGGAGACACCACCGGGATGTGTACGGCGACGGCTCCCCGGCCGGCATCAAGATGCTCGCCCGGCTCGGCGCGATGGAGCGGGAGTGCGGCCGTGACACCGAGGCCCGCGAGCACCTGGCCCTGGCACAGGAGCTGAGCTCCCGGCACCTGCCCCCGGACCATCCCCTGGCCCGGCAGGCGGCCGCACTGGCCGCCGGCAAGGCGTCCGGCCGACATACCTGCGGCAGCACGGAACAGAGCGGAGGCAGGCCGTTCCGCCCGTTCCCCCGCCGGCCCACCGTCCCGGACCCCGGGCTCGCCCGCCCCTCTCCATTCCCGGCGGAGGCACCGGGCCAGCCTCCGCCGGACGATCGGCCCACCGACCCGAACGGCACCGTCTACCCGGGCGATCCCGTCGATCCGGGCGATCCCGTCTACCCCGGGGATCCCGTCTACCCGGGCGATCCCGTTGTCGACTCGGGCATGCCGCCGCCCGACAACCGGCCCACCGACCCGAACGGCACCGTCTACCAGCAGCCGCTCTATCTGAGCGACGTCCATCGGCTGCCCGGTGACCTGACCGGCAGGCACGCGCGGGCGGACACCCCGCCGCCTCTGCCCGGCAACCGTGCGCCCGACTACGGGTCCGAGCCGATCGGCACCGCACGGGCCAGCACGCTCACCGACCCGCCCAACTCGCGCCGGCTGCCCGTCCGGACCGAACAGCCGGAGAAGCGGCGCGGCACCAACCCGGTGCTGCTCGCCGTCGTGCTCGCGGCCGGGGTCGCCGCGGCGGCCGCCGTGGTCATCCTGACGCTGCCGGACGCCGACGGCGCGACCGGCTCGCAGCCCGCCGCCCCCGGGCCACCGTCCGCGGCCGCCACCGCGTCACCCACCGCCGCGTCGCCCACCGCGACCGGAGCTCCCGGTGCACCGCAGAACGTCCGGCTCCGCGACAACGGTGGCAACGTCACCCTCCAATGGGTGTACCCGCGGGGTGCCGACGGTCCGGTGCTGATCTCCGGCGGGCGCACCGGGCAGGAGCCCCGCAAGTTCCAGGAGCTGCCCGGCGGCGCCTCCGACTTCGTGGTCTACAGCCTCAACGAACAGCTGAACTACTGCTTCACCGTGGCGGTGGAGTATTCGGCCGATCGGGTGGCGGCCTCAGCTCCGGTCTGCACCAGCCGATGAAGGCGGATGCAACGGCGTGGCAACCCGGTGCGACCCGCCCCGCCATCGACGAGCCGCACGCTGAATCGTCACGGCGACTACAGGAAGTAGGGACAGTGACGACCGAGACGGCGAGCTGCCTCCCCACCGGACTGCGCCGGGAGTACGACGCGGTCGAATCCGCGATCGCGGAACTCGAGGAGCGTCCCCAGTCCCAGTTCCGTTCGCTGCTCACGCCGGCGGTCGAGCTGGGGCAGCGAGCCGAGGAGCTGGGCGCGGCCGAGCTGGTCCAGCGGACTGTCCTGCTGCGCGCCGGTGCTCTGCTGCGGGACGGGCGTACCGGTGAAGGCGGTCAGCTCGCACTCCAGGTGCGGGCGTGGGCCGAGGAGAACCACGCGCCGTACCTGCTGTCGCGCGCCCACCGTGAGCTCTCGACCTTCTACCGCGCGATCGGTGACTTCTCGGACGCACTCACCCACGCGGTGCAGAGTGTCGCCATGCTGCCCGACGACGTCGCACCGACGCTGCGGGCCCGGCACCTGATGACGCTGTCGGTGGCGCTGGAGGAGGGCGGCTCACCGATGGACGGCGAGCAGCGCGCCCAGGAGGCCCTGGCCCTGGCCGCGACCGCCGGTGACGACGAGCTGATCGTGCAGGTGCTCAACAACCTGGCTTACAGCGCGTTCGAGCTGGACGACGAACCGGCCGCCCGGCACCTGGTCGAGCAGATGCGTGAGATCTACGCACGGAGCGGCACACCGTTCGGCGCCAACCAGCTGGACACCATGGCCCGGGTCGAGATGATGAGCGACCGGTACGCCGCCGTCGAGGAGATCCTCGCCCCCGTGCTGGACGACCGGATCGCCGCCTTCGAGGGCGACGCCGTGGCCGTGTGCCTGCTCACCCTCGCCCTGGCCCGCCGCCTCGACGGCCGGTTCGACGACGCCCAGACGGCCCTGGACAGGTGCCGGCAGGTGTCCGCGGAGCGCGAACTGGCCGCGATCGGTGCGCAGGCCCGCGAGGAGCAGGCCGCCCTGTACGCGGCCACGGGACGCTTCGCCGAGGCGTACGAGGAGCACCGCGCCTTCCACGCCGCCGCGACCGCACAGCACTCGGCCCAGCGCGACGCCCGCGCCCGGGCCCTGCAGGCCGTCCTCGACGCGACCGAGGCCCGCCGGGACAGCGAGCACTTCCGCGAGATGGCCCACCGTGACGCGCTGACCGGCCTCTACAACCGCCGATACGTCAACGAGCGGGTGCCCGCCCTGCTGCTGGAGTCCGAGTCGAACCGCCGGCCGCTCTCCGTCGCGATCCTCGACCTGGACCACTTCAAGCGGATCAACGACACGTTCTCGCACTCCACCGGCGACACCGTGCTCCAGCACATCGCCGAGCTCCTCGAGGAGGCCGCGTCCGGCCCGGCGATCGCGGCCCGGATGGGCGGCGAGGAGTTCCTGCTGATCTATCCCGGACTCGACGCCCGGGAGGCGGCCATCCGCTGCGAACGGCTCCGGCTGCGGATCCGCGCACACGGCTGGGAGCCGATCACGGGCACGCTGGCGGTGACCGCCAGCATCGGCATCACCAGCACCAGCCCGGACGGGGGCGGCTCGTTCACGGCGCTGCTGGCCCAGGCCGACCGCAACCTCTACGCCGCCAAACGCAGCGGCCGCGACCGCGTGATCGCCGACCTGACTCTCTGAGCCTCCCTCACTCCCCCACCGGGCGGCCTCACCCGTCGGCTCGGGTCCCTCGGACCGGCCCCGCCCGCTGGCTCGCATCCCCCGGGTCGGCCCGGCTCACTCGCCTACCGGGCCACCGGCGAGTTCGGCGACGATGTCGAGGTGGCCGAGGTGGCGGGCGTACTCCTGGATCAGGTGGAAGCAGATGCGCTCGAGCGGCGGGGGTTCCGCGCCGTCCCAGCGCGGGCCGGGCTTGCCGATCGCGGCGAGGTCGGTGCTGGTGAGCACGGCGGCGGTGTGAGCGCCCTGAGCCCGTAGCGCTCCGGCCAGCTCGGGCAGCGTCTCCTCGGGTGCGACATACCAGCGGTCGTCGCGCCGGTCGGCCCAGGGGTCGTCGACGGGTTTGCCCTGGAAGCCCCATTCGATCCAGCGGAGCTCGACCCAGCGTAGGTGCTTGACCAGCTCCAGCGGGGTCCACCCGGAGGCCAGGCGGCTGGATCGCAGCTCTTCCTCGGGTAGTCCGGACACCTTCGCGAGAAGGGTCTCCCGGAAGAAGTCCAGGTACTTCACGACGACCTCGGCCCGATCAGCAGCGGGCACCATCGGCGACGGAAACTCCAGTGTCATCCCGCGAGTATGTGCCGCTGCCGGCCCGCCCGCGGTCCCGCCGAACAGCCTTAAAGGTCTAGATCCACCCGAACCGGATAGTGATCGGAGGCGTGGGCGGTGAGGTCGTCGCGGATCACCTCGAGGTTGTGGGCGTGGGGAGCGACGGCGCGGCCGGCGAAGACGTAGTCCAGGCGGGTGGAAGCGAACTCCTTGCCGCGCAGGCCTTCGGTGGGGACGGTGCGCAAGTCGCCTGAGCCGGCCGTGCGGGAGAGGTCCGTCAGCCCCGCGGCTTCCAGGGCGGCGATGGCGCGCGTGTCGGTGCTGCCGTCCCCGCGCAGGTGGCGGCGCCGGTAGAGGGAGGGCAGAGCGGCCAGTGACTCGGCGTGGTCGGTGTGCGGGTCGAGGCCGTTGAGGTCGCCGGCCAGCAGGAGGTGGTCGCCGGCGTAACGGGCGGCGAGCCAGCGTGCCTCGCGCATCCGGCGGTGGGGGTTGTGCGGGTTGAGGTGTGTGCTGACCACGGTGAGCGGCCCGGTGCGGACGACCGCCGCGGCGTGGTGGAGGCGCCAGGTGACGCTGGAGCGGGCGTCGATGCGCAGTGGCGGGCGGAGAAAGACGGCGACGGGCTGGCCGAAGCCGGAGCGGGCCAGGTGGGGGGTCATGCCTACGGCGGCGGCGAAGTTCTCCAGGCGGCTGTTCTCCCGGCGGGGATTGAAGCCGCGGAGTTCCTGGAGGGTGAGAATGTCGGGGCGCTGCTCGTTGATCACTTCGATGATCGAGGGCAGTCGGTCGCCGCCGCCGTTGAGAATGTTCCAGGTCATGAACCGCAAAGTCACGAGATGCTCTCCAGCTTGCGCGGGGATCCGGCGACCTCGGCTGCCTCGGCGGCGGCTTCGGAGGCGGTCTCGGCATGGGCGTTGGGGCGGACCGTGAACCACAGGACGGTGATCCAGGTGGCGGTGAGCAGGGCGGCGCCCATCATGTCGGTGGGGTGGTGCATGCCGCGGTACATCCGGGACAGTGCCACACCGAGCGGCATCAGGACCGCCAGGGCCGGGAAGATCCAGCGCCACGGCTGGCGGATGCGGGCCATCGTGATGATCGCGATGGCGGCCCACAGGCACATGGTCGCGGCGATGTGCCCGGAGGGGAACGACGACGTCGGCATCTGGCCGTCCAGCTGCTCGACCGGCGGGCGGGGGCGGCCCACAGCGGCGGCGGCGCAGAGGAACAGGGTCAGCTCACCGACCATGGTCAGGGCGAGGAACAGGACCGGGCGCCACTGCCGCCAGAACGCCAGCGCGAGCGAGCAGAAGATCAGCGAGACGGCGAGGATGGTGTGGGTGTCGCCCGCTTTGCTCCAGAAGTGGCTCAGGTCGTCCAGGCCGGGGGTGCGGAAGGACTGCAGCCACTCCACGACAGCCACGTCGAAGCCGGGGGTCCAGCGCTTGACGGTGTATCCGACGACGTAGAGCAGGCCGAACACGAAGACCCAGCCGACCAGGATCTCGGCGGCCTTGGCCCACGGGTGCGGCAGCACGGCGGGCTCAGCGGGTGCGATCCGCAGGTCCGGGCCGGACTCGGGCTCGAGGCCGTCGGTGAGCGGCGGGGTGGGACGGCCCGCTTCGCGGCGCCAGATGCGGAAGGCGTACGCCGTGACGCTGATCCACGCCAGGCCCAGCAGCCAGCCGCCCAGCACGTCGGAGACGAAGTGCACGCCCAGCGCGATCCGGGTGAACCCGATCGCCGCCACCAGAACCGCGAGGGCACCGATGAACACCGGCCGCCACGAGCGCCGGATCGCGGCCAGGAAGACCAGCACGATCATCCCGTAGACGACCATCGAGCCGAGCGCGTGCCCGCTCGGGAAGCTGTTACCGGGCGCCTGCGCGACCGGCACCTCGACCACCGGGCGCAGCCGGCCGATCAGCGCCTTCAGCGACGGGTCCAGCAGCATCGCACCGGCGCCGGTGACGATCATGTAGATCGCCGGGCGCGGGCGGCGGCGGATCAGCAGCAGCGCGGTGAGCAGCACGACGAGCGGGATCAGGAAGCCACGCCCGCCGAACGACGAGATCTGCTGCAGCACGGCGACCACGGTGTCCGAGCCGGACGCCCAGCGGTTGAGGCTGTCCGCCACGGAGCGGTCCAGGTCCTGCAGCGGGCTCCAGTGGAAGCGGACGAGCAGCAGGAGCACGCCGAACGCGAGGCCGAACAGGGCCACCACGATCAGGCCGAGCACGCTGCGTTCGGCGAAGTGGCGTACCGGCGCCCAGCCGGTCCGTTCCACCACACTGTTGTCTTCGGTCACGTGACGCTCCCAAGTGGTCGGGGGGTGCGCCGTTCTTACCCGGACGGCTCCGCCGGTACACCGGGGTCACGCTGAGCGGGGATTTCCGATGCCGGGAACTCCTGGGCGGGGGTTTCCGGCGCCGGTTCCCAGTGGTCCTCCTTGGCCGGTGGCGCACCGACCCGGCGGGCCTCGAGCTGCGCGGCGAAGGCGAGCCCCAGGAAGAGCGCGATGCCGGTGAGGTTGGCCCAGAGCAGCAACGCCATGATCGCGGTGAGCGGGCCGTAGGTGGCGCCGAAGCTGTCGCTGACCCGGACGTACCCGGCCAGCAGCAGGCTGGCGAGCCACCACAGCACTGTCGACATCACCGCACCGAAAAGCAGCCAGGACAGGGCCGGTTGCCGGCGCCGTACCGAGTAGCGGAAGAGCAGGCCGACCGCGAAGACGATCAGGAGCAGGCTGAGCGGCCAGCGGACCACGTCCCACCCCACCCGGATCCAGTTGTCCAGGTGCCACTGGCGTTGCGCCGAGTCGCCCGCCGTACGGCCCGCGACCAGCAGCAGGAACCCGAAGAGCGCGGGCAGCCCGGCGATCAGCGCGAGAATGGCGGCGCGTACGTACTTCTGCAGGGCGGGCCGGTCGCGCTCCACGCCGTAGATCCGGTTGGCGCCCCGCTCGATCTGCGCCATCGCGGTGGTGAGCGCGAACAGGCCGGTGATCATACCGAGGGCGAGGGCCAGTTCACCGGCCTCCTCGGTACGGTCGTCGTCCACCAGCAGCTCCCGTACCAGGGGCTCGCTGTCACCGGGTGTCAGCGCGATCACCGTGTCCGCGACGATCTGACCGCCGGACTCGGCACCCAGGTCGGTGGCGAGACCGGAGAGCGCGATGAGGAACGGCACGATCGCGAGGCACAGCTGGAGCGCGAAGGCCCGGGCGTGGCTGAAGCCGTCGCCGTACCGGAAGCGGATGAAGGCGTCGTGGAGCAGCGGCCAGCGGCCGTAGTGCCGCAGCGCCAGAAAGGCGTCGTCCGCCGAGAGGGTGTCCCCCGGCATCATGACGGTCTCGGGGACGGGTTCGGTACTACTCACTCAGCTTCTCCGCGCGCTCGGCCACCGCGTCGACGTCGTGCTTCAGGTCGGGGTCAGTATCCGGCTGCGGTACGCAGAGCAGCAGCGCCCGCGGCCGGACATGGATCTTCATCGCCTTACCGGGCGCGATCAGGTCACCGTCGAGCTGCCGCGCCTGCGCCCGGTTGCTGTAGATCTCCACGCGCTCGGCGGTGTACGTCTCCATCAGCGGGATCCGGTCCTGCTTGCGCAGCACCGCCCAGGCCAGCTGCGCCCAGTGGGCCAGGTTCGCCGGGCTGAGGATCGCCACGTTCAGCCGCCCGTCGTCCGGCTCGGCCTTGCTGAGCAGCCGCACCCCGCCCTGGAGCCGGCCGACGTTGCCGACGATCACCGCGCGCGGCCGGCGGGGCATCGGCGGGCCGCCGTCCAGCCGGATCCGGGCCCGCATCGGGCGGTCCAGCAGGTTCTTCGCGGCGCCACCGACGTAGGCCAGCCAGCCGATCCGCTTCTTCGCCGTCTCGGAGGTGTCCTCCAGCATCTTCGCGTCGAAGCCCATCCCGGCCATCACCACGAAACACCGGTCCTCGATCACGCCGACGTCGATCCGCCGCCGCCCGCCGTCGAGGGCCACCTGCAGGCCGGTCGCCGGGTCGGTGCCCAGGCCCAGGTTGGCGGCGAGCAGGTTGCCGGTGCCGGCGGGCAGGACGGCCAGCGCCACGTCCGAGCCGGCCAGCGCGGTCACCACCGAGGTGACCGTACCGTCGCCGCCGCACGCGAAGACCAGCTCGGCGCCGTCGTCCATGGCCGCTTTGGCCTGGCCACGGCCCGGATCCTCCGGGGTGGTCTCATACCACCGCGGCTCCGGCCAGCCGACCTTGGCGAGCCCCTCGGCGACGACCTGCCGGAGCTGATCAAGATCGGGCACCTTTGTGGGGTTCACCACGACGGCAGAGCGAGGTCCTGTCACCGGCTCAGTGTGCCGGAGCCGCGTCGGCTGGGCGACCCGAGAATCCTTCGAGGTTGCGTTGGGCACACTGCAGAGGTGACTGAACTGACGTACCCCGAAGTCGGGCTGACCCGGACCGGCGCGCTCCCGGCGGGCTACCGCCACCTCCGCTACCGCACTCGCGTCGGCACCGGCCGGGCGGTCCTCGCCCGAGCCGGTGAGGCGATTCTCACGTTCCGGATGCACCGGGCCACCGGCGCGCGGATCACCACCGATGCCCCTCGCGCCACGCCCGGCACGCGGGTGACCGTCGGGCTCGGGCCGTTGCGCGCACCCTGCGAGGTGGTCTGGACGGTCCAGGACGAGGATCAGATCGGTTTCGGGTACGGGACACGGCACGGCCACCCGGCGATCGGCGAGGAGGCGTTCCTGGTCGAACGCGACGAGAACGACACCGTGTGGTTCTCGGTCACTGCGTTCAGCCGGCCCGCCGGAACCCTGATGCGGCTCGGCGGCCCCGTCGCGGTGCTCTTCCAGCACCTCTACGCACGTCTCTGCGGCCGTGCGGTCCGCCGGCTCGGTACCGTGGCCCGGTGAGCACGACATCGGCCGGCTCGGCATCGGCCACCTCGGCATCGGCCACCTGGTGGGGCCACAGCACGATCTCCATCGTCGACTCCGGCGTCACGCTGCTCACCGACCCGCTGCTCACCGGGCGCCTGGCACACCTGCGCCGGATGGCGGGCCCGATTCCGCGGCTCACCGGTGCGCCCGACGCCGTCCTGCTGTCGCACCTGCACGCCGATCACTTCCACGTGGCCTCGGTCCGGGCGGTGCCGGGTGAGCCGCTGCTGGTCATGCCGCGCGGTGCGCGGTCATTCGCGGTCAAAGCACTGGGCCGGTCGGTGGCCGGGCGCTGCGTGGAGCTCGCGCCGGGTGAGGAGACCACGATCTCTGGGGTACGGGTACTCGCCGTTCCCGCGGCACACGACGGCGCCCGGGGCCCGTGGTCGCGGGAGCGCGCGCTCGCCATCGGGTTCGTGGTGGAGGGCTCCTGCCGTACCTGGTTCGCGGGCGACACCGGCCTCTACGACGAGATGGCCGACCTCGGTCCGCTCGACCTCGCGCTGATCCCGGTCGGTGGCTGGGGGCCCACGCTCAAGGCGCACGGCCACCTCGACCCGGAGGCCGGGGCGGAGGCGCTGCGGCGGGTGAAGTCGACGTGGGCGGTGCCGGTGCACTACGGCACGCTGTGGCCGATCGGTCTGGGGCGGGTCCGGCCGTACATGTTCTCCGAACCGGGGAACCAGTTCGCCGAGCACGCCGCGCGGGTCTCGCCGGACACCCGGGTCCGGGTGCTGACCCACGGTGAGACCCTCGCCCTGGAGCCGCCGGCGTGATCGACGAGCTGGCCACCCTCGGTTGGCTCCTTCTGATCGTCGCGTTCGGCGCCATCGTGCCGATCGTGCCGACCGGAGCGGCGGTCAGCGGGACGGCCGCCCTGGTCTTCCACGAGCGCCCGTTCACCATCGGGCTGGTGATCGCGGCGGGTGCGCTCGGCGCCTACGCCGGCGACCTCGTGATGTACGCGATGTGCCGGTTCGGCGGCGTGCAACTGGCCCGGCGGCTGCGCTGGCTGCGCGACGAGGAGCACCTCACCTCGGTCAAGGAGCGGCTGAAGGCGAGACAGGTCCCGGTGCTGCTGGTGTCCCGGCTGATCCCGGGCGGGCGGGTGCCGGTGCTGCTGGCGGCCGCGTTCGCCGGCATACCCTGGCGCACCTTCGTGGTCGCCAACGCGCCGGCCTGCGCGCTCTGGTCCGCCGTCTACGCCGCGATCGGACTCGCCGGCGGCTCGATCTTCCCGGAGCCGTGGCAGGGCGTGGTGGCCGCGATCGTCCTTATCCTCCTGGTCAACCAGGCGATCACCTGGTGGAACAAGTGGCGGGACATCACTAGTACTTCAAGTGCGTCCGGGTGAGCTTGGCGACCTTCTGCACGACGCCGATGCCGCCGTCCATCGTCGGGTTGGTGTGCGAGAGCACCGCGATCGACACGTCCACGTTCTCGCCGGTGATCCGGCCCACCGTGTTGATGATCCAGAGGTTGTTCTCGGTCGAGCGCTGGAGCCAGCCGTTCTTCACGGTGGCGGTCTCCCCGGTCTTGGCGGCGGCCGGAACACCCCAGTCCTGATCCGGGGCGACAGAGCCCATCAGCTTGTCCGCATAGGCCCGGGAGGCCTCGCTCAGCTCGCTCTTGTCGTCGGCCAGCTCGCTGAGCAGCTGAACCTGGTCCTTCACGGTGGTCCGGGTGAGGCCCCAGGCGCTGTTCACCTTCGTCTGGGTGAGCCCGAGCCGCTTGTTGCAGGCGCCGATCGCGCTCGCCCGGCCGAGCAGGTTGAACAGAGCGGTGGTGGAGGCGTTGTCGCTGAACCGAATCATCTTGTCGGCCAGCGCCTTCTCGTTCGCGGTGAGCTTGCGGTCGTCGTCCTGGGCGGTCAGCAGCAGACACGCCAGGATCTGGACCTTCACCACGCTCGCCGTCTCGTAACGCTCGTCGCCGCGGTACGCATACGTCTTGCCGGTCTTGCGGTCCAGCACCGCGACCGAGAACTCGGGCTGGGTCGCCGCATACTTCTTCAGCGCCGAGTCGAGAGCCTTGACCCGCTTGACGCGCTCCCGCTCCGCCAGCTCCTCCGGGGTGGGCCCGGTCGGTGTCGGTGAGGCCTTTGGAGCGCTTTGCGAGGATCCGGACACGGGGACCCTGGTTCCGGTGGCGCCATCGGCGGCCACTCCCCGGACCACCAGGAAAGAACCCCCAAGGATACCCACGGCGGCAATCGTCAGGACGAGATTCCGGGAACGGCGCACCCATGCATACTGCCGTGTTAAAGGCCGTTGTTGGTGCCCGGGATGCTGTGGATTGCCAACTTTCGACCGAGGGCTGTGGTATGGGCACCGTGCGTCACCGAACTTCGGGTGCGGAGACAGCGCATCATGGAGGCATGGCCTTCTTCGTGTCCCGCGCCGTCCAGCTCTCCCGCCTCGCCCTGGCCGCCCCGGCCGCGGCGATGGACCTCACCCGGGAGGCAGCCGGCCGGGTGATCGAGACGGCAGCCGCCGCGGCGACCGTACCGGTCCGTGCCGTGGGCCTGATCGGTCAGGCGGAACTCCTGCTCAACCGCGTCAACCTCGCCGTCGGCCAGGCCGAGGAACTGATCAAACGGGTCGCGGTGGTGGCGGCCTCGGCCGAGACCACGGTGGCCGAGGCGCGGGCCATCGCGACGGCGGCATCCCTCACGGTCGAGGAGGCCGGATCGATCTCGGCGGCCGCCGGCGACCTGGTCCGCCGCACATCGATCACCGCTGAAGCGGCCGGCGTGGTGGTCGGCGACGCCGGTTCGGCAATCTCGGAAGTGACGGCCATCACTACCGCGGCGAATCAGGCCATCACGCAGATCTCCGCGATCACGACCTCCGCCTCGAGCGCGGTCAACGACATCTCCACCATCACGACCGCCGCCTCGGGAGCGGTCAACGAGATCTCGTCGATTGCTTCGCGGGCGTCCGGGACCATCTCCGAGGTGGGTGAGCTGACCGGCTCGGCCCGGGAGATCGTCACCACCGCGTCGTCGGTCGCCTCACGCGCCGACGCGGTGGTCGGCCGGGCGGACGCGGCGGCGACCGAGGCGACCGAGCTGCTCAACGGGTACGCGCCGACCCTCCGCTCGGCAGCCCCCCTCGCCGCCCGCTTCGTCAGCGAACTCACCCCGGACGAGGTGACCGCCGCGATCCGGATGGTCGACCAGCTGCCCGAACTCCAGCAGCACCTGATCAACGACGTGATGCCGCTGCTGAGCAAACTCGACCAGGTCGGCCCGGACCTCCACAAACTCCTCGAAGTGACCGAAGACCTCCACCTCGCCATCGCCGGCCTCCCCGGCCTCAAAATGCTCCGCCGCCGCGGCGAGGAACGCGTCAACGACTGACCCCGGCCCACGGCCCACCGCGCCGCGCGCCTCGCTCGCCCCGCCCGCCGCGCGCTCACCGCCACGCCACACTTACCGCCCGCCACGCTCACCGCCGCGCCACGCTCACCGCCGCGCCACGCTCACCGCCGCGCAGCGCTCACCGCCACGGCGGGCCGGGGGTCAGGCGGCGAGGATCATGCCTTTGAGTTCGTAGGAGGCGATGTCGGGGCGGAGGGTTACCCGGGGTTCCTGGATGAGGCGGAGGTTCGGCATCGCGAAGAGCTTGCTGAGGAAGATGTCGGTCTCCTGGATGGCGATGTAGGCGCCGGGGCAGCGGTGTGCCCCGTCCCCGAAGGACAGTCCGGGGTCGGCGACGCCGTCGGCCAGGGTGCGGCCGGGGCAGACGGCGGCCGGGTCGGCGCCGACCGCGCCGGTGTCGAGGTTGGCGGCGGCGACCTCCACGTCGACGCGGGCGCCGGTGGGGATGGTGAGGTCGCCGAGGCGTACGTCTGCGGTTGTCCAGCGCAGCAGATCGGCCACGACCGGCTCGAGTCGCAAAATCTCGTGCAGGACCGCGACGCGCTCCGCATCGCCGGCGGTCGTGTAGCGCTCGCGCAGGGTCTCGTCGGTGAGCAGATGCCAGGCGGCGACGGTGATGAATTCGCGCGTGGTGACCATTCCGGCGGCGGCGAAGGTCACGCACTCACCGAGGATCTCGGCGTTGGTGCAGCCCTCGTCGAGCAGGTGGGAGATCAGGTCGTCGCGGCGGGTGCGGCGGCGGGCGGCGATCGCCGGGCGTACGTCTCGCCAGAAGAAGGACAGCACGGTGAAGTTGTTCATCGCCTGCTGCCGTGCGGCTGCCAGACCGCGCGCGCCGGGGTCCGGTACCCGGAAGAACCGGTCGAGGCGGTGGGCCATGTCGCCGCGGCTGGAGGTCAGGCCGACCACCTCGGCGGCGACCGCCACCGCCAGCTGGAACGAGAGGCTGGACAGGTCCGCCGCACCGCGCCGCCGCAGCACCTCGCACTGCTCGTCGGCGAGGCGGTGCATCAGGTCCCGGTACGCGGACTCGACGCGCTTCGGGGTGAAGTACTTGGCGGTCTGCCGGCGGTGCTCCCGGTGTTCCGCGCCGTCGCGATAGAGCACTGGCAGGCGCAGCCGGTGCTGGAGGCGTAACGCGTTCTCGATGCCGAAGCCGGCCTGGCGGGTGTCGGTGTGCCGCAGGAACTGACGGGCGGTGGCGTAATCCCGGATGTGCCACACCCCTGCGGCGTCGACGTGTACGGGGCAGCCGGGCTCCCGGTCGCCGCGGTACACCTTGCGGCTGCTGTCGACAGAGGTCATTTCTCGATTGTGAAACATGTAGGAAACCCGTCCCCGGCGGGGCGCCGGGGACGGGCATCGATGAATCAAAGAGAACCGGGGGTGATCCTTAGAAGACGGACACGCCGTACGCGCTCAGCGCCTCGGTGACCGGCTGGAAGTAGGTCACGCCGCCGCTGGTGCAGTTGCCGCTGCCGCCCGAGGTCAGGCCGAGAGCGGTCGAACCGGAGTAGAGCGGGCCGCCGCTGTCGCCCGGCTGGGCGCAGACGGTGGTGCGGATGAGGCCGGAGACCGAGCCCTCGGCGTAGTTGACCGTGCTGTTCAGCGCGGTGACGCGGCCGGAGCGGGTGCCGGTGGTGGAGCCACGGCGGTAGACGGTGGAGTTGACGGCGGGGGTGCCGGCTCCGGTGATGTCGATCGAGCCGACGCCACCGGTCTTGGTGATCGTCGTGTTGGTGTAGCGGACGATGCCGTAGTCGTTGCCCGGGAAGCTGCTGCCGGACGTGGTGCCCAGGGTCGCCGAGCCGTTGTTCCAGCTGGAGGAACCGCGGGTGCAGTGGCCGGCGGTCAGGAAGTAGTTGGTGCCGGCGCTGTTGCGGACGTTGAAGCCGAGCGAGCAGCGGCCGCTGCCGGAGTAGATCGCGTCGCCACCGGAGATCTTGATGCTCATCTTGCCGGCGACGGTCTCGATGCGGGCCGTGTCACCGAGCTTGGCGACGGTGGCCTTGACGGCGGCGAGCTTGGCGCCGGTGACGGTCTCGTCGACGCTCACCACGACCTGGTTGCTGACCGGGTCGACGGCGAAGGCGGTGCCCGGCGTCTTGAGGTTGACCTTGAGCGACTCGTCGGCGGCGGCCAGAGTGGCACCGCTGCGGCTCACGTAGCGCGCGGTGGCGCCGGAGGCGCTCACCTCGGCGGCGGTGGCGGCGTCGGTCACGTTGACCACGAGCTTGCCGGAGGAGTCCAGATAGGAGCCGGCGTCGCGGGCGCCGAGACGGGAATCAAGCGAGGCGGCGAGGGCGGACGGTGCGAACGAGGCGTCGCCGGCAACCGGCGCGGCCGAGGCGGGTGAGGCGGCCAGGCCACTGCAGACGAGAATGCCGACTGCGAGGCCGACGATCGGTCGGCGAGCCTTCGGGTTGAGCACGGTTCCTCCCAGGGGGACGGGCGGGGTGGTACGCCGGTCCGGCGCACCCGTGCTCGTAGTATTCAAATGCTTCTATTGAACTGGCAAGGACCCGACTTGATCTACGTTTGCTGATCAACAGGGCGCTGAGGTGCGGGAACGGCCCTTGCATACCTTGGGCGTATTACTCGTTCGGGATGAATAGGCGATGACCGCCATTTGACCGGCGAACAGGCAAAACCGGCTGGCGACAGGCTGCCGCCAGCCGGCACGAAGCCAGACGGTACGAAGCCGCCGATATGACAGCCGGACACCCGGCCCCGTCCCTACTCGCCGGCGACGGAGATCGCGGCGTCGTCGGCGAGGCGGTAGCCCAGCCCGTACACCGTGGTGATCAGCTCAGGATCGTCCAGCTTGGTACGCAGGCGGCTCACATGCACGTCCACGGTCCGGTTGGTGGTGTGCCGGTGCCCCCAGACATGTGTCAGCAGCTGCACCCGGCTGAACACCTGGCGGGGGTGACGGGCCAGGAAGAGCAGCAGGTCGTACTCGAGGCGGCTGAGCTCCAGGAGGCGCTCCCCCCGGAAGGCCGTACGCGCACGCGGGTCCAGCCGGATCTCGTCGTCGGCACGCGGCTCGGCGATCGTGCCGAGTTCCACCGCCGCGGCCGGGCCGGCCGCGTCCACCAGTTCGCGCAGCGCCGCCAGCACCCGCTCCCGGCCGCTCGCGCCGCCCGCGATGCTGATCGTGACAGTCACCGGGGCGTCGGTGCCCGCTTCCGGCGGGGGCGGGTCGGGCACGGGGCGCAACCGGACCGGCCGGGGATACGTGGCGTGTGGATGCGCGACGGCGAGAGCGGACATGGCTTCTCCTCTTCGACGGTGTGCGCCGTGCGTTTGCGGAACGACGCAGAGCAAGGATACATTTCCTATCTGTTAGATAGGTATACCCGAGCCAGTGGCGGGCGTCATAACCGCGGCGGTGATAATTCCCCATCGGCCTACTAGGATATGGGAACACGTTGACCACCAGGCCAGCCAGGTAGGACGGTGGAGTCATGCAACGAAAGTCGCAGGATGACGCAAAATCCCATCATGCGGAAAGCCCGTCAAGGGAGACCTCGTGACCGTCAGCTCACTCGTGGACACTGACCTCTTCCGGACCCTGCTGCGCCGGCACGCCGCGGCGGTGGTCGTCATCACCGCGCCCGGCGAGCCGCCGGCCGGGTTCACCGCGACCTCGTTCACCTCGGTGTCACTGGCGCCGCCGATGGTGTCCTTCTGCCTGGCACACACCGCGTCGGCCTGGCCCGCCGTCTCCACCGCCGACGTCGTCGCCGTGCACGTGCTCACCGAGGAGCAGGAGCATGTCGCGCGTACCTTCTCGACGCGCGGGATCGACCGGTTCGCCGCACACGGTGACTGGGAGCGGGGACCCGGCGGCGTGCCGCTGCTGAACGGCGTCCTGGCCCGGCTGGTCTGCCGCGTGGTGCGCCGCGTCGAGGCCGGCGACCACACGATCGTGCTGGCCGCACCGGAGACCGGCGCCGTCCACGACGACCTGGCCGCCACACCGTTGGTCTACCACGACGGCTCCTACACGCACCTGCGCCGAGCCGCCTGAACAAATCGACCCACATGACACTCAAACAGGAGAGGACGACATGACGGGAATCGTGGTGGTGTCCGGCAATCCCCGCGCCGGCTCACGTACGTCAGCCCTGGCCGTTGCCGTCGGCGAGGCCATCGCCGCCCAGCTCGGCTCACCCGGACCGCGGGTCATCGAGGTCGGCGATCTGGGCGCCGGCCTGCTCACCCCCGGCGACGAGGCGACGAAGGACGCGGTCGCGGCTCTGACCGAGAGCCAGCTGCTGGTGATCGCCACACCGACGTACAAGGGCAGCTACACAGGCGTACTCAAAGTGCTGCTGGACCAGCTCCCGGCCAATGCCCTGGCCGGAAAGCTCGCGGTCCCGGTGGTGACCGCCGGTGTGGCGCCGCAGGCGGCCGCCGCGGAAGCCCTGCTGCGGCAACTGCTTGTCGAGCTCGGCGCGATCGCTGTCCGCCCCGGCCTGCCGGTGGTGGAGGCCGACCTCAGCGAGTCGGCGCAGACGGCGCAGAAGTACGCGGCCGGTCTCGACTGGTGAGAAGCGTGTCGAGACCGGCCGTCGCCGGGATCAGCCTTCGGTAGCGGGAGGGGTGACGGGGGCGGCCACCACCGGGATCACCACCTGGCGAGTGGCGGTCTGCGGCACGAAGTCGCTGAACTGCACCGTCACCGTGTAGGTGCCGGCCTGCGTCGCGGTACCCCGCAGGTAGCCGGTGGGCGAGAAGGAGAGACCCGGCGGCAGCGTGCCGCCGGCGATCCGCCACGAACCACGGCCGGTGGTGGTCCGGTTGAACTTGAAGACGTACGGGGTGCCCACGGTCACGGTGGTCGTCCGGGACGTCTTGATTCCCGGTGCCTTCGGCGGCGCGGCGATGTAGAGCAGCCGGTCGGGCGAACCGGCCCGGCTGGTGACCTTGCCCTTTGTCGAGTAGCCGACCAGCTTCTCGCGGACCTGGGCCGGGGTCAGGGCCGGCGCCGCGTCCAGCAGCAGCGCCGCGGCACCGGCCACGTGCGGTGCCGCCATCGAGGTGCCGCTGTACGCCGCCTTGGCCGTGTTCGACGTCGCGACCGAGGAGACGATGTCCACGCCCGGCGCGAAGATGTCGACGGCACTGCCGTAGTTCGAGAAGACCGCCCGCTTGTCCTTGCGGTCGGTGGCGGCCACGGTCACGGCGGCGGGCAGGCCGGCCGGGCTGCCCAGCGACGCGCTGGTGTTCTCGTTGCCGGCCGCCACCACGAACGTGATGCCCGAGTTGATCGCGTCCTGCACGGCGAACTCCATCGCCGGGCTGTAACCGCCGCCCAGGCTCATGTTCGCCACCGCCGGGTGGACCGCGTGCTCGGTGACCCAGTCGATGCCGTCGATCACGTCGGAGAGCGAACCCTCGCCGTCGCAGTTCAGCACCCGTACGGCAACCAGCTTCACCTTCTTCGCCACGCCGTACGTGCTGCCGCCGATCGTCCCCGCGACGTGCGTGCCGTGCCCGTTGCAGTCGGCCGCCGTGGTGTCGTTGCCGACGAAGTCGTAGCCGTACGTCGCGCGGCCGCCGAACTGCTGGTGTGTGGTCCGGATCCCGGTGTCGATCACGTACGCGTGGACGTTGTCCCCGTCGGCGGACGGCAGGTAGCTCTTCGACGGCGTGCGGCTGCGCTGATCCACCCGGTCCAGGCCCCACGTGGGGTTCTTCTGGGTGCCGGTGAGGCGTACGACCCGGTCCTGCTCGACGTGGCGGACCGACGGGTCGGCGGCGAGGCGCTGCGCCTGCGCGGCGGTCATCTCGGCGGCGAACCCGGGGAAGCGCGAGAAGTCGCGCACCACCCGTCCCTCACCGAGGCTGAGCGCCGAGACCCCGGACCTGCGCTCCTTCAGGGTGACGATGTACCGGCCGGTCAGGGCGCCGGGAAGGCCGGCTCCCTGGACAACGCCGGTGCCACCCGCCTGAGCAGCGACGGACGTGTCCGGCGCTGCCTGCGCGGCGACGGGGGCGGCCAGGCCGGCCGAGGCCGCCACCGCCGCGGTGAGAACGGTGCCGAGGGTCCACTTACGCATGCCGCCGTGATCGGCCGCCGCCACCCCGGGTTGAGAGATCAGGCCCGGTCAGCGGGAAGAACCAGGATCAGGCCCGGTGAGCGAGCAGCGCCAGGCGGACCCGGTTCGGGCTGCCGGTCTTGGTCATCAGGGCCGTGATGTGGGTTTTCACCGTCGTCACCCCGATGTGCATGCGCTCGGCTATCTCGTTGTTGCTCAGACCCTCACCCACAAGATCAAGAACTTCTTGCTCCCGTACGGTCAGATTGTCCATCCGGCGCGGAACCTCCGGCCGCGCGTCCACGGCGCGCCGAACCAGCCGGAGCAGCACCTCCTGACTGAACGGGCTCTCCCCCGACGCGGCCTGGCGGATCCCGTTCAGCAACTCGGCCGGCGGCGCGTCCTTCAGCAGGAAGCCGCACGCACCCGCCTGCAGCGCCGGATAGAGGTGGTCGTCGTCGCCGAACGTGGTCAGCACGAGCACCCGGGCGGCCGGGCGCTCGGCGACGATCCGGCTCGTCGCGGTGATCCCGTCGACGCCCGGCATGCGCAGGTCCATCACGATCACGTCGGGGACCAGCCGGGCGGCGAGCTCGATCCCGGCGCGGCCGTCGCCCACCTCGCCGACCACCTCCATCCCCGGCTCCGCGTCGCAGAGCATCCGCAACCCGGCCCGGATCAGCTGCTGGTCGTCGACGAGCAGTACCCGGATCACTCGGACTCCCCCGGAAGCATCGTGGCCACCCTCCAGCCCTTTCCGGCCGGCCCGGCGGTGAGCGCACCGCCGAGCACCTCCACCCGTTCGCGCATCCCGATCAGCCCGTGCCTGCCGCCGGGAGGCGCCTCCGGCCGGCCGCCGGGCGTCGCTTCCAGCCCACTGCCGGGCGTCGCTTCCAGCCCACTGCCGGGCGTCGCTTCCAGCCCACTGCCGGGCGTCATTTCCGGCCCACCGCTGAGGCCGCCGTCGTCCACGACCTCCCAGTCGACGTCGGCTCCGGTCACGGTGACGCGCAGCCGGGCGCGGGCGGAGACGCCGGCGTGCTTGGCGACGTTGGTCAGGGCCTCCTGGGTCAGGCGCAGCACGGCCAGACCGCGTACCGCGTCCAGGGCACCGACGGCCGGGTCGATCTCGGCCTCCACGATCACGCCGGCCGTACGGGCGGTCTCCACGGCACCGTCCAGGGCGGCGGGGAGGGCGGAGGGATCAATCGCGGTCAAGGACGCGTCACGCCGTACGGCATCCGGGTCTCGAAGCACGGCAACCAGCCGGCGCAGATCCGCCAGGGCCGAGGTACCCGTGCGATGGACGTCGTCGAAGACGTCGGCGACCTTCGGGTCGAGACCGGGAAGCACGTGCTGTGCCACACCCACCCGCAGCACCATCGAAGCCACATGGTGTGCGACCACGTCGTGCAGCTCCCGGGCGATCGCGCTACGCTCGCCGGCACGGGCCGCCCGGTGCTCGGACTCACGCCGGCGCTGCTCCTCGATCGCCCGCTGCTCCGCCTGAATGCTCAGCTCACGGGTGGTGCGCCCGACCGTGCCGATCAGCACCGGCACGCCGAGGCTGATGCAGAGGCCGACCAGCGCCTCGGTGATCCCGCCGCCGCCCCACGGAGCCTCGAAGATCAGGTAGACGGCGGCGACCAGACCGACCAGCCCCCACAGGTACCGCTGGCGCGGCGCCCAGAACGCCACCTCGCCGATCGCCCACGCGGTGCCCACCTGGTTGATCGTCGGGTCGTCGAGGACGGCGAGCGCCACCGCGAACAGCACGGTCTGCACCAGCAGGTTGATCGCCGGCCGCTGGTGCAGCAGCAGGCCCGCGGCGAACGCGGGCACGGCGAGGGCCCACTGCGGCCCGGTGGGCGGCGTCTGACCCTGACACATCACCAGCAGATAGGCGATTCCGCTCAGATCGAGCAGCAGCATCCGCGTGAACGTACTGCGCACATCGAACAGGCGGCCCATGCTGCTCAGCCTAGATCCCGCGTTCTTTCCGGCGGCGCGGCGGCTTTCGCGCCACCGCCACCGCCACCGCCACCGGCGTCGGCGTCGGCGTCGGCGTCGGCGTCGGCGGCGGCGGCGGCGGCGGCGGCGCCTTTGGTTTCTTCGCCGGCCAGCCGGCTCTCCCGAACGGCCGCGGCGGCTTTCCCGAGCGGCCGCACGGCCAGGTATGCGGCCAGCCCGAGCGGGCCCAGCATGATCGTCAGCAGCAGGATCGGGGCCATCACCAGCGCCGGAACGCCACGATCCCGGCTGTCCAGCCAGGACCAGCGGCCGACGAACAGGTCGAACGCGATCATGTGAGCCCAGCCGGCCGCCGCACCGGCCGGGGAACCCAGCAGCTCGCTCACCCCGTCCAGCGTCGGCGACGACACCGCGGACAGCACCGTACCGAAGTCCGGAATGATCAACAGCGCGTAGATCGCCACGATCGGCAGCACGATCAGCGGCGAGGACACGACGCGGCGCGTCCACGACCACCCCGGCAGCAGGATCATCAGCGCCCAGAACGGCGCGGCCAGCAGAAACGTCAGGCTGAACAGCGACTCGGTCATTTCGCTCCCTTCCGGATCACGCCGATCGCCGCACCCGCCGTCGCGGCTGTCAACCCCAGGACCGCGATCATCGTGAGGCCATCAGGTTGCAGCAGCGGTTGCGCCCGCAGCGCCTGCCAGGTCAGCAACAGCACCAGTACGGCGTAAGCACTCCCGCCGACGAACACCAGCCGTGCCCGAACGATTTCGGTCAAGCTGCTCCAACGGCGCAGAGCGTAGGCGAGGAGCGGCAACGCCTGCAGCGCGTGCAGCCCGACGAAGTGACCGATGCGCAGGTCACCACCGGTCGTACTCCAGCCGGTCAGCGGCATGCCCGGCCCGCCGTCCGGCACACCGACGTTGTGCGCGCCGACCATGCCGTCGACACCACCCTGGCTGGTCATCAGGAAGGCGAGACCCATACCGAGCAGGGCGACGAGCAGACCCAGGCGGATCGCGTACGCGGCCGCGCGATCCGGGATCCGCTGCCGCAACGCCGTCACGGCGATCAGGACGTGGGCGAGGAAGAGCACCATGATCGACGAACCCATCGCCGACCACAGGGCCGCGTTGAACGGTGTGCTGATGTTGTAGTGGCTCGTCGTGCCCCGGACCACCTGGATCACGATGATCGTCAGCTCGATCACCGAGACACCCATGATGACGATGCCGGCCCGCTCGGCGAGGCGGCTGCGGCGCGGCAGGATCGCGAGCATCCAGGCCAGCGTCCAGGCGTAGACGGCGAACGACACGGCGAACTTGAACGGCTTCAGCCAGATCGGTACGCCGGTCAGGACCCGGGGATCGACGAGGATCCCGATCCCGGCGACGACCGCCAGCAGCGCCGACGCCACGGCGAGCACAAGCAGCGAACGGTTCCAGCGCACCGGGCTGCGCAGCGCCGGCAGATGTCCCGGTCCGGCCGTCCTTGACGAATCGATGATGGTCATGCCAGCAGCGTCCCGCCGCGCGGTGCCCGAATCGCCCGACCAGCGGCCGCATTTCCGGCCACCGGTCGTAGCCCTTCTCCTCCCCTGGTAGGAGGAGGCAATACTGACGCCGTGCATCACACCCCCGGCCTGACCGAATTCCCCGCTGACGACACCGGACGGCGCAGCAGCAGCGCGTTCGGCCAAGCCGTCGTCGCCGACGCCCTCCGCCCCGCCGACCCGGCCGCCGCAGCGGCCGCCGAACGGGAGACCGACTGGCGGCGCGGCTACCTCCGGCACTTCAAGGCCCTGGTCGAGACCGGCCTCGCCGCCGACGGCACCGCCGGCTACGAGATCGCCGAAGCGGGCCTCGCCTCGGTGCAGGCCCGGATGCGGTACGTCCGCGACGACGGCGAGTTCACGCTGGCCCAGGCACTGCTGGCCGCACCGGAGCGGGCGCTGGAGACGGTCGAGGTGACCGGAACGGGTACGGCCGAGCGGGAACTGGTCCTGCCGTACCGCGGTGAGCAGCTGCGGGGCGACTCACTGCACCGGCAGCTCGACAGCTGGGTCACGGCGGGGGTCGTTGAGGAGTCGTGCGCCGAGGCCGTACGCGAGGTCGCCGCCAACCCGGACTGGCTCGACCTGAACGACCAGCAGTTGGTGGCACTCGGTGCGGGCGCGGAGATGGGTCCGGTGAACGCGGTCCTCGGGTGGGGCGGCACGGTGCTCGCCGTCGACCTGCCCCGCCCCGACCTGTGGCAGCGCGTGTCCGGCGCGGCCGCGAAGAGCGCCGGCCGCCTGCTGGCCCCCTTCGCCGCCACGCACCCGTCCGGCGGCTCGCCCGCTGCCGGCGGCTCGTCCGCTGTCAGTGGTACGCCCGGCGCCGACCTGCTCCGTGATCTCGGCGCGGTCGCGCAGTGGCTGCTCAGCTTCGACGGACGGCTGATCGTCGGCAACTACGGCTACGCCCCCGGCGCGGCCTACCCCCGGCTGGCCGCCGCCGTGGACGCTCTCGGCGTACACCTGCGCCACCACCGCCCGGACACCGCACTCGCGGTCCTCGCCACCCCCACCGACGTGTACGCCGTACCCGCCAGTGCCGTCGCCCAGGCCCGCACCCGCTACCAGGACCGTTCCCGCCTGGCCGGTGTCACCGGCACCCTCACCGGCGGTCGCCTGCTGCGCCCCAACTACGCGTGCGACGAGGCACCCGGCATCAACGACAGCCTCGTACCCCAGCAGGGCCCCAACTACGCCCTCGCCAAGCGCATCCACCGCTGGCGCGCCACCCTCGCCCGCCGCGACGGCGTGGTCAGCTTCGCCGTGGCCCCGCCCACCCGCACCCGCTCCGTCATCAGCAACCGCATGCTGGCCGCCGCCTACGCCGGAGCCCACCTCTTCGACGTGGAGATCTTCGAACCCGCCACCGCCAGCAAGCTGATGGCCACCCTCCTCGTGCACCAGATCCGCAAGCCCCGCCCCGCCCACCCCGCCGCCTGGCAGGACGAGGCCCTGTCCGCCGCACACGGAGGCCTCTGGCGAATCGCCTACAACCCCCGAACCGCTCTGCCCCTCGCCGCCGTTCGCGGCTTGGCCCTCCCCCACCGCCCCTGACACCCCGCTCCCGCCGCCCCTCCCGAGGGTCAGTAGGCGCACACGTTGGGGTTGTGTGCGCGTTTACCCACGTCATGGCCGTAGCCAGCGCACGTGTAACCCCAATGTGTGCGGTTACCCCACGCCGCTGACCCGGGGGCATGGAGGGTGACGCACTAAGGTCGGCGCATGGGTACGGCGGGAGTGGTGCTGGCGGGGGGTGCCGGGCGGCGCTACGGGATGCCGAAGGCGCTGGTCACCCACAACGGCCGGCTGTTCGTTCAGCATGCCGCGGACACGCTGCGGGCTGGGGGCTGTGATCCCCTGCTCGTCGTCCTGGGCGCCGCCGCCGACGAGGTGCTGACAGCGGCACCCGACCTGCCTCCGACGGTGTTCAACCCCGACTGGGCGACCGGCATGGCCTCCTCCCTCCGAGCAGGACTGGCCGCTCTTGCCGGCACCGACGCCACCGCCGCGGTGATCCTCCTGGTCGACATGCCCGGGGTGACCCCCGAGGCGGTCCGCCGCATTCGAGCCCACTCCTCCCCCGACGCCCTGGTCATGGGCGGCTACGGTCCCCGCCGCGGCCACCCCGTTCTGCTGGGCCGCAACCACTGGGCAGGCGTCGCCGCATCCGCGACCGGCGACCGCGGCGCCCGCGACTACCTGCGCTCCCGCGACGTCCAAGTCATCCCCGTGGGCGATGTCGCCGACGACACCGACATCGACACTAAGTAATCGTTTGATGACTCAAAATAGTCGCGGGAACGGGGCAACCTTCCCGCCGCCACCGCACACTCCATCAGCGGACAGTGATGGACCGCCCGCTGCCGCTGAGCATTTCCCCTGGTGCTATTCCCCCAGCGTGCGCGGGCCGGTGAAGGAAACGGCCGGGTAAGGCAGGGCCACACCTAACTCCTCGGGTGTGCGGACCATGCCGAACCCGGCCGTTCCCGTTCCCCAAGAAATGGAGCGGGTGACGAAACCCGGGATCGCAGCCGTCGCAGCATCCGGGCGTCCCCGAAGCCCACCGCCCGGGCCGCCGCCTCCACCGTGGAACCGTGGCCGATCAGATGCTCGGCCCGCTCCACCCGCAGCACCTGCTGGTACCGCAATGGCGTGCATCCGGTCGCCGCCGTGAAAAGCCTGGTCAGCGTGCGTTCGCTGACGCCCGCGCCGGTAGCCAGATCCGACAGCAGCAGCGGTTGTGCGTAGGCCGAGTCGATCCGGTCCTGCACCCGGTGGACGACGTCGCTGAGGTGCCCCCGGTGCCGCAGCATCGCGCTGTCCTGCTGCGAGTCACCGTTGCGCCGGGCGTAGACCACCATCTCCCGGGCGACCCGCGCGGCCACCGCCGGTCCGTGCCGCAGCGCTACCAGGTGCAGCGCGAGGTCGATGCCGCTGGCGATGCCCGCCGACGTGACCACCCGGCCGTCCATGACATAGAGGACGTCCCGCAACACCGTGGCCGCCGGGTATCCGCGGGCCAAACGTTCCTGCAAGTCGTGGTGGGTGGTGCAGCGCCGGCCGTCGAGCAGCCCGGCTCGGCCGAGGGCGTCGGCGCCCGCGCACACGCTCGCCACGGTCCCGCCGGCCGCGTGATGCGCCGCGATCCGGGAGAGCGTCGGCTCGCCGAAGTATCCGTAGCCGTCGCGCCATCCAGGCACCACCACGAGGTCCTCCGGGGACAGGGTGGGCCACGTGACCGACGCCTGCAACGCCACGCCCTGCCAGGTCGGCACCGTCGGAGCCTCGGCCACGTACTCCAGGTGATATCCCGGAGCGGTCGAGAACACCTGGGCGGGTCCGGCCAGGTCGAGCAGGTGCACCTGCGGTGTCAGCACGAACAGCACCCGGCTCACGATCCGGTCACACTCCAACAAGCTCCGCGACGGTCCGGATGGTGGCGAACCGGCCGGCGAGCGCGAACTCGGTGCGGGCCACCACGTCCTCGGCGGCCAGCGTACGCGGATCGGCCAGCAACTCCTCGACGCTCAGATCCTCCGCGGCGTCCCGGTGCGGGATCGGGAACGTGGCGGTCGCGTCGGTGACGAACGTGACCTCGTACCCGAGGTCCGAGGCGACCCGCGCCGTCGTCTCCACGCACTGCTCGGTACGCAGCCCGCAGACCGTGATCGACGCGATCCCGGCCACGGTCAGCCGGTGCTGCAGGTCGGTGGTGGTGAACGCGTTGTGCACGGTCTTCACCAACACGGGCTCGTCCGGCGCCACCTCGAGATCGTCCATCACCCGGACGAATCCGCTCGCCGGATCGAACACGTCGCCGGTACCGGGTTCGGCGTGCACCACCCAGATCACCGGGTCGCCCGCCGACCGAGCAGCCTCCACGAGTTTCCGCACGTTCTCGACCACCGCGGTATTGTTCACCGTTCCCCACAGCGGTCGCGCACGGAACGATTCCTGAACGTCGATCACGACGAGAGCATTGGTCATGCCTCTGATCCAACGCCCCTGGCACGCGATCCAGCAGACATCATCACGTCCGGCCCCGGACCGATCCGGTCACGCTGAGACGAGCGGGAGAGTCAGCGAGCCAGGCGAGCGGCGGAGCGGGTGCGAGCGTGGGACAACAGGCGCTCGACCTCGTCGGCCGTGGCGGGGCCGGGGTTCACCACGCTCGCCCAGCCCTGGACGGCGTAGGCGGGATGGGGCATCAGCCGGTCCGGCTCGGTGAAGTCGATGTCGGCGATCCGGGCGGCGAAACCCTCAGGTCCGTACCCGAAGAGGTTCTTGAACTCGGCTCGTCCCACCTCGATGTTGAGGCGGAACGCGAACCGCCGGTTGAGGTGGGAGCGCTCGTCGAAGCCTGGGATGTCGTGCCCGACGATGGTGGCGAAGGGACGCATCCGGTCCTCGCCGGCGAAGAAGAACCGGTCACCCCACGTGTAGGGCGGCATCTCCGACTCCGGTTCGATCCGGGTCTGCGCGACTCCGGGCAGGGCCAGCACCCGGGCGGCCACCTCGGCGGCCGGGTCGTCGCCGGCCGCCACGTGCAGGAGGGCCTCGCACTGCGCGAGCGTCTCGGGATCGAGGGGGAAGTAGCGCGGCTCGTCCGTGACCCGCTCGGAACCCTTCGCCGTCGCCGGGGGGACCATCCCGGAGGAGAGCGACCCCTCGAAGGAGTCCGGCGACGGCTCGGCCAGGCCCAGCGTGGGGCCGGTGCCGAGGCTGCCGGCGACGAAGACGTACCGGGAGCCGAGCAGCGACGACACGATCGCCCCGGCCGACGACCATTCGAGGTCCATGCCGGCGAGCCGCCATCGGCTCGGGTGTCGTTGCAGGTGGCGGTTGTGGGAGAAGACGAGGGTGGGCCCGCGGTCCCGTTCCGACTCGCGGATGTCGAGCAGGTTCCATGCCATCAGCGCGTCACGCAGGCCGAGCAGCCGGCGGATCCGTTCGTCCTGCGGTGCCGGATCGGCGGCCACCGCGTGGTAGCGGAGCAGGCCCAGGGCCGCGTCGGCGTGGACCTTCGCGCGATGCCAGGACTGCGCGGAGGTGTCCCGCACGAGGCGGGACGCATGGACGTACAGCATGGTTTTCAGATCGTCGGCAAGCGCTCGCAGCGCGACAGCCTCGGGTGACCGGCCCGGAGATCGCGCCGCGTCCATGATCGCGGCCTGGTCGGTCCATCGAGTCTCGTCACCGAGCAGCTGATCCAGATCGGGCGCGGACACGCCGAGGTAGTCACGCACATGCCGGAGGGAGGTGCCGGGACTAGCGGCGCTGGTCATCTCCAGCGGAGCGTCGAAACCGTGGAAGGAGAGACGGTCGGCCGGCGCCAGCTGCTCGTTGTGGGCGCGCATCCAGGTGATCAGCTCGCGGTTCCCGGTGAGATGGCCGAGGCCGTGGCTGAAGCCGGTCGCGAGCGGCAGCTCGTCGCGGTCGCCGTTCACGTAGTCATTCGCGGTCAGGCCGGCGATCCGGTCGGACTCGATCGCGATCGAGCGGAAGCCCTGCCCGACGAGAAACTCGAAGATCTCGTTGCGCAGGCGCGGGAAGGCCGGCTCGAGATGGGTGGGCTCGCCGAGGGCCAGCAGCGCCGGACGGCGTGACTCGAGAAGGGGCAGCAGCTCGGATTCAAATGCCATGGCCTTCACCGTATCGTTGAATTTGCTGTTTAAAGTTTCCTGCGATCCGCACTGGGAGTGCCCTCTGAAGCCTCAACGACCGGTGGACCTCGCCCGGCGGCACGGCCTGACCGCGCAGGCGGTGCGCAACTACGAGCGCAACGGCGTGATCCCGGCCGCGCGGCGCACCGGGAGTGGCTACCGCGTCTACACCGAACTGCATGTGGTTGCGCTCAGTGCCTATCTCGCGCTTGTTCAGGGGTACGGGTACCGCACGGCTGCCGTGATCATGAGGGCTGCCGGCCGGGGCGACGTGGAGTCCGCTCTGACCGCTCTCGACGGCGCCCACGGACTACTACAGCGCGATCGGGAGACCCTGGCAACCGTCGCGTCGGCCGCCACGGTGCTGGCGTCCGCCCCGCCGTCCCGTCCCGGCGACCGCCCGCTCCCGGTCGGCGCCGTCGCACACCGGCTCGACGTCACCCCGGCCACGCTGCGCAAATGGGAACAGGCGGGGATCCTCGTCCCGGCCCGCGACCGCTACACGCACCACCGGATGTACACGCCCGACGACGTCCGCGACGCGGAGCTCACCCACCTGCTGCGGCGAGGCGGTTACCGGCTGGACCACATCGCCACAGTGGTGGCGCAGGTCCGGTCCGCCGGTGGGCCGGAGGCGCTCGCCGGGTCGCTGGCCGGCTGGCAGGAGCGGCTCACCGCCCGCGGGCGCGCCATGCTCACCGGCTCCGCGCGCCTCGACGAATACCTGACCCTGCTGGAGAAAGACCTGCTGGAGGAAAGCCCGCTGGAGGAAAGCCCGCTGGAGAAAGACGTCGCCCCGCCCGTGGGGGGTACGGGCGGGGCGGCGGGTCTGTGACGGTCAGTGCGGATAGTCGCGGTAACTACCTGTGTAGTAGTCCCCGACCTCGTCGCGGTACTCCGGAGACTCGAAGGTGTCCTTGTCGTACTCGGGAGAGGTCTTGATCTGCTCCTTCGTACGGTCCACGTAGACCTTCCGCTCCGCGTGATCGACGGTCTGCACCGTTCCGGCGGGCAGAAGAACCTTCCGCCCGAAGATCCACGGTCCGGTGTCGACCACGACGTGGGCACTGCCGACGTCGTAGCTGGCCTGGTCGATCGAGCCGATGTGGCCATCGGTCGCCTCGACCTTGTAACCGACCAGGTCCACGCCGGACCTCGCGCCCTCTTCGACGCTTTCCGTGTCGGTCTGGTCATACGTCGCGGCCAGGCTCGACGGGTCGCGCCACGACCACGGGGTGAACGGCGTTGGTTGCATCACGGCCTCCTCACATCGATGAATTGGCTCTGCACCACTCGTACCCGTCCACCCGGCGGGTTAACCATCACCGATTGATGTCGCCTCCGGAGAGTGACGCCAACTCCGCCCGGCTGGGCAGACCCTCGCAGTCACCAGGCACGGTGACCGCGAACGCGCCGGCCGCGATCGCCGTGCGTAACCGCTCCTCCGCGTCAGCGCCGGCCTGCCGGTCCGCGAGATAGCCCGCCACGAACGCGTCACCGGCACCGACCGGGTCGAGCGAGGTCACCGGCAGGGCTGGTACGTGGAAGCGGTCGCCGCCGATCCGCGCGACGCAACCCCGGGCGCCGTCCTTGACGATCACCTCGGTGGGGCCGAGTTTCGCCAGGCCCTCCACCGGATCGGGGTCGTCGACGAAGATGGCCGCCTCGTCCGGGCCGGCGAAGACCACGTCGGCGCGGCTCACCAGATCGCGGAGCACCGGGGCGGCGTCGAACCGGGACCACAGCTTGCTCCGGTAGTTGACGTCCACCGAGACCGCCACCCCGGCGGCCCGTGCCGACTCCACCGCGTGGAAGACGGTGGCCCGGGCGGAGTCGCTGAGTGCGGGGGTGATCCCGGTGATGTGCAGGATGCCGGCCGCCTCGATCTCGGCCGTGGGGACGTCGGCCGGGGTCAGCCGGGAACCGGCACTGCCGGCGCGGTGGTAGTCGGCCTGGATGAACTGGGCGGAGCGCTGGTACCGGATCATCAGGCCGGTGAACGCGTCGTCGGGGAGGGCGATCACCCGTACGCCGAAGGAGCGCAACCGGGAGGCGATGAGCGCGCCCGTCGCGTCCGGGCCGAGCCGGCCCAGCCAGGTGGCGTCGCCGCCCAGGCGCGCCACCCCGA
The DNA here is from genome assembly GCF_042666575.1 of Actinoplanes sp. GCM10030250. Lineage (NCBI taxonomy): Bacteria > Bacillati > Actinomycetota > Actinomycetes > Micromonosporales > Micromonosporaceae > Actinoplanes > Actinoplanes sp. GCM10030250. Next base: position 512,567 of record NZ_JBHTDO010000001.1, on the reverse strand, counting down.
TCGCGACGTTGCTCTCGGCGCCGGCGACGCCGAGGGTGAAGCCGCGGGCGCTCTCCAGCGTGCCGATGCCGTCGGCCACGAAGATGCCCATCGACTCACCGAACGTCAGCACGCCGGGGCGCCTGCTCGCGGGTGGGGTTTCCGGGCTGGTCATGAGCGGGCGAGGGCGACCGCGTCGGCGGCGCGGCGGGCGCGGGTGGCGAGTGCGGTGAGGCTGCCGCCGGTCGCGGCGTCGCCGATCAGCGGCCCGCCGAGGCCGACCGCGACGGCGCCCGCGGCGATCCACTTGGCGATGTCGTCGAGGCCGATGCCGCCGGTCGGCATGATCTTCACGTCGGGCAGCGGCCCGTGCAGGTCCTTCAGATATCCCGGGCCGAGGCCACCCGCGGGGAAGAGCTTGACCAGCGGCGCACCGGTCCGGTGCGCCGCGTAGACCTCACTGGGTGTGTACGCACCCGGGTAGCACGGCACGTCCTGCCCGGTGAGGGTGTCACCCACCGGCGACACCAGGAAGACCGCACCGGCGTCGACGGCGGCCTTGGCGTCGTCGGGGGTGAGCACCGTGCCGGCGCCGACCACCACGGTGTCCGGGAGCTGGCGGCGCAGGCCGGCGATCGCCTCGATCGCGCCCCGCGAGGTCAGCGTGACCTCGAGGGCGGTGATCCCGGCGGCGACCAGGACGTCGGCCACCACGGCGAAGCCGTCGGCGGTGGGTGCGCGGAGGATGGCGACGAGCCCGCTGTCGACGATGGCGGTCGAGACAGGATCGAGGGAAGCGCTGTGTTCAGTCACGATTTCGATCCTGCCCGATGCAACCGTTTGCATAAAGCCCTCAGCCGCCGAGCAGACGGCCGATCGTGTCGAAGACGTCGGCGTAGAACGTGCCGCCGATGCTGCGGAACAGCTCGAACGGCTTGTCCGGGCTGCCGAAGAAGGGCCGCAGGGTCCAGGCGAGCTGGGTGCCGACGAACCCGAAGAGCAGGATCCAGATGTAGAGCAGCGTCATGCTCGCCGAGCCCTCGGGCCGGGGCGGCGGACCCGGGCGGGCGCCGATCTGGGAGAGCGGCTTGATCGGCGCGGTGAGCACGGCACCGTTCCCCGTGGGCGCGGCGGACGTACCCGCCCCCTCGGCCTTCGCCTCCAGCGCGGCCGGCGTGGCGGGCACGGCGATCAATTCCTGATGGTCGTTGAGCGCCCGCATGCCCGCGGTCAGGAAGCGCAGGCCGACTATCGCGGTGAGCACGAGGATCGCCACGTTGAGCAGTTTGAAGAACGAGTAGCTCTGCGCGGTGATCAGGAAGAACAGGCTGATCGGCGCGAAGGCGAGCGTGAGCACGGCGGTCACGGTGATCGTCACCATGATCAGGGTCAGCGCCTGGAGCACCGAGAGCTTCGCGCCGAAGACCAGGTTGAACAGGTAGAGCGTGGGCAGGCAGATGGCGAGGGTCGCCAGGAACAGCAGGGGCAGCTTGACGAACGAGGCGAGCGCCTGGAGCGCGCTGTTCGAGGCGCCGAGGACCGCGCCGTAGAACGCGAGGCTGAGCGCCGAGCTGACCAGCATCTGACCGGTGAGCTGCTTGAGATCGCGCTCCTCGATGATCTGACGCCAGATTCCGTCCCGGTCACGGAGCAGGCGTTCGATTACGAGGAGGCTGTTCCCGGAGGGGTTGGCCATCGTGTCTCCCGAGGTGGTGGGGGAAAAACTTCGCGGAGGCTACCCTGTCGCCGTGACTGATCCGACGCTCAGGACCTCCGACGCAGAACGGTACCGTGTCGTCGCAATGCTGGAAATGCATGCGGCCGCAGGACGTCTCACCCTTGACGAGTACGCGGAGCGCGTCGACCGGGTGCTGGCCTGCCGTACACACGGGGATCTGGCCGCGGTCACCGCGGACCTACCGAGCACGGAGGAGCCGCGCGACGACTCCCGTCACCTGCTGTGGGCGTTCCTCGCCGCGGCGGTGGTGCTGGTGCTGTTCATGGTCGTTCTTGGTCTGGCCCGCTGAGCGTGGCCGGCTTGCGGTGCAGGAGGCTGCGCACCACCCCGTTCGGCGCGTCCACCGGCAACGGCGGAGTCTCCCGGATGCCCAGTTCCTCCCGAATGGCCGCCTCGAACTGCTGCATGACAAGCGGAACCTGAGCGATCAGCTCCCGGAAATGGGTCTGCGGCTGCACACCGGCCACCGCTTCCGGGTTCATCTCGCTGTGCAGGCGCTCCAGCTGGAGGTGCACGGCCAGCGCCGCACTCCGGACCGGCCCCGAGGCCAGCAGACGGACCGGCATCAGGGCCGGGCCGATCTGATCCAGGTACGCCAGCGGGCTCGGCGGCTTCTCCCCCGACTCGAACGACGTACGCAGCCGGTGAGTGGCCCGCTCGAAAGCGGTCAGCAACTGGACGTACGCGTCCCTGCGCTCCGAATACCACTGCTTCGTGCGGCGGCGCCGGCTCAGCAGGCTGACGTTACGAGCCTGAACGAGCACCGCCACTCCGGCTCCGGCCAGCGCGAACACGACGGCCACGAGGGGCAGCCCCCACCACGGGATCTGAGACACCCGCTAACCGTATCGAGCCCGTACCCGGACGACCGTCAACTACGCCCCCGTACGAGCACGGCATCCGCTTTCCGGCGCTGATCAGCCACGCCCGAGCCCGGCGCGGCATCCGCTTCCGGCACTGATCAGTCACGACCGCGGGCCAGCGCGGCGTCGATGGTGCGGGCCGCCCCGCCGGCTATCTGTGCTGGTCCGAGCAGTGCACCGCGCCGGCGCAGGGCCGCCACCCGCTCCGCGCCGAGCCGCTCCTCCGCCGCCGCGCGGGCCCGGTCCAGGCGTGCCGCCTCCGCCGGGTACACCGCGGCGGGCGGCAGCGCCGCGTCGATCAGCACCGCCGTCTCGTCCTCACCCACCCGGACGAGCAGCACGATCAGGTTGCGCAGGGCCGCCGCGTGCAGGGTGTCGTTGCCCGCCCGCCGCCACAGCCGCAACACGTCCCGGAAAGCAGCGAGCGCCGGACCCGGATCACCGTGCCGGCTGCGCACCGCGACCGCCGCCGTGCCGGCCGCCGCCTGGAACAGCCGGTCGTCCACCGGCCCGGCGAGCGCGACGGCCTCGTCCAGCAACTCCAGGGCCCGCTCCGGGTCGGTGTCGCCGAGTGCTTCACCGAGCCCGTACCGGGCCTCGGCCCGCGCGCTCGGATTGCCGGTCGAGTCCGCGAGCTCGACCGCGGAGACCGCCAGTTCCACCGCCCGCTCCACCTGCCCCGACCAGGCCCGCACGAGTGCCTCCCCGACCAGCCCGGACACCCTGGCGATGGGCTCGCCGTCCATCGCCCGGTAGTGCGCGATCGCGGTCCGCGCGTCACAGGCGACCAGCGCCACGTCGCCGAGCACCTCGTGAGCCGGCGCGCCCGGCGGGTCGGCGAGACCGGCGAGCTTCCGCGCCTCCGCCAGGTCACCCCGGCCCCAGGCGTGGGTGGCCGCGGCGGCGAGCGCATCCGGGTGCCGCGGGCCGTCGACGGCGGCCAGACCCCAGGCGAGCACCTCGTACTGCTGGCAGCGGTAGCCGTAGCGGTACATCGCGGCGGCGAGCCGGACCCGGATGTCGGCTGAGCCCCGAGCGTGGGCCAGGCGCAGATCGGGCAGGATGGCGTCGATCTCCCGTACCGCTGACGCCTGCTCCGGCCCCCGCATGCGCGAGTCGAGCTCCTCGGCCATGGCGGCCATGGCCATGGCATGGCGCGCCTCGGTCTCGGCCCGGTCCGCCGCCTCGCCCGAGACCGCGCCCGAGCCCCGGCCCGCGACCGCGTTCGGGCCCGGTGCCGGCCCGGCTGCCGCGTCCGCACGCCCCGCCCGGCGCCGCGATTCCCGGCGCGAGGTCTCCCGGTGCGATCGCTGCCCGTTCCCACCCGCCCTCGCCGCCGCCCGCTCCACAAGATCCCCGCCCGGCCAGCCGCTCGCCGCACGCGGCCCGCCCGACCCGTTCGGCATCACCCGGCCATCCCCGTTCGGCATCGCGCGGTCCGGATCCACGGCGTGATCAATCTCGGCCACCGGCTCTGACGCAAAGGCCCGCTCCGGCTCCGACGCATAGGCCCGCACCGTCTCCAGCAGCCGGAACCGCCCCACACCGTGCCGCGCCACCAACGACCGGTCCACCAGCCCCGCGAGCAGCCCCGCCACCCGAGGGCGAGGCAGCCTGCCATCCGCCGCCACCGCCTCGGCCGCCGCCACCGAGAACCCGCCCGCGAACACCGCCAGCCGCCGCAGCAACCGCTCCGAAGCCGGATCCAGCAGGCCGAACGACCAGGCCACCACGGCACGCAACGTACGGTGCCGCGGATCACCACCCCGCCGCCCCCGGCTCAGCAGGTCCAGCCGGTCATCCAGCCGGGCGTGCAGCTCCTCCACGCCCAGCACCGCCGCCTGGGTGGCCGCCAACTCGATCGCCAGCGGCAACGAATCCAGCCGTTCCACCACCTCACCGACCGCCGGCGACATCGGCACCCGCGCTCGCTCGCAGAACAACCGCCGAGCCGTCTCCGGAGCCAGCGGCCCGAGCCGCAACACCTGCTCACCGTCCACCCGCAGGCTCTCCTGGCTGGTCACCACCACGCGCACCCCGCGCAGCGCCTCAGCCACCTCGGCCGCCGCGCTCAGCACATGCTCACAGTTGTCCAGAACCACCACCGGATACCGCTCCGCCGCCGCCGCGATCACCGCAACCGGCACCTCGTGCGGCGCCACCCGCGCACCCACCGCAACCGCCACCGCCGCGAGGAAATCCGCCTCCCGCACGTCGGCCGCGTCCACCCAGGCCACCCGGGGAGCCGCCCGCACGGTCTCCGCCACCAGCCGCGTCTTGCCCACACCACCGGGCCCCACCACACTGACCAGGCCGGGCTCAGCGAGCAGCGCGGCCAATTGCCGCTGCTCACCCTCCCTGCCAAGAAAAGACGAGAACCGCAGGGGTACGCCCGGAGCACCCTCCCTCCACCCCCGACCTCCCCCACTCCCCACCCCCGCGCTCGCGGCCGTCCCTGGCCCGGTCGTCCCTCGCGTGACCGGCCCGTGCGTGACTGGCCCGTGCGCTTCCTTCGCCACGCCACTGCTGCTCGCGTCCACTGACGCCACACCTCTCGGCCGGTCAGCGGCCGGCGGGAAGTCGGCCGGCTCGCCGCGGAGGAGGGCCACCTGAGCGCGGCGGACCCGTTCGGAAGGGTCGAGGCCGAGGCGGTCGACGACGGCGTCGGCGTGGTGGCGGAGCACTTCGAGGGCCTCACCCCGGCGGCCGGCCGCGGTCAGTGCGGCGGCCAGGGTGACAGCTCCCTCTTCCCAGCAGGGGTCGGCGTCCACCGTGGTGTGCAACTCGGCGGCCGCGTCGGCTGCGGGCAGCGACGCGGCGTGCCGGAGGAGGGCGATGCGGTGCAGCCTGACCAGCCGGGCCGCCGCACCGCGGAACGGCTCGTCCGGGAACTCGGGAAGCGGCCGCCCCCGCCACAGCCCCATCGCCTCGGCCGGGGCACGGTGATCGCGAACCAGGTCCTCGAAGCGCAGCGCGTCCACGCAGGTGCGGGGCAGGTTGAGCCGGTAGCCGGCCGGTTCCAGGGTGATGATTCCGGGCACGCCGAGCCGGGCGCGCAACCGGGCCACATGCGACTGCATGCTGTTGCGCGCCGACGGCGGTGGATCCTCCGGCCAGAGGGCGTCGACCAGCTCCGGCACCCCGACCGGCCCGCCCGCCCGCAGCGCGAGCAGAGCCAGGACGGCACGCTGCGCCCCGCCCGACAGGATGACCGGACCGTCGTCGCCCTCCACCTCGAAGGGTCCCAGAACGCGGACCAGCACTCCCCGACGTTAGGACCCCGCCCCGGGGGCAGCGCAACAATTTTCGGCCTATCGACAGATCTCCGACTCTTCCGATCACCCTCACGGCCCCCGGTCACGTGCGTGAGTGCCGCCTCCCCGCAGGCGAAACAGCACCGGGAGCCAGCCGAGGTGGGGGCGGGGTGGGTTTCAGTGCAGGTGGTAGAAGCGCCAGAAGTCGTTGTCGAGCGGAAGGACCTCGGGTGCCTCGAAGCCGGCCTCCCGCGCCCACCCCAGCAGCGTCGGCGCCCGCAGGATCGTCCCGTTGGCGATGACCGGGTTCTCGGCGCGGGTGGCGGGCAGGCAGTGCAGGACGCTGAACGCGTACTGGAGCCGCTCGACCTCCCCGGCCGGCGCGGTGAACGTGTCCGCCACCCGCTCGTCGGCCACGAAGACGCTCCCGGACGGACCGAGCACCGCCCGAGCCTGCCGCAGCACACCGACCGGATCTCCCATGTCGTGCAGCGCCTCGAAGATCGTGACCAGGTCGAACGCCCCGTCCAGCGGGCCGGCCGCGTCACCCGTCACGAAGCTCACCCGGTCTGCCACTCCGGCCGAGGCCGCGACCTGCCGCGCCGCGGCCACCGAGTCCTCGTCCAGGTCAACCCCGCGCACGGTGATCGCCGGATACGCCAGCGCCATCGCCACCGAGGAATACCCCGTCCCGCACCCGAGGTCGAGCACCCGGGCACCGGCCGCCGACCGCAGCCGAGCTTCGATCGAGGGCACCGCGGGCAGCCAGGTCGTGGTGAGCAGGTGGTCGAACATCGGCCGGTTGAAGCCGGCGATGCCGTGCCGCACGTGGGCGTACTCCGAGTACGGGACACCTTCGCCGGTCCGGAACGCCTCGATCACCCGGGGGGTCAGCATCGCGACGCCGACAGCGAATTCGGCCGCCGCACCCGCATAGAGCATCCCGCCCTCATCCAGCAGAACGTCAGCAACGCCCGGAGCGAGCCCGAAAGCCGCCACGGCAGCCGGCCCGGACAGGGTCAGGAACCCGGCCGCGGCCTGCTGTTCCAGCCACTCCCGCGCATACCGCTCGTCGATCCCCGCCGCCTTGGCCAGCTCGGCGGGCGTGAGCGGACCGTCCCGCAGAGCGGCATACAGCCCGAGCCGGCGCCCGAGCTCGACAGTGCAGAGTTCGACGGCCCCGGTGAGGGCACCGAGCAACCGGTCACCCAGGGCCTGAGAAGAGTCAACAGTCATGGACGACAACCTGCGCCACGCCGCGTGCAGAGCAGGTACAGAGCGCGTGCAGACCGCTTGACCTCAACATGAGTTCACCTTGCAGGCTGGCTCCATGAGAGCTGCCGTCTTCGACAGGTACGGTCCGCCGGACGTCCTCCGCGTCATCGCCCTGCCCGATCCGACCCCCGGCCCGGGCGAGGTCCTGGTCCGCGTGCACGCCGCCGGAGTCCAGCCCTTCGACGTGGCCGTCCGCGGCGGCACGATGCCGTGGGTCAAGGCCACCTTCCCCCAGCAGCTGGGCCAGGAGTACTCGGGAGTCGTCGAGCAGATCGGCCCCGAGGTCCGAGATCTCCCGGTCGGGACTCCCGTACTCGGTTCGACGATGCTCAACGGTGCGGCGGAGCTGCTGACCGTCCCCGCCGGCAACGTTGTCGTCAAACCGGGCATCCTCGACTTCCCCACCGCCGCCGGCCTGGTCGCAGCCGCACAGACAGCGAGCGGCGCCCTCCAGGAACTAGGGGTGACCGCCTCCGACGTGCTCCTGGTCCACGCCGGCGCCGGCAGCGTCGGCACCATCGCCACCCAGCTGGCCCGTCTCACCGGCGCCACCGTGATCGGCACGGCGAGCCCCGGCAACCACGACTACCTTCGCGAAATCGGCGCGGTGCCCGTCCCGTACGGAAAAGGTCTTCTTGAAGCGATCCGCACCACCGGCCTGACCCCCACTGTCGCTCTCGACGCCGCAGGCGGTGAGGCGATCGCCCAGTCGGTGGCGCTCGGCATCGATCCGGATCGGGTCGGCACGATCGTCGACGACAAGGCCGCCGCCGAGTTCGGTACGCGTGTCGTGCGCGCCGGACGGTCGCCGCAACGTCTCGCCGAGGTGGTCGCGCTGGCCGCTCAGGGCCGGATCACCATGCCGATCCGGACTTTCACCCTGGACGAGATCGCCGCGGCGCACGCGGTGGTCGAATCCCGGCACGGACGCGGGAAGGTCGTGGTGACGGTGGCGAGCCGGTAGCGCACGGTTGCGGTAGTGGATCACCTGCTCAGCGGCGCTCCGAGCCCGACGAAGCGCCGTGCATGCGATTGATGAGCCACCTCACCGGAAATGGCCCGGCGCCGCTGTTCGCCGCCGGCGTGATGGCCGCAGCCATCGCCCTGTCCGCAGGGACCCAGGCGGTCGCCGGGCCTTCTCACCAGGACCGGGGCGCGGCTCAGAGCAGCCGGGCCGCCCAGGACCACGCCGATGACTACCGCACTGCCGACTACCGGCCGAAGGGCAGCGGCAGCAACACCATCCGGATCATGCCGCTCGGCGACAGCCTCACCTTCGGCAAGGGTGACCGGACCGAGAACGGCTACCGGCGTGAGCTCTACGCCTGGCTCGCCGACTCCGGGATCCGGGCCGACTTCGTCGGGTCGCTGCGCAACGGCTCCGGCCGCGACAACGCCCACGAGGGACACCCGGGCTGGCGCATCGACTGGGTCACCCGGCACATCGACGAGTGGATGCTGAAGTACCAGCCGCAGGTGGTGCTGCTCGACATCGGCACCAACGACCTGCTGCGCCACCGGGCGGCCGGTTCGCCGCAGCGGCTGGCCGAGTTGCTGGACCGGATCGTCGCGGCTGATCCGTCGGTGCGGATCGTGCTGGCCAAGCTCCTGGTGGTGCCGGGCCCGCACCAGAGGGAGTTCCGCGTCTTCAACACCGCCGTGGCGCGGGTGGCGGCTCGCTACCCGTACAACGTCACGCTCGCCGACATGTCGCGCATCCCGGCCGCGAACACGGTGGACGGTGTGCACCCGGACGTGCTGGGCTATCGGCAGATGGCGTTCCAGTGGTACCAGGGCCTGCGCCGTGTGCTGCCCACCGGCCGTTCGCTGCCGGAGGTCCCGAACCCGTTCATCGCAGATAGGCGAGTCCGTCGAGCATGACCGACGGCCGGCCGGAGGTGCCTTCGGCCTGCACGCGGACGGTGTGCCGGGCGCTGTCGGGCCACGACCGGGTCCAGACCGCCTGACGGTAGGTCGCGGCCGCCGACCGCAGATCGACGACACCCTGGTCGCGGCCGTCCAGGAAGACGCGGACCCGGCCGGAGGTCGCGGTGCGGCCCACCACCAGGGCCGCGGACCGGCCGGTGAAGGTCCAGCTGAGCGACGCGCCGGCGGCCGAGGCGGTGAGTGCCTCACTGCCGAGGAAGCCGGGGTCGCGCAGGGTGCGCCAGGTTCCGGTCCGGGTGGCTCCGGCTTCGGGCACAACCACGGGGGTACGGGTGACCGACGCATTCCGCACGTTGCCGGCCGGGTCAGCCGCTGTCACCGTCCACGCGCCCGCTTCTCCGGCCCGTGCCGCCCCGTCCAGGCTGCGCGCGGTCCCGCCGAGCACCGCGCGGGAGGTGCCGGTCACGCGTACCGAGCGCAGTCCGTTGGGGTCGGTGGCCGCCCAGCCGAGCCGGATCGGCACCGAGTCGCTCAGCGTGCCGGTGCGCAGGGCGACCTGCGGTGCCGTGGTGAAGGCGGGCGCCGCCGCGTCGGCGACGATCGTCGCGCTGGTCAGTGCCGTACGCCCGGACAGGTGCACCGCCTTGACGGCAACCGTGTGCGTTCCCGGCGTGAGCCGCAGCCGTGACGTCCGGTGACCGGCCGGGGTGGCGGTGAACATGCGCCCGTCCAGCCAGACCTCGAAGCGGTCCAGCATCCGGGTGGCGGTGGTCAGGTCCCAGAGCGGCTGCACGAGCCCCTTGGTGTGGTACCTGCCGGCGAAGGCGGCCGCGCCGGTGAGCTTCGCGTATTCGAGCCCGGCCGGTGCCGCACCGGCCACCGCGCGGATCGAGGGCAGTTGGGCGTAGAGGGAGTTGCCCGGGCATTCGGTCTTGCCGGTGTCGCGGTGCCCGGAGATCCGGTTGAGCACCGCGGTCCTCCCGGCCGGGTACCTGTCGCTGCCGCCGGAGAGCAGGGCCACCCGCCCGGCCGGCGGGCTGCCCCAGGCACCCAGCTTGTAGGCCGCGAGCTGCGCCACCGACGCCTTGGCGGCGGCCGGGATCGGTACGGCACCGAAGTTGCCGATCACCGCGATCGCGCTGGCGTTGTTGTTGAAGCCGAGCGTGTGCGCGCCGAGCACGGACCGGTTGACGCCGCCCCTGCGGCCCTCGAAGATCTTCCCGCACTTGTCGACGAAGAAGTTGTAGCCGACGTCGTTCCAGCCCTTGCTCTTCACCTGGTACGCCTGGATGCCCCGGACCACGCTCGCCGTCTCACCGCAGGAGTAGTTGTTGCCGGTAGCCGTGTGGTGCACGAAGACCACCTGGATGCCGCCGGTGTAGGCGGGCCCCTCCTTGACGATCCCCTCGTTGGCTCCCCAGCCGGCCCGGGTGATCAGTTTGGGTACCGGCCGCGCCGGAAGCCCCGGTGCCCGTTTCGGTTCGGCCGTCACGTCGCGACGGGCCGCCACCAGCTCCAGGGACGGTTCGGCGCCGGTCCGGGCGTCCGGGTTGATCAGATCGACGCGCAGGCCGTCCGGCAGCGGGCGGCCGTGGGAGACCATCCGAGCCTGGACGCCGTCGGAGGGGCCCACCCACAGCGGATCGCTGGCACCCCGCACCGCCGTCCCGCCCGTGCCGCCGGACGCGTCCGGGTTGTCGGTCTCGAGCAGCTGCCAGGGTGTCCACTCCCGGCCGTCGGCGGGCCGGGTGCGCACCTCGATCGCGCCCTCGGCCACCGCTCGCGGGTCGGCCCAGGTCACGCCGATCAGGCTGAACGGCTCGGTGTCGCGGCGGGGCAGTTCGGCCGTACGGATGCCCCCGGATTGTTCGGCGACCAGCCGCAGGTCTCCCGCCCTGGCGGCCGGCGAGGTCAGCGCGAACGTCTGGAGCGCACTGTCCCGGCTGGTCCTCAGCGCTGCCTCACGGGCCGTCAGGCAGCACTGGAAGCCGGCCGCGGCGGTGAGCACGGCGAGGGCGGCGGTGAAGCGGACGGCGAGCAGCCGGGTGTGGCGCATGTGAACTCCCCGACCACCGGCGATGGGGTCATTTCGGGCTTAACCGGCGGCCAGGTGACACCTTGCCTGCAACCGGAGGGGCCCGTGGGGAGTTCTGTGAAAAATCCTCTGATTTATTGGTTTGCGAGCCAAATCGCCGCATTGAGCGCCGTCGCGTAACTCACCCAGGCCCAGTACGGCAGCAGCAGTCCGGCGGCGACCCGGGAGACAGGGCGGAACTTCCACGCCGTGATCCCGATCAGCACCCAGAGAACCACGATGTCCAGCAGCGCGAGGCCGTACTGGCCGAACCCGAAGAAGATCGGGGTCCAGACCGCGTTCAGGGCGAGCTGGACGGCGTAGAAGTTCAGCGCGGGCGACCAGCCGGTGCGCCGCCAGACCAGCCAGCCGCTCACCGCGATCATCACGTAGAGCACGGTCCAGACCGGCCCGAACAGCCACGACGGCGGGGCCCAGGCCGGGCGGTCCAGACTCTGGTACTCGCCCGCGGTGCCGGCCACGCCGAGGCCGCCGAGCAGCGCGGCGAACGCGGCCGCCGCACCGAACCCGGCCAGCGCCAGCCACGGGTTGACGGAGCGGCCGGAGCGCATCGCGTGACTGGTCATGCGCGACGTTTACCCGCGGACCCGCCGAACGAATCACCCGCCTGCCGTACCAGGCCGGTGATGACCCAGTCCGCGACCACGGCGAAGTCCGGCCCCGTACCGCCACCGCCCTCGGCGAAGACCGCGGCGAGCCGGGGGAAGTCGCCGCTCGCCACCACGGCGCCGATCTGGGCCGCCTGCTCGGTCCCGGTGGGGTCGCCGGCCAGTTCCCCGGTCACGTACGAGGCGACGAAGCCGGTGAACATGCCGATCAGCGCCATCCGGGTGGTACCGGGAAGTCCGGTCGGCTCCATCGCACCCAGGCCGTGCTCCAGATAGCCGAGCAGGTTACGGCCGGAGACGCCGCGCCCGGCGAGGGCACCGGGCAGCCATCGGTGCCGGTGCATCAGATCCCGCTGCGTCGACACCAGGGCGAACACGTCGGCACGCCAGTCACCGGTCAGCGCGGGCAGCTCGGGCTCGCCGGCGACGGCGTCCACCATCAGATCGATCAGGCGCTCCCGGTCCGGCACGTAGGTGTAAAGCGACATCGCGCCGGCACCGATCTCCGCGGCGACCCGGCGCATCGTGACGGCGTCCAGACCGTCGGCGTCGGCGAGCCGGACAGCCGCGTCCACGACCTGGTCACGGGTGTACGCCGGGGGACGACCTCGTGCCACGGGGCACCTCCTGATACTGTTTCTGGTACAGCGTACGAAAAAGGGGGTTGGACAATGCGCGAGCTGCCCTTGATCCTCCGATTGATGCGGCGCAGGGCCCGCAAGGGCCCCGCCGCACGCTACGACGTCACCTGGGAGCGAGCCGTTCCGGTGCCCGGCCCGGCCGGCAAACTGCTCACCGACCACTACGCGCCCGTCACCAGCGAGCCGTGCCCGACGATCCTGCTGCGTGCGCCCTACATCCGCGCCGGCTTCCCGTTCGACTGGCTCTACGGCGTGCTCTTCGCCGAGCAGGGCTTCCACGTGCTGCTGCAGAGCTCCCGCGGGACCGGCGGCTCGGAGGGCGAGTTCCACACCTGGCGCAACGAGGCGGCCGACGGCCGGGCGGCGGTCGAGTGGATCCGCAAGCAGGAGTGGTTCACCGGCGACCTGTTCACCCTCGGCGCCAGCTACACCGGTTACACCCAGTCGCAGATCGCCGAGAATCCCCCGCCGGAGTGGCGCGGTGCGATCGTGCAGGTGGCGCTCTTCGACCCGCAACCGTTCTTCTGGCCCGGCGGCGCGTTCGCTCTGGAGCGCTCGCTGGTCGGCGGGATGGGCATGTTCGGCGGCGCGACAACGCTCTGGACCAACCTCAAGGCGATCACCCGGCTCCAGCGGCATCTCAAGCGGACCGTGTCGGAGGTTCCGCTGATCGAGGTGTACCAGGTGCCGTTCAAGGGCCGGCGCATCGAGTTCGAGCGCTGGCTGGCCGCACCGGACGCCGCCGACGACTTCTGGCGGGGAGCGAACGGCATCCCGGCGCTCTCGGCGGCCGAGGTACCGGTGAGCCTCAGCACCGGCTGGCACGACCTCGTGCCCGAGCAGACCATCGAGGTATATCGGCGGCGCCGCGCGGCGGGCCTGCCGGTGGACCTGCTGATCGGCCCGTGGACGCACACCAACTCGCTCGAGATCGGCTGGGCGGAGATGTTCGGCCAGGCGCTGCGCAACCTGAGGGGCGAGGCGCCGGCCCAGCCGGTGCGTGTCCACATCGGCGGCGCCGACGAATGGCGTGACCTCCCCGACTGGCCGCCGGCCGGCGTCGACCTGCGGTTCCATCTGGGCGCGGAGACGTTGCGGCCCGAGGCCGGTCCGGGTTCGACCACTTTTCGGTACGACCCACGCGATCCCACGCCGTCGATAGGAGGAGCCCTGCAATCGCCTACGCAGGGCACCCGGGACAACGCTCCGCTGGAGCAGCGCTCCGACGTGCGGGTCTTCACCGGCCCGGTGCTGACCGAGGCCGTCGAGGTGATGGGAGCGGTGCGCGGCGAGTTCGACGTCACCACCACGGCGGCCAGTGGCGACCTGTTCGCCCGCCTGTGTGACGTCGACCCGTCCGGCAGATCGATCAACGTCTGCGACGGGCTGGCCCGGATCCGGGACGGCCGGACCGTTGTCGCGATGGGCTCCACCGCGCACCGGTTCCGGCCCGGCCACCGGATCCGGCTGCTGGTGGCGGGCGGGGCGCACCCGCGGTTCCTGCGTAACTACGGCACCGGGGAACCGCCCGGACCGGCCACCGAGATGGTCCCCACGGAGACCACAGTGGGGCACAGCTCGGTGCTCGTCCTCCCGGTCGTCCAGCACGGTTCTGTTTAGCGGTCCCCGGCGTGGGGGTAAGGCGTCGCCGCCCCACCCCCACATCGAGGAGCGGACATGTCCATGCAGGCAATCTTCTACATCATCGCTGTCATCCTGCTGGTGCTGGCGGCGCTGCCGATCACCACTCGCGGTGTCAGCCTCGCGCTTCTCGGCGCCGCCTTCGCCCTGCTCGGTTACGCCTGGCCCGAGATCACGGCCTGACCGCCCGGCGGTAGACGACCGCCTGCCACGGGCCGAGGGTGAGATCCACCGGCGCGGGTTCCACGTTGGTCAGCACCAGCTCCGCTGACGACCAGGATCCGGCGTCCTCGATCTCGGCCCGGGCGGGCTCCCCGGAGAAATTGCCGATCACCAGCAACTCGGTGGTCCCGAGCCGCCGGGTGAAGGCGTAGAGGCGCTCGTCGTGCGGAAGCAGCATGGTGAAGTCGCCCTCGGCCACGGCCGGCTCGGTGTGCCGCAGTTCGATCAGCTTCCGGTAGTAGTGGAAGACCGAGTCCGGGTCGGCACGATCCGCGGCGGCGTTGATCTCGCGGTGGTTCGGGTTCACCGCCAGCCAGGGTGTGCCGGTGGTGAACCCGGCCTGCGGCGAGTCGTCCCACTGCATCGGCGTACGGGCGTTGTCGCGTCCCCGGGCCCGCAGGACGGTGAGCACCTCCTCGGCGCTACGGCCCTCCAGATCGAGCGCCTGCCGGTACTGGCCGAGCGCCTCGATGTCGCGGAAGTCCTCGATCCCGCCGAACGGGTAGTTGGTCATCCCGAGCTCTTCGCCCTGATAGACGTAGGGCGTACCCCGGTGCAGGTGCAGCACGGTGCCGAGCATCTTGGCCGAGGCCACCCGGTACTGAGGACCGTCGTCGCCGTAGCGCGAGACCACCCGCGGCTGGTCGTGGTTGTTCCAGTAGAGGCTGTTCCACCCCAGGTCGGCGAGGCCGGCCTGCCAGCGGCCGAGGATCGCCTTCAGCGCGGTGAGCTGGAGCGGCTGGAGCAGCCACGGGTCGGGACCGCGGTCGACCCAGACATGGTCGAACTGGAAGACCATGTCGACCTCGTGCCGCTCCGGGTCGGTGTGCAGCCGCGCCTCCTCCACGGTGACGCCGGGCATCTCACCGACGGTGAGCAGGCCCTCCCGGCCCTCGAAGACCTCCCGGTGCATCTCCTGGAGGAACTCGTGCAGCCGGGGACCGCCGATGAAGCTGTCCGAGCCGTCCGCGTACGCGGCGCCGGCCGAGAGGCGGCCGTCCCGCAGCGAGCCGTCCTCGCCGATCACCTTGGAGATCATGTTGATGACGTCCATCCGGAAGCCGTCCACGCCCCGGTCCAGCCACCAGCGCATCATCGCGTAGACAGCCTCGCGGACCTCCGGGTTCTCCCAGTTGAGGTCGGGCTGCTTCCGGGAGAACAGGTGCAGGTAGTACTCGCCGGTCTTCTCGTCGAACTCCCAGGCCGGGCCGCCGAAGACCGAGCCCCAGTTGGTCGGCTCGGCACCCGGGGTGCCCGGTTCCATCCCGGCGCGGGCCGGGCGCCACCAGTACCAGTCCCGTTTCGGGTGGTCCTTGGCCGAGCGGCTCTCCAGGAACCACTGGTGCTCGTCGGAACTGTGGTTCACCACCAGGTCCATGATCAGCTTCATGCCACGGGCGTGCGCCCCGGCCAGCAGCTCGTCGAAGACCGCCAGGTTGCCGAAGAGCGGCTCGATGTCCTGGTAGTCGCTGATGTCGTAACCGTTGTCGTCCTGCGGTGAGGGGTAGATCGGAGAGAGCCAGAGCACGTCGACACCAAGCTCGGCCAGGTGGTCGAGGTGGTCGATGACGCCGCGCAGGTCGCCCATGCCGTCGCCGTCGGAGTCCGCGAAGCTCCTCGGGTAGATCTGGTAGACGACCGCCTTCTTCCACCACGAATCCGTCATTGCTCTTCTCTAACACGAGAACGGGCTCGCAACCCGCCATGCATACTGAGCACGTGGTTATGACCGGAAATTCTGATTTGTCATGAAGGTCGCACTACTGGGGCCGATCGCCTGGCGTACGCCGCCGCTGCACTACGGCCCGTGGGAGCTGATCACCAGCCTGCTGGCCGAGGGGCTGACCGCCCGCGGCGTCGACGTGACCCTCTTCGCCACCCTCGACTCGCTCACCAAGGCCACCCTCGACGGGGTCGTCCCCACCGGGTACGAGGAGAGCGATCAGATCGACGGACGGGTCTGGGAAGCGATCCACGTCAGCCACGCGCTCGCCCGCTCCGGCGAGTTCGACCTGATCCACAACCACCTGGACTGGCTGCCGCTGGCCTTCTCGGTACACTGCCGGGCTCCGATGCTCACCACCGTCCACGGCTTCTCGGGACAGAACATCCTGCCCGCCTACCGCCGGGCGCGGTCGCACTTCGTCGCCATCTCCGACAGCGACCGCTCGCCGGACCTGGAATATGTGGCCACCGTGCACCACGGCGTCGACCTGAGCGCACTTCCGGTGCATCCGGACGGCGGCGACGACCTCATCCTGTTCGGCCGAATCCACCCGGACAAGGGAACCGACATAGCGATCGAGATCGCCCGCCGGGCCGGACGCCGTCTGATCATGTGCGGAATCGTGCAGGACCAGGATTACTTCGCCGAACGGGTGGAGCCGCTGATCGACGGAGAACGGGTGGTCTATCTGGGGTCGGTGGGGCCGGACGAGCGGGGCACCATTCTCGGCTCCGGCGCCGCCCTGCTGCACCCGATCCGGTTCGCCGAGCCGTTCGGGCTCTCCGTCGTCGAGTCGATGGCGTGCGGGACACCCGTTGTCGCGTACCGGAAAGGGTCCATGCCCGAAGTCGTCGACGAAGGGATGACCGGCCGCCTGGTGGACACGGTCGACGAGGCGGTGGCGGCCGTCGCGGGGATCGCGGAGATCGACCGTATGGCCTGCGCGGCGCACGCCCGGCGACGGTTCTCCGCCGATCGCATGGTTGACGAGTACATGACGATTTACCGAAAAATCATCAGCTGAAAAGCTGGATCTTGTTAACGTCGCAATGTGAATTGCGCGTTAAACGTGCCTTTTTCCTGGGCCGTCTTTGCGCCGTTCTCGCGCGGTGTACGGCACTTTGCCCGCGCGCGCAGAGTCCGTGCTGCGGGGAGGCAGCCGGCCGAGGAGAAAGGCTTGTCATGCCCGCGACATATGGGTTTCTGAGCACTTATCCCCCCACACAATGCGGTTTGGCGACGTTCAATGCGGCACTCGCGACCCACCTCAATGCCGGAGGCACCGGCTCGGGTGTGGTGCGGCTGCTCGCCGGCGACAACACCAGCGGTGGGATCGTGCTCGACCGGGCCGCTCCACGGGTGGTGCACACGTGGCACACGGACCGGCCCGGCGGCTGGGTGGCCGCCGCGACCGCCCTCAACCGCTTCGACGTGGCGATCATCCAGCACGAGTACGGCATCTACCCCGGCGACGCCGGTGCCGAGATCCTGCCGGTGCTGCGGGCCCTGCGTGTACCGGTGATCGTCGTGCTGCACACCGTGCTGACCCACCCGGACCAGTTGCAGCGGGCCGTCCTCGAGCAGATCGGTGCCGCCGCCGACGCGGTGGTGACCATGACCGACACGGCACGGCGGCGCCTCACCACCCACTACGAGGTCGACCCTCGCAAGATCACGGTGATCCCGCACGGTGCGGGCAGCCACAGCGGCGTACCACGCGAGGACCACGACCGGCCGCACCTGCTCACCTGGGGGCTGCTCGGGCCGGGCAAGGGCATCGAGTGGGCGCTGCGGGCGCTGGCGTTCCTGGACGACATGGCTCCGCAGCCGGTCTACACGGTCGCCGGGCGTACCCACCCGAAAGTGCTGGAGCAGCAGGGTGACGCGTACCGGGACTCGCTCAAGGAACTCGCCGAGGAACTCGGGGTATCGGACTCGGTCCGCTGGTCGGACGTCTACATGGATCCGGCCGACCTGTCCCGGCTGATCTGCTCGGCCGACGTGGTGGTGCTGCCGTACGACTCGACCGAACAGGTCACCTCCGGCGTGCTGATCGAGGCGGTCGGTGCCGGGGTGCCGGTGGTGGCGTCGGAGTTCCCGCACGCCGTGGAACTGCTCGCGGACGGGCCGGGGCTGCTCGTACCCCATCACGACCCGGAAGCGATGGCGATGGCCATCCGCCGGGTGCTCGCCGAGCCGGGCATGCCGGGCCGGCTCACCGGCCTGGCCGGCGGGCCCACGCTGCGCTGGCCCGCGGTGGCCGCGCGCTACCAGTCGCTCGCCGCCCGCCTGCTCGGCGACCGCCGGCCCCTTCTCGCTCCCGCGCCCGCGATTTCGGCATGAGCCTTGGGTTGCGGCTGATCCCGCCGCCGATCCGGCTCCAGGACGTTCCCGAACCCCGCTGGGACCACGTGTTCCGGCTCTCCGACGACACCGGCCTGCTCGAACACGCGCGCAACGCGATCGTCCGCCGTGAGCACGGCTACTGCGTGGACGACGTGTCCCGCGGGCTCCTGATCGCCTGCCGGGAACCCCGGCCGTCACCCGAGCTGCTCCGGCACACCGACCGCTACCTGGCGTTCCTCACCCACGCCCAGGGCGCCGACGGCGGTTTCCGCAACCGGATGAGCTACGACCGGCGGTGGCTCGACGAACCGTCGCTCGGCGACTGGTGGGGCCGGGCCCTGTGGGGGCTCGGCACCGCCGCCGCGCGCGGCAGCACCGGATGGCTCCGGCGGGAGGCGGCGAACGCCTTCCAGCAGGGTGTCCGGTGCCGCTCGCCCTGGCCCCGGGCGATGACCTTCGCCGGGCTCGGTGCCGCCGAGGTGCTCCGGGCTGACCCGCACGACCGCCAGGCCGCGCAACTGCTCGGCGACGCGGCGACCGTGATCGGCGTGCCCGGCTCCGACCCGGACTGGGTCTGGCCGGAGCGGGAGCTCACGTACGCGAACCCGGCACTCGCCGAGGTGGTCATCGCCGCCGGTGACCTCCTCGGTGACGAGGGGCTGCTCGCCGACGGCCTGCGGATGCTCTCCTGGCTCTGCGACATGCAGGAGCATCGGGGCCACCTCTCCACCGTCCCGGTCGGCGGCTGGCGGCCCGGTGCCGAGCGGCACCGGCACGACCAGCAGCCGATCGAGGCCGCCGCCACCGCGGACGCCTGCGCCACGGCGGCCGCGGTCACCGGTGACGAACGCTGGGACGCGCCGCTGTTCCAGGCGATCGGGTGGTTCCTCGGCGACAACGACATCGGATCGGTGATGTACGACCCCGAGACTTGCGGTTGTTATGACGGATTGAAGGCTGATGGTCCTAATCTGAACCAAGGAGCCGAATCCACCCTCGCGCTGGTCTCCACGCTGCAGCATGCCCGCACGCTGGCGAACCGGAGCGCGACCCGACCGTCAGGCGGCCTAGCGTGACCGCAACCGTGAATACGCAAGACATCACCCGTCACAACATCACCATGGCGCCGGACGGCCGTCGCGTGGTGATCAAGCTGTTCGTTCCGGGCGAGGACGCGCACATCACCCACAACCGCGCCTCCTGCCTGATCGAACGTGTCCTCCAGCTCGACGAGTCGGACATCGGCACGCTGCTGGAGGACGTGCTGAGCCGCTTCGCCGGCCGGCATCACGACATCCTCGGCGTCTTCCAGCACCACTACGAGGTGGTGCAGCACCGGGTGCCGTCCGAGATCGAGCTGTCACCGGCGGCGCGGACCCTGATCGGGGCGTACTTCAGCCACGAGTTCTCGGTGGAGGCCGCGGCACTCTGCAACCCGTCGATCGTGCCGCACCCGGACCAGAGCGATCTGGCACCGGGCGAGCTGCGGGCCGCACTCAGCCTGCGGCAGATCGGCGAGGGGCACATCTCGTCGATCGGATTCTGCAGCGTGGTGCTCGGCCCGGGCGCGGCGATCCGGCTGGAGGAGCGGGACGGGCCACTCGGAATCGGCCAGCGGGTCGGCGCCAAACACATGAAACACCAGCTCTTCGCGGCACTCGGCGACGAGAACATCGACAACGAGGCTTCGGCGTACGTGCTGGGTGCTCTGCCGGAGCGCTACGACGACCAGGTGTTCGAGGACATCCTCGGCCATCTGCCGCCGGAGATCCTGGCCCGGCCCACCACCCCGATGACCCTCGAGTTGATCCGGCGGATCGTCGGCGACGACTACGCGGTGACCTATCCGCCCACCATGCCGCTGCACCAGCGGGTGATGTGGCCGGCCACCCCGTCGGAGAGCCGGGGCATGGAGGACGCCCGGTTCGTGCACGTGATCGACCCGGACGGGCGGCCGGCGTACCAGGCGACCTACACCGCCTACGACGGGTTCAACATCGCCGGGCGGGTCATCTACACCCGGGACCTGCGGCACTTCGAGGTGACCGCGCTGCACGGCCCGGCCGCCCGGAACAAGGGCATGGCGCTGTTCCCGCGCTACGTCAACGGGAAGAAGATGGCGCTCTGCCGCTCCGACGGCGAGACGCTCGGCCTGGCCGTCCGCGACGAACAGCACCGCTGGCAGCCGGCCGGCCCGCTGCTGGTCCCGCACCGCGGCTGGGACCTGATCCAGGTCGGCAACTGCGGCTCACCGATCGAGACCGAGGCCGGGTGGCTGGTGCTCACCCACGGCGTCGGCCCGATGCGCCGGTACGCGATCGGCGCCATGCTGCTCGACCTGGAGAATCCGGAGCGGGTCATCGCCGACCTGCCGGCCGGGCTCATCGACCCGGACGAGATCGAACGCGAGGGGTACGTGCCGAACGTGCTCTACTCCTGCGGTGGGCTCGTGCACGACGGGCGGTTCTGGTTGCCGTACGCCTCCAGTGACGTGCGGATCAGCTTTGCCAGCATGCCGCTGGACCGGCTCCTGCACCGGATGGTGCCGAGCACCTGACCGTTACCGGGCTTCTTTCCACGGCACCGCTTCCGGCTTTCCCGCCGGGTGCGGTGCCGCCTGGTTTCCACCGGTCACTGGACGACGCCGGCGACCACCCAGATGGTGAGCACGGCGAGGAACGTGCCGCTGGCACCGGCCGCCTCGACGCTGGCGAGCCACTCGTCGCGCAGGCCCGGCGGGGTCGCCCACGCCTCTTCCGGCACCCGCGGATTGACCATCGGCAGCACCACCGCGGCCGAGCCGGGAGTGTCGAAGAAACAGGTCACCGGCATCGCCTCGAGCCGATGGAGCCCCGCGGCGATCAGCCGGCGGCGCAGGGTCCGGCCCATGTCGAACTGCGGAGGCGTGAAGTTGCCGCGGGTGTGTGACACGACCATGTCGCCGAGGCCGGACGGCATCCCGTCGAAGGCGAGCGATGCCCAGTCGGTGTCGATCAGGCAGATCCGCCCGCCGGGGCGGGTCACCCGGACCAGCTCGGAGATCGCCTGGTCGGCGTCCTCGACGTGCTGCAGGACCCGCTCGCACCAGATCCCGTCCACCGAGTCGTCCGCCAGGTCGAGGCCGCAGACGTCGCCCGTCACGTAACGCACGCTGCTGCCGTCGTGCCGCCCGATCGCCGCCGCGGTGATCGCCGCGGAATGGTCGAGCGCGATCACCTCACCCCGCGGCCCCACCTCGGCGGCGAGCAGCCGGGCCACCTCACCGCCACCGGAACCCGCATCCATCAGGCGCTCGCCCGGCGCCGGTTGGAGCATGCCGAACGCGGCACCACGCACCCTCTGGATCTCCGGATGACGACTCATCTCGGTCAGCGCGTCCACCACGATCTCGGACATCTGCGCCGTCAGACCGTCGATGTCGGCAAACGGGGTCCGTTCCTTCTGTGCGGGCTCCATCGCTCGATTGTTCATCCACCGAACGTTTCCCGCCCGTCGACGTCATCCATCCGACATGCACACCCGCCGATCGCCCTATACACGTTGAGTAGTGGGGCGTGCATCACATGTAACGGTGAGGATCGTGTGCAACAGGACGGCAACCGATGTGAAAAACTTCCGGACATGATCGAGCGGGTTAGGTTCGGGCTGGTCGGCTACGGCACCGGCGGACGGGTGTTCCACGCGCCGCTGATCGCGTCGGCGGAGAACATCGATTTCGCCGGCGTGGTCACCACGTCGGAAGAGCGCCGTGCCCAGGTGACGGCACAGTTGCCAGGGGTCTCGACCTACGACTCGATCGCCGCGCTCGCCGCCGACGGCGTCCAGGCCGTGACGATCTCCACGCCGGCCGCGACCCACGCCACCCTGGCACGCGAGGCGCTCGCCCTCGGCCTGGCCGTGGTCGTCGACAAGCCGTTCGCGCTGGAGGCCGAGACAGCACGCCAGGTGGTCACCGAGGCCGAGGCGGCGGGCGTGCCGCTCACCGTCTACCAGAACCGGCGCTGGGACTCCGACCTGCTCACCATCCGCAACCTGATGGACAAGGGCTCGCTCGGTGAGATCCGGCGCTTCGAGTCCCGGATGGAACGCTGGGCGCCCGACCGCACCCCGAAGGCCGCCGGCGGTGGCACCCTGCTCGACTTCGGCTCCCACCTGGTGGACCAGGCACTCCAGCTACACGGCCCGGCCACCCGGGTCTACGCGGAGATGCGCGGCGAGCCCCTCGACGACGACTTCTTCGTCGCCCTGCACCACGCCAACGGCGTCGAGTCGCACCTGTGGGGCAGCTGGCGCCAGGCCGGCCCCGGCCCCCGCTTCCGGGTGACCGGCTCGGCGGGCACGTTCATCTCCCCCGAGCTGGACTTCCAGGAAACCCTCCTGAAGAACGGCAAGTCGCCGGCCTCACTCGGTGACCGGTGGGGTGTGGAGCCGGAGCACCGGTGGGGCCACCTCTTCCGCGGCTCGACCGGCGCCCGCGTGGAAAGCTGCCGCGGCCGCTGGGACTCCTTCTACCCGGCGTTCGCCGCGGCAGTCCTGGGCGACGGCCCCCTGCCGGTCGACCCCTGGGACTCGGTACGCGCCATGCAGGTCCTCGACGCCGCCCGCCGCAGCGCCACAACCGGCACCGCCCTCCCCCTCTAACCCCCGCCCCGCTCCCACCCGCCCGACGCCCCGCCCGCACTCCGCTCTAGCGGGGTGGCCAGCTGGCACTCAGCGGTGCCCCGCGCCCGTTTCGCACCCGCCCAGCGCCAGCCGGATCAGCCCGCCCGGCCCGGCTGGCACTCAGCGGTGCCCCGCGCCCGTTCCGCGCCCGCCCAGCGCCAGCCGCCCGGCCCAGCTGGCACTCAGCGGTGCCCCGCGCCCGTTTTGCGCCCGCCCAGCGCCAGCCGCCCGGCCCAGCTGGCACTCAGCGGTGCCCCGCGCCCGTTTCGCACCCGCTCAGCGCCAGCCGGATCAGCCCGGCTGGCCCAGCTGGCACTCAGCGGTGCCCCGCACCCGTTTTGCGCCCGCTCAGTGCCAGCCGGATCGGCGGCGCGGTGATAGGTGCGCACGTCGGGGCGGCGGGGTCGCAGTGGTTAGGGGTGGCGGGGGTTTACTGCGTCGTCGACTACTCGGGCGGTGGCCAGGAGGTCGGCGAAGGGGGCGGGGGTGAGGTCGAGGCCGCTCGGGAGCCAGCAGATCTCGGAGCTATCGGTTTCGGTCATGGCGGTGAGGATCTGGGTGGGGTCGAGGCCGGCTGACTGGAGTGCCCGGATCTCGCGGGGGTTGACGGCGGGTGGGAGGGGGCCGTTGCCGAGGTCGGTGCCGTAGCGGACAGTTCCGCCGTACTCGAGAAAGCGCCGCAGGTTGCCGACGGCGATCTCGTGGGCGGGGGTCGGATCTCCCCAGCCGTGGATGTCGAGGGTGCTGAGCCAGGTCATGCGGGCGGCGCAGGCGCGCAGCAACGCGTCATCGAGTGGCTCTGTCCAGGGGGTATGGGCCAGTATGTCGGCTCCGGCGGTGTAGGCCGCGGCCACCGTTCCGGGGCCCTCGGCGTGCACGACGACGGGGAGTCCGGCCGTGTGCGCGGCGTCGACGAGGGCGCGCATCGTGGGCTCGGGCAGTTGCGGGCCGGCGGCGTTCGCGGTGACTTTGATGAGGGTGGCACCGGCGGATCGGGCTTCGGTCACGGCGGCACCGGCGTCGGCCGGGGAAACGATCTCGCGCCAGCTTCCGGCGGGCGCCCAGGGCCGGTCGCTGGGATAGCCGCCGGGGGCGATCAGGAATGGACCGGCATAACGGAGGCGGGGAAGTTTCGAGCCGTACCGCCGGGATCGTGCCGCGAGATCTTCGAGCGCTGAGGGTACGCCGCCGAGGTCCCACACGGCCGCGATCCCGCCCGCGCGCACGGTGCCGAGATCAACGAGCGCGGAGTGCACGTGGGCGTCGACGAGTCCGGGAAGCAGAGTTCCCGGAAAGTGACGGCTGTCCCCGGCGGGTGCGATCTCGGCCGGTACCGGTTTGACCGCACCATCGTGACCGACACGCAGCGCGACTCCGCTCCGGAGTCGCCCGCCCCACCACACCGAGTCACCGATAAGCCAGTCGATACGCGCCGTAGCGGTCCCCCGAGCCCCCGAACCCGACGACAACACCCCACACGACCGCGATCCCGCCAGCCCACACCCGGCCGACGACCCACCACAGCACCCACCAACCGGCCGCGCCCCGCCCGCGGGAACGCCTCCGGGAGCCGCATCGGACCCAGGAGCAGCATCGGACTCAGGAATGGGAGAACCCGCGCTCACCGGTGCTTCTCGACCAGGTCACGCAGAACTGACAGCCCCTGATAGACCTCGGCAAAGCTGGTGCTCAACGGCGCCGGCCCGATCCGCAACCCGTCCGGTCGCCGATAGTCCGGAATCACCCCGCTGTCCCACAACGGCTCCAAAAACTGCTCGAACCCGGCCCGCCGCAACGTCACATGCCCACCCCGCCGCTCAGCCTCCCGCGGGCTCACCACCTCGACACCGTGCGGCGCCAGCCACGCGTCAGCGATCTCGAGCACGTACCCGGTCAGCAGCAGGGACTTCGCTCGCACCGCCTCGATTCCCGCCTCGGCGAGCATGTCCAGGTTGGCGTGCAGCGGAACCATCGCGAGGATCGGAGGCGTCCCGCTGAGCATCCCGCGGATTCCGCTCGCCGCCTCGTACCCATGACCCATCTCGAAGGAAGCCCGGTGCCCCATCCATCCTTGAATGGGCTGGCGCACCGAATCCTGCAGCTCCCGCCGCAGGTAGGCGAAGGCCGGCGCCCCCGGCCCACCGTTGAGGTATTTGTAGGTGCAGCCGACCGCGAGGTCGACGCCCCAATCGTCGAGGGAGATCGGCACCGAGCCGGCCGAGTGGCACAGGTCCCACATGGTCAGCGCGCCGGCCTCGTGCGCGATCCGGTTGATTTCGGCGACGTCGGCCAGCCAGCCGGAGCGGTAGGCGACGTGCGAGAAGAGGACGAGCGCGGTGTCCTCGTCGATCACGTCGGCGACCTGTGACGGCTGGATGCCGGTCCCGGGGTCGGTGGAGATCCAGGTCAGGGTGAGGTCGTGCGAGGCGGCGATGCCTTCGAGCACGTAGCGGTCGGTGGGGAAGTTGTCGGTGTCCAGCACGACCTTGCGGCGGCCGGGGCGGGCGTCGACGGCGGCCCGGGCCAGCTTGTAGATCAGGACCGTGGTGGAGTCGGCGATCACGGTCTGGCCGGCGGCCGCGCCGAGGGCCACGGCACCGAGCCGGTCGCCGAGGGTGAGTGGCCATTCGAGCCAGCCGTCGGTCCAGCCGCGGATCAGCCGGCCGCCCCACTGGTCGCGGATGAACTCGTCCATCAGGCGGGCGGTCGCCTCCAGCGGACGGCCGAGCGAGTTGCCGTCCAGGTAGGAGAGCAGGTCGCTGCCTTCGGGGGTGATGAATCGGTCCCGGTGCTGCGCGAGGGGGTCGGCCGCGTCGAGGGCGGCGGCGCGCGCGAGCAGAAGGTCGCTCAACGGGGCACTCCAATTTCGGTACGGACGGCGTAGAGCTCGGGGAAGAATGTCAGATCGAGGGCCGCCCTGAGGAAGGAGACCCCGCTCGATCCGCCGGTGCCGCGCTTGAAGCCGATGGTGCGTTCCACCGTCTTGAGGTGGCGGAAACGCCAGAGCTGGAAGTTCTCCTCCAGGTCGACGAGTTCCTCGCACGCCTCGTAGAGGTCCCAGTTCTGCTCGGCGTTCTCGTAGATCTCCTGGAAGACCGGCACCAGGTCGGCCTGGTACTCGTACGGCTGGGTGACGTCACGCTGGAGGATCTCGATCGGCACCTGGTGACCGCGCCGGGCCAGGAAGTGCAGGAACTCGTCGTAGACGCTGGGTGCGCCGAGCGCGTCCTCGAGCAGGGCACGGGCCGACGGGTGGTCGTCGAAGATCTTCAGCATCCGGCGGTCCTTGTTGCCGAGCAGGAATTCGACCACCCGGTATTGATAGGACTGGAAGCCGGAGGACGTGCCGAGGAAGCTGCGGAACTCCGCGTACTCACTGGGAGTGAGGGTGGCCAGCACGGACCACTGCTCGGTGAGGGTGCGCTGGATGTGCTTGACCCGGGCCAGTCCCTTGAGCGCCGGGCGCAGCTCGTCCTTGGACAGGTGCTCCTGCACCGCCCGCAGCTCATGGATGATCAGTTTCAGCCAGAGCTCCGACGTCTGATGCTGGAGGATGAACAGCAGCTCGTCGTGGTGCTCCGGCACGCTCACCGGGTGCTGGGCGTTCAGGATCTCGTCGAGGTGCAGATAGTCACCGTACGAGAGATTGACCTTGAAGTCGGAGACGATGCCGTCCTCGAGGGGCCGTTGTGCAGACATGGCTACTTCCTCACCGCTGGGGACCCCAATACACCCATTGACCGTCATGGCGGACGAACCGGCTGTTCTCCTCCATGATCCCTGGAGTGCCGCCGTCACGGTAATGTGCCCGGAACTCGACCGTACCCTCGGCTTCGAAGAGTCCGCCGCCGCTTGTCCCCAGCACTTCCAGCCGGGTCCAGCGCAGGCCGGGGTCGTTCGCGACGGACTCCGGGCGGGTCTGCGGGTGCCAGGTGCGCAGCACGTGGTCGGCGCGGTCGAGGGCGAACGCGCTGAAGCGCGATCGCATCAGGGCTTCCGGGTCCGCCGCCGGCTTTCCGTCGTGGATCGGGCCACAACATTGGGCGTACGCCTGGAGCCCACAAGGGCAGACGGGAGAAACGTTCCGGGGTCCCCGCTTACGAGCCATGTGCCCCAGTCTTCCTCAGCAGCCGATCGCTCGGCACCGAGCCGGCCGGCTGACAGCCGCGGGAGAACTCAGCCGGCCTGCTGCTCCACGACGATCCCGCTGATCACCTTCTGGCAGCGGTCCAGTTCCTCGATCAGGCCCTGCATCTCCTCGATCGCCGAGACCGCGTTCTGAGTGTCCGCCCGGATGCCGCCGACCTGCGTACCGATCTCGCTCGTCGCCGTCGCGGTCTCGTTCGCCAGGTCCTTGACCTCGCTGGCGACCACCGCGAAGCCGCGGCCCGCCTCACCAGCTCGCGCCGCCTCGATCGTCGCGTTCAGCGCCAGCAGGTTCGTCTGCTTCGCGATGGTGGCGATGAGCTGCACGACCTTGCCGATCTCGGTGCTGCTCGCCTCGAGCCGCTGGATCACCTGGACCGCCGTCTCGGCAGCGGTCACGGCCGCCTGCGTGGCGGTCGCCATGTCGTTGCTGACGTTGGCGAGCCGGTACGCCGAGTCCCGCCGGCGGTCCTGCGCCGACGAGTCACCCTGGCCGCCATCTCCGGCCGACCAGTCCTGCTGGTCCCCGGACGACCACTCGTTCTGCTCCCAGTCCGACATGTGGTGACGACCCCTTTCTCCCAGTCGTCTCAAAACATCCCATCCCGCCCGCACACCGGGGAGCGTTTTGCGTGATCCGCCGCCTGCAACCGCGGTGCAAGCCGTGCAGGACGGAAAGTTGCGGTGAGCGACGACTTAACCGCTTCACGGCGGCCTCCTCTCTACGCCGCGTGCACCACGCCGCCGACCTGAGGCCGGGGTCACGACGAGAGCCCGCAAGCGGGTGAAAGGGCAGACAAGAGATTCGATCACGTACGCACGCACCGGTTCAGTTCTTGCAAGGATCTGACGTAGGATTCCGTCGTGACCAAACGTCTTGCCGAGGTGGCGAAGAAGGCCGGGGTCAGTGAGGCGACCGTCAGCCGGGTCCTCAACGGGCGCAGCGGCGTCTCCGAGGCCACCCGCACCTCGGTCCTCACCGCCCTCGACGTCCTGGGCTATGAGCGCCCCACGAAGCTGCGCGGTGAGCGCGGCCGGCTGGTCGGCCTCGTGCTGCCCGAGCTGCAGAACCCGATCTTCCCGGCGCTGGCCGAGGTGGTGACCGCCTCGCTGGCGCAGCGCGGCTTCACCCCCGCGCTCTGCGCCCGCACGATCGGCGGTGTCCCCGAGCGCGACTACATCGAGATGCTCCTCGATCACCAGGTCAGCGGCGTGGTGTTCGCCGGCGGGGCCTATGCGCTGGCCAACGCCGAGCACGCGCACTACCGGGCGCTGACCGAGCGGGGCATGCCCGTCGTGATGGTGAACGCGGGTGTCGACGTCGGCTTCCCGCACATCTCCACCGACGACGCCGTCGCCGTCGAGCAGGCCTACGGGCACCTGCGCTCGCTGGGCCACGAGCGGATCGGCATGGTGATGGGCCCCGAGGACCACATGCCGTCGCGCCGCAAGCTGGAGGCGCTCGCCAAGTTCGCCGACGGCCAGTGGCTGGTGGAGCGGACCACGTTCTCGATGGAAAGCGCCCGGCTGGCCGCGAGCAAGCTGATCGAGCGCGGCGCGACCGGCCTGATCTGCGCGAGCGACGTGCTGGCGCTCGGTGCGATCCGGGCGGCCCGCCGGCTCGGGCTGGACGTGCCGGCCGACGTCTCGGTGGTGGGCTTCGACGACTCGGCGCTGATGACCTGCACCGATCCACCGCTGACCACGGTGCGCCAGCCGATAGAGACGATGGGGCAGGCCGCCGTCGACCTGCTGGTCAACCAGATCGAGGGCTCCGGTGCGGAGCCGGACGAGTTGCTCTTCGAGCCGGAGCTCGTGGTCCGCGGATCGACGGGACCGGCGCCGCAGAGGAGCTGAGCGGGAACAACTCACCGAGGGACGAGCCGTCTGGCTCGTCCCTTTTGCGTTTTCCGGGGCTGTCGCAATTTTTCTTGCTTCCGTTCTGTTCTTGCGCGACCCGCGCTTGTCTTTGTATCGTCACAGCCACGAAACATGCGAGAGCCAGATCACATCTGGCTCCATCCCATAGGCGCGCGTCTCATGGAAGGGCGTCCTCTCACCATGTTCGACACCAGAAAAGCGCTCGGCCTCCTGCTCGTTTCCGGGCTGGGGATCGGCCTCACCGCCTGCTCCACCAAGAGCGACGACAGCGGGACGGACGCCGGCGGCAAGGTCACCATCACCGTCGACTGCCAGCCGGTCGGCGCACAGAAGGAACTGCTCCAGAACTGGAACGAGGACGTCGCCGCGTTCCAGCAGGCGAACCCGGACATCATCATCAAGAGCGTCAGCGTCGGGGAGCAGTGCAACAACCCGCCGGACTTCACCGCCCGCCTGGCCGGCGGCACCGTGACCGACGTCTTCTACGGCTACATGACCGACCTCCAGCAGGTGCTGGACTCCGGTCAGGCGATGGACATCACCAGCCTCGTCAGCAAGGACACCATCCCGACCTGGGACAGCGTCGACCCGGCGCTCAAGGAGGTCTTCACCGACGGCGGCAAGCTCTACGCCGTACCGGTGAAGAACTACTCGATGGGCCTGGTCTACAACAAGACCCTCTTCGCGAAGGCCGGCCTGGACGCGAACAACCCGCCGAAGACCTGGCCCGAGGTGCGTACCGCGGCCAAGAAGATCGCCGGGCTCGGCGGCGGCATCGCCGGCTACTCGGAGTACAGCGCCGGCAACACCGGTGGCTGGCACTTCACCTCGCTGCTCTACTCGCAGGGCGGCCAGGTCCTCAGCGAGGACGGCAAGAAGGCCGACTTCAACAACGCACAGGGCAAGCAGGTTCTGCAGAACCTCAAGGACATGCGGTACGGCGACAACAGCATGGGCAGCCGCCAGCTGCTCCAGTGGGGTGACCTGCTGACCAACGCCGGCGCCGGCAAGGTGGGCATGTTCATCGGCGCACCGGACAGCACCCAGGCGATCGTCAGCCAGTTCCAGGGCAAGTACGAGGACTGGGCGATGGCTCCCCTGCCCGGCCAGGACGGCGCGGCCAAGGGCACGCTCGGCGGCGGCGAGGGCTACTTCTTCAAGAAGGACCTCTCCCCGGAGCAGGTCAAGGCCGGTCTGAAGTGGCTGGCGTACCAGAAACTGACCCCGGGCAAGGGCCAGTTCGACTACGCGCGGGCCAAGCCGCAGAACTATCCGGTGGGCCTGCCGCAGCCGTTGCTGTTCACCAACGGCAGCGACGCGCAGAAGCAGGAGCTCGACCTGCGCAAGGCGAACGCCAACGTGGACACCGCCAACTTCGCGCTCTTCGAGGCGACCCCGGTTCCGATCAAGGGTGAGCCGCGCAACGCGCAGGCGGTCTACGCGGTGCTCGACTCGGCGATGTCCGGGGTCCTGACCGACCCGAACGCGAACATCGACGCGCTGCTCAAGACGGCCGAGGAAAAGGTCAACCAGCTGCTGGCCGCCGGTAGCTGACCCGGTGGGTGCGGGGGCCGGGCGACCGGCCTCCGCACCGCGGAGAACAGGGAGTCATTCTCTTGGCGATCCTCACTGCCCCGGCACCGCCCCGGCAGACGCCCCCCGCAAGCCCGGCCGCGGCCCGGCGCGGCCGCAAGATCCGGGACAACCTCACCGGGCACACGTTCCTGATCGGTGCGGTCGTCTGCTTCGCCCTCTTCATGTGGTACCCGATGATCCGCGGCCTCGTGATGAGCTTCCAGCGCACCCGGCGCGGTGAGACCAGCTGGGTCGGCTGGGACAACTACATTCGGATCGTGGCCGATCCGAGCTTCTGGGTCGCCTGGCAGAACACCTTCTACTTCACCGCCCTGGCCCTGGTCCTCGGCTTCGCGGTGCCGTTCTTCGTGGCGATCCTGCTCAACGAGTTCCGGCACGCCAAGGGTTATCTGCGGATTCTGGTCTACCTGCCGGTGATGCTGCCGCCGGCGTCCGCGCTGTTCCTCTTCAAGTTCTACGCGTACGACCCGAGCGAGGCCGGCCTCTTCAACGCGCTGCTCACCGCGGTGGGGCTGCCGACCTCGGAGTGGATGCAGTCACCGGGCATGACGATTCCGGCCATGGTGCTCGCCTCGACCTGGATGAACATGGGCGGCGCGGTGCTGATCTACCTCGCCTCGCTGCAGAACATCCCGGGCGAGCTGTACGAGGCGGCCGAACTCGACGGAGCCGGCATCTGGAAGCGGATCCTGCACGTGACGATCCCGCAGACCCGGCTGATCCTCGCGCTGCTGGCGATGCTGCAGATCGTGGCCACCATGCAGCTCTTCATCGAGCCGCTGATCCTGGCCAACGGCGCCGGTACGCAGGACTCGGCCACCTCGGTCGCGTACCTCATCTACCAGCACGGCTTCTTCCAGAACGACCTCAACGGCGCCGCCGCGCTCGGCGTGATCATGCTCGTGGTGCTGGCCGCCTTCTCCGCCGTCTACGTACGCCTGACGACGAAACAGGACTGACGACATGACCCGCACCCTCATCTCCCACTCCCAGCTCAGCCGGGGCCGCGGCAAGGTCATCTACTGGACGCTGCTGGTTCTGGTCGTCACGGTGTTCACCCTGGTCTTCCTCGGACCGCTGTACTGGATGGTCACCGGCGCCCTCAAGTCGGGCCAGGAGATCGCGCAGACACCGCCCTCGCTGTTCCCGAGGGACCCGCAGTTCCAGAACTACATCGACGCGTGGAACAACCTGAACCTGTCCAAGCTGCTGTTCAACACGTTCTACTACGCGGCGGGCGCGGTGCTCTTCCAGCTCGTCCTGGACACCGCCGCGGCCTATTCGCTGTCGAAACTCCGTCCGGTCTTCGGCAACGTGATCCTCGGCCTGATGCTGGCGACGCTGATGATCCCGGCGATGGTGCTGATCGTCCCGCAGTACGTCACCGTGATCGACCTGCCGATCCTGCACATCAACCTGCTGGACTCGCCGTTCGCGATCTGGCTGCCGCTGGTCGCCAACGCGTTCAACATCTTCCTGCTCAAGCGGTTCTTCGACTCGATCCCCGAGGAGCTGATGGCCGCCGCGTTCGTGGACGGCGCGACGCCGCTGCGCACGCTCTGGTCGATCATCCTGCCGATGTCGCGCCCGATCCTCGGCGTGGTCTCGATCTTCGCGGTAACGGCGGTCTGGAAGGACTTCCTCTGGCCGAAGCTGGTCATGCCGTCACCGGAGACCCGCACGGTCAGCGTCGGCATCTACGCCTTCGCCGGCGGCACACCGCAGAACGTGGTGATCGCCGCCTCGGTCATCGCCGCGCTGCCGACCGTCGTCATCTTCCTGATCTTCCAGCGGAACATCATGTCCGGCCTGACCTCGGGCAGCCTCAAGGGCTGAGGTGCCCGTCCGGCACCAGGGCCCGTTCCACAGCGCCAACGTATCTACGTATCGACAGAAAGCAGGTGCTCGTGTCCACAGCAGACGCCAGTCCGTGGTGGCGAGACGCGGTGATCTACCAGGTGTACCCGCGGAGTTTCGCCGACGCCGACGGTGACGGTGTCGGGGACATCGACGGCATCCGCGCCCACCTGAGCCACCTGCGCGACCTCGGCGTCGACGCGATCTGGATGAGCCCCTGGTACCCGTCGCCGATGGCGGACGCCGGCTACGACGTGGCGGACTTCCGCGACATCGACCCGGTCTTCGGGTCCCTGGCCGGTGCGGAGGCGCTGATCGCCGAGGCGCACGCGGCCGGCATCCGGATGATCGTCGACATCGTCCCGAACCACATCTCCAGCGAGCACCCGTGGTTCAAGGCGGCGCTCGCCTCACCGGACGCGCCGGAACGGGAGTACTTCTGGTTCCGCCCCGGCCGGGGCGAGCGGATGCCGACCGACTGGACCGGTGAGTTCGGCGGCACCACGTGGACCCAGGCACCGGACGGCGACTGGTACCTGCACCTGTTCACCCCGGAGCAGCCGGACCTGAACTGGGAGCACCCGGTCGTGCAGGCCGAGTTCTCCGACATCCTGCGGTTCTGGTTCGACCGTGGCGTCGACGGCATCCGGATCGACTCGGCGGCGCTGCTGCACAAGGACGCGGCACTGCCCGAGGTCAGCGACGGCAGCCCGCACCCGTTCCACGACCTCGACCGGGTGCACGACGTCTACCGGTCGTGGCGGCGGATCGCCGACGAGTACCCGGATCGGGCGCTCATCGGCGAGGTGTGGATGCCCGAGGTCGACCGGTTCACCAACTACCTGCGCGCCGACGAGTTGCACGCCGCCTTCAACTTCGACTTCCTCGGGTGCGCGTGGGACCCGTACCTCATGAAGGCCTGCATCGACCGCACGCTGGAGGCGCACGCCGGAGTCGGCGCACCACCCACCTGGGTGCTCTCCAACCACGACGTCACCCGCCACGTCACCCGGTACGGCCGGGCCGACACCACCTTCAGCTTCGACAACAACCTCGACGGCACCCCTGTCGACCTGGAGCTCGGCACCCGCCGGGCCCGGGCCGCCGCGCTGCTCTCGCTCTCGCTGCCCGGCGCCGCCTACGTCTATCAGGGCGAGGAGCTCGGCCTCTGGGAGAACGAGAACATCCCGGTCGAGGAGATCCAGGACCCGATGTACGGCCGCCGCGGCCACACCCGCGACGGGTGCCGGGTGCCGCTGCCCTGGTCCGGCGACGAGCAGCCGTTCGGCTTCAGCACCGCCACGCCCTGGCTACCCCAGCCCGCGGAGTGGAAGGACCGGACCGTCCAGGCGCAGACCGGCGACCCCAACTCGATGCTCGAGCTCTACCGGTCGGCGATCCGGCTGCGCCACGACGAGCCCGGCCTGCACGGCGACGCCATGCAGTGGACCGACGGCGATCCGGGGGTGCTCTCCTACACCCGCGGACCGGACTTCGCCTGCGTCCTCAACCTCTCCGGCACATCGATCCCCCTGCCGGCGCACGAAACCGTTCTGCTCGCCAGCGGTCCGCTCGACGGTGACCTCATCCCCCAGGACACCGCCGTCTGGTTGCGTCTCTGAACGTCCGGGCGCC
This sequence comes from Actinoplanes sp. GCM10030250, assembly GCF_042666575.1. Lineage (NCBI taxonomy): Bacteria > Bacillati > Actinomycetota > Actinomycetes > Micromonosporales > Micromonosporaceae > Actinoplanes > Actinoplanes sp. GCM10030250. Next base: position 478,515 of record NZ_JBHTDO010000001.1, on the reverse strand, counting down.
CCCTCGTGACGAGGGGGCGCCCGAAAAGAGCAGAAGGAAATCGGGGGCTGGCCTAAGACCAAGGAAGGGACCCATGGCCAACCGCACCGCCCCACTATCGGTATTGATCGGCGCGGCCGTCCTCGCGGCCACCGTCATCGCCACCGTGAGCCCGGCACAGGCCGCCGGCATCTCACCCTTCGACATCCCCGGGCGCGGCGCCACCGTGCCGTTCGCCGAGATCGAGGCCGAGAAGGCGGCACACAACGGCACCTCCACCGGCACCAGCCGGCTCTACGGCACGCTCTCCTCCGAGGCGTCCGGCCGGGAGGCGATCACCCTCGACGCGGCGGGTGAGTACGTCGAGTTCACCCTCACCAAGCCGGCGAACGCGGTGACGTTCCGGTACAGCATCCCGGACGGGCGGAACGCCACACTCGATCTGCGTACCGGCTCGACGCTGATCAAGACGGTGCCGGTGACCTCGAAGTACGCCTGGTACTACGGCTACTACCCGTTCACCAACAACCCCGGCGACGGGCGGCCGCACCACTTCTACGACGAGGCGCGGGCACTGTTCGGGACCACCTACCAGGCCGGTACGAAGATCCGCCTCCAGGTGAGCTCGACAGCGCAGTCACCCAGCTTCACCATCGACCTGGCCGACTTCGAGAACGTGCCGGGACCGGTCGGCAAACCGTCCGGCGCCATCGACGTGGTGGCCGACTACGGCGCGGACCCCTCCGGCGCCACCGACTCCACCGCCAGGTTCCAGGCCGCGGTGAACGCCGGCGCCTCGTCCGGCCGTGTCGTCTACGTGCCGCAGGGCAACTTCACGCTCTGGAGCCACGTGATCGTCGACCGGGTCACGCTGGCCGGCGCCGGCCCCTGGTACTCCGTGCTCGGCGGGCGGCACCCCACCCAGCGCAACCTGGCTGCCGGCCTCTACGGCAAGTACGTCAACGAGGGCGGCCCGAGCCAGAACGTCACGGTCCGCGACCTGGCGATCATCGGAGACATCCAGGAACGGGTCGACGAGCACCAGGTCAACGCGTTCGGCGGGGCCATGTCGAACTCGGTGATCGACAACGTCTGGATGCAGCACACCAAGGTCGGCGCGTGGATGGACGGGCCGATGGACCGGTTCACGATCCGCAACAGCCGGATCCTGGACCAGACCGCGGACGGCGTGAACTTCCACATCGGCGTCACCAACTCGGCGGTCACCAACACGTTCGTCCGCAACACCGGTGACGACGGCCTGGCGATGTGGGCGGAGAACGTGCCGAACGTCGGCAACTCGTTCACCCGCAACACGGTTGTCGCGCCGATCCTGGCGAACAACATCGTCAGCTACGGCGGGCGCGACATCACCATCAGCGACAACGTGGTGAGCGAGACGGTGACCAACGGCGGCGGTCTGCACGTGGGCAACCGCTATCCGGGTGTCACCGGGCCGACCGCGGTGGCCGGCACCTGGACGCTCGCCCGCAACACGCTGATCCGGGCGGGCAACTCCGACTACAACTGGAACTTCGGTGTCGGTGCGCTCTGGTTCTGGCCGGACCAGGGTGCGATCACCGGTGCGACGATCAACGTGACCGACACCGACATCCTGGACAGCTCGTACGCCGCGATTCAGTGGATCGGCAACCAGACGACCGGGCTGAACCTGACGAACGTGAACATCGTCGGTGCGGGGACGTTCGCGTTGCAGGCGCAGGCGCAGGCTTCGGCACGGTTCACCAACGTGCGGGCCAGCGGGATCGCGCAGAACCCGACGGTCTACAACTGCGCGGGCTCTGGGCTGGCGATCACCGACGGGGGCGGGAACTCGGGCTGGCAGACGGCGAACACGTATTGCGGGCCGTGGCCGGCGCCGCAGTGGGGAAATACGCCGACTACGCCGCCCACCACCACGCCGCCTACTACTACGCCGCCTCCCACCAGCGGGAACCTGGCCGCGGGCCGGCCGGTTACCGCGACCAGTCAGACCCAGTCCTACACCCCCGCGAACGTCACTGACGGCAACACGGGCACGTACTGGGAGAGCGCCAACAACGCCTTCCCGCAGTCGATCACCGTCGATCTGGGTCAGAGCCGTCAGGTCTCCCGGGTCGTGGTGAAGCTGCCGCCGGCGGCCGCCTGGGCCACCCGTACCCAAACTCTTTCTGTTCTGGGAAGCACTGACGGCTCCAGCTTCACCACCGTCAAGGCCGGCGCCGGTTACACGTTCAACCCGGCGTCGGGCAACACGGCCACCGCGAGCTTCACCGCGGCCAACGCCCGATTCCTCCGGCTCACCTTCACCGGCAACACCGGCTGGCCGGCGGGTCAGCTCTCCGAGTTCGAGGTCTACACCTCCTGATCCCCACGCGGGCCGCGTCCCACCGATCGCGGCCCGCGTGGTTCTGAAGAGTTCGACGAAAGGTGCGCTCCCACCATGTCCAAATTGAGGCGAAAAGTCCTAGCGGTGACCGCCGCTGCGGGCGTCATCGCCGCCCTCGTCCACGCCCCCGCCGCCCAGGCCGCCGGTCCCAACCTCGCCGTCGGCAAGACCTTCAGCGCCAGCAGCTTCACCGACGTCTACTCGGCCGGCAACGCCGGTGACGGCAACGCGAACACCTACTGGGAGAGCAACAACAACGCCTTCCCGCAGTGGCTCCAGGTCGACCTCGGCACCGCCACCCAGGTCAACCAGGCCGTCCTCAAGCTGCCGCCGGCCGCCGCCTGGGCCACCCGCACCGAGACGCTGACCGTCCAGGGCAGCACGAACGGCACGTCGTTCAGCACCCTCAAGGCGAGCGCCGGCTACACCTTCAACCCCGCCTCGGGCAACACGGTGACGGTCGACTTCACCGCGGCGAGCGCGCGTTTCGTCCGGCTCAACTTCACCGGCAACACCGGCTGGGGAGCGGGCCAGCTCTCCGAACTGGAGATCTACGGTCCGGTGTCCGGTGACAGCCAGGCGCCGAGCGCGCCCGGCAGCCTCGCCTACACCCAGCCGGCGAGCGGGCAGGTCCGCCTCACCTGGAACGCGTCGACCGACAACGTCGGTGTGACCGGTTATGACATCTTTGCCAACGGCCAGCTCCGCACCTCGGTCGCCGGGAACGTCCTGACGTACACCGACAACCAGCCTGACAGCGCGACTGTTGCCTACTACGTCCGCGCCAAGGACGCGGCCGGGAACGTGTCGGCGAACAGCAACACGGTGACCAGAAACGGCGCCTCTGGCGACACTCAGGCTCCGAGCACGCCGGGGACGCTGTCCTACACTCAGCCGGCATCCGGGCAGATCCGCCTCGCCTGGGGAGCGTCCACCGACAACGTGGGGGTGACCGGCTACAACGTCTACGCCAACGGGTCCCTGAAGACCACTGTCACCGGGCTGACCTACACCGACAGCCAGCCGGACAGCGCCACCGTTGCCTACTACGTCAAGGCGCGCGACGCGGCCGGCAACGAGTCGGCGGCCACCAACACGGTCACCCGGACCGGCAACCCCGGCACCGGGACGAACATCGCGGTCGGCAAGCCGATCGAGGCGTCGTCGACCATTCACACGTTCGTAGCCACCAACGCGAACGACAACGACACCGCCACCTACTGGGAGGGGAGCGCATATCCGGCGAACCTGACCGTCAAGCTGGGCGCCAACGCCAGCGTGTCGTCCGTGGTGGTCAAGCTCAACCCGGCCTCCGACTGGGGCACCCGCCAGCAGACCTTCGCGATCCTCGGACGTGAGCAGTCGGCCTCCGGCTTCTCCACGATCGTGGGCTCCACGTCGTACACCTTCAACCCGGCCTCGGGCAACACGGTGACCGTCCCGGTGAGCGCGACCGCCGCGGACCTGCGCCTGTCCTTCACCGCCAACAGCGGCGCGCCGAGCGGTCAGGTCGCCGAGTTCCAGATCATCGGCACTCCGGCGCCGAACCCGGACCTCACGGTCACCGCCATGTCCTTCGCTCCGGCTTCGCCGGTCGAGACCGACGCGATCACGGTGTCGGCCACGGTGCGCAACGCGGGCACAGCCGCATCACCGGCCTCCAACGTCAACATCTACTTGGGTACGGTCAAAGCCGGCACCGCCACGGTCTCCGCCCTGGCCGCCGGCGCATCGACGACGGTCTCCGCTTCGATCGGCGCGCGGGATGCGGGCAGCTACCCGCTGTCGGCGAAGGTGGACGAGGCGAACACGGTCACCGAGACCAACGACGCCAACAACTCCTACGCCAACCCGTCGAACCTCGTCGTGGCACCGGTTAGCAGCTCGGACCTGGTCGCCTCGGCGGTCAGCTGGTCACCGGGCAATCCGGCGGCCGGCAACACGGTCACCTTCTCGGTCGTGCTGCGCAACCAGGGCTCGGCCGCCACGACCGGGGGCGCACACGGTGTGACTCTCACCCTGTTGTCCGGCACCACGGTGGTGCGGACCCTCACCGGCTCGTGGACCGGAACGCTCGCCGCCGGCGCGTCCTCGCCGGCGATCAACCTGGGCACCTGGACCGCGGCGAACGGCCGGTACACGGTCCGGACCGTGGTCGCGGTCGACGGCAACGAGCTGGCGGTCAAGCAGGCCAACAACACCAGCGAGAAGCCGTTCTACGTGGGTCGCGGCGCGAACATGCCGTACGACATGTACGAGGCCGAGGACGGTCAGACCGGCGGCGGTGCGGCGACGGTCGGCCCGAACCGGACGGTCGGCGATCTGGCCGGCGAGGCGTCCGGACGCCGGGCGGTCACGCTGAACCAGACCGGGTCGTACGTGCAGTGGACGACCCGGGCGGCGACGAACACCGTGGTGGCCCGCTTCTCCATCCCGGACGGCACCACCAGCTCGATCAACGTCTACGTCAACGGGTCGCTCAACAAGACCCTGCCGCTGACGTCTCGGTTCGCGTGGCTGTACGGCAACGAGACCGCACCGCAGAACTCGGGTACCGGTCCGCGCCACATCTACGACGAGGCGAACATCATGCTGACCGGGTCGTTCCCGGCGGGCAGCACGATCAAGCTCCAGAAGGACTCCGGTAACTCGGGCAACATCGCGATCGACTTCATCAACACCGAGCAAGTGTCTATTTTGAGTAATCCGGATCCCGCCCGTTATGTCGTTCCGACCGGATTCGACCAGCAGTCGGTGCAGAACGCGCTGGACACCGCTCGCCAGGACACCACCAAGATCGGTGTCTACCTGCCGGCCGGTGACTACCAGACGTCCAACAAGTTCCAGGTGTACGGCAAGGCCCTCCGGGTCGTCGGCGCCGGCCCCTGGTACACCCGGTTCCACACCCCGTCCACACAGACCGAGACGGACGCCGGCTTCCGGGCCGACGCCACCGCCAACGGGTCGACGTTCGCGAACTTCGCGTTCTTCGGCAACTACACGATCCGCATCGACGGCCCCGGCAAGGTCTTCGACTTCGCCAACGTCGCCGACGTCACGATCGACAACATCTGGGCCGAGCACACGGTGTGCCTCTTCTGGGGCGCCAACACCGACCGGATGAAGATCACCAACAACCGGATCCGGAACACGTTCGCCGACGGCGTCAACATGACCAACGGCAGCACCGACAACCTGGTCGACAACAACGACGCCCGGGCCACCGGTGACGACAGCTTCGCGCTGTTCTCCGCCATCGACGCCGGCGGCTCCGACGAGATCAACAACGTCTACTCCAACCTGACGTCGACGCTGACCTGGCGCGCCGCGGGCCTCGCGGTCTACGGCGGGTACGCCAACACCTTCAAGAACATCTACATCGCGGACACCCTGGTCTACTCGGGCATCACGATCAGCTCGCTCGACTTCGGCTACCCGATGAACGGTTTCGGCGCCAACCCGCCCACCGTGTTCGACAACATCTCGATCGTCCGGGCCGGCGGCCACTTCTGGGGCAGCCAGGTCTTCCCGGCGATCTGGGTGTTCAGCGCGTCGAAGGTCTTCCAGGGCATCCGGGTGTCGAACGTCGACATCGTCGACCCGACCTACTCGGGCATCATGTTCCAGACCAACTACGTGGGCAACCAGCCGCAGAACCCGATCAAGGACACCGTCTTCACCAACGTGACGATCAGCGGTGCCCGCAAGAGCGGGGACGCGTACGACGCCAAGTCCGGCTACGGCATCTGGGCCAACCCGATGCCGGAGACCGGCCAGGGCCCCGCCGTCGGTACGGCGACCTTCAACAACCTCCAGTTCAGCAACAACTTCCGCGACATCGAGAACCCGACAACCACCTTCACCATCGTCCGCAACTGACCGTTCTGGTCACCTGAGGGCCCGCGCTCGCTGCGCGGGCCCTCACCCATTGGCGTGCGCCGATTACTCTGACGCCATGTTGTGGGTGCTGTGCGTAGCTCTTCTGCTCGGTTCAGGCTTCATCCTCTACAAGGCTCTCGCCCCGTTCCGCCGCATCTGGAGCGGTGAGGCCGCGGCTGCCGCCGAACTGCCCAGCCAGTTCGGCCCCGTCCCGGCTCGCAACTACCTCGCCTATCTGCTCTGGGTGACACCCGCCGCTCTCGCCGGAACGCTGGTCAGCCTCGGCCTCCTCCTCAACCTGATCACCGGCTCGTGGACGGGCCTCGCCGTGATCCCCCGAACCGGCTTCGTCCTGTTCCTCGTCTCCCTGCCGCTGACCCTGCTCCACGTTCTGGTCAGCGCCACGAACCGCCCCAGCTTCCTGGTCCCTCCGCCCTACCGCGACCAGCCGGGCGCCATCACCGCAGCCCGCAACCGCCGCACCCCCGCCTCCCCGTCAAGCAGCTCCCAACCCAACCCCCAGCTGGCACTGAGCGGGGCCAAACAGCCACCAAGTCACCCCTGACGACCAGCCGACAAACCCAGCTGGCACTGAGCGGGGCCAAACCGCCACCAAGACACCCCTGACGACCAGCCGACAAACCCAGCTGGCACCGAGCGGGGCCAAACCGCCACCAAGACACCCCTGACGACCAGCCGACAAACCCAGCTGGCACTGAGCGGGCCGCCGGGCAGGCTGGACGGGCCGTCGCGGTCGGGGCGGGGCGGGCCGAAGGTGGGGACGGGCGGGGGTCAGGCGGCGGGTTGGGTGGATATGGGGTGGGAGGCGCCGTGGACGGGGTCGACGCTGTACATGCGGGCCTGGGCCAGGTCGAAGTACATGCCGGTGAGGTGGAGGCGGCCGGCGGACTCGGCCGCGCGCACCGCGGGATAGGTGCGCAGGTTGGTCAGCTGGCTGAGGACGTTGTCGGTGCAGCAGCGTTCCTCGTCGGAGGTGTCGGTGAACCGTACGCCGGAGAAGGCCAGCCAATCCCCCAGCGCCGAGCCGGGACGCGCGGCGCCGGTCATCAGGGCGCGGACCGCGCCGCAGCCGGAGTGGCCGCACACGGTGATCGTGGTGACGCCGAGGACGTCGACGGCGTATTCGACGGCGGCGCCGACTGAGGAGTCGCCCGCGGAGTGCGGCGGGACGATGTTGCCGACGTTGCGGACGCAGAAGAGGTCGCCGGGGCCGCTCGCGGTGATCAGGTTCGGGACCAGGCGGGAGTCCGCGCAGGTGATGAAGAGCTGCTGCGGATTCTGGCCGTCGCGGGCCAGGTCGGCGAGGTGGGGGCGGACCAGGGGCGCGACCGTACGCTCGAACTCGGCGATCCCGGCCGCCATCGCGTCACGCCGCTGCTGGTCCATGTTCTGCCAGCGTGACCAGGACCCGACCACCCGGGGCGTACGTTTGCCGCCGCCCAGCCGCCCGGACGTGGCCTGGTGGAACCAGGAGTCGTGCACCTCCCGGATCCGGACGCTGCCACCGGACCGCTCGTAGCCTTCCCGCCAGTCCCGGATCGTCTCGAAGGCGCCGTGGTCCAGGTAGTCCAGGTGCAGTTCGACGTCGACGTCGGCGCCCGCCGGCAGGGCTCCGAGCTCCCGTGTCAGCCGGGCGGATTCGACGAACGCGAGGGTGCCGTTGATGGTGACCTGCCACTGGCCGGGTGCCCGTTCCACCCGGCGGATCTCGCAGCGGGTGAGGCGCCACAGGATCAGCAGGGCGGCGCTGACCATGCCGAGCGCCACGCCGGTGAGCAGGTCGGTGAAGACGACGCCGAGCGCGGTGATCAGGTAGGTGGGCAGTTCCCGGTGCCGGGCGTACGTGCGCATCTGGGCCAGGCTGACCAGGCGCAACCCGACCACGATGAGCACGCCGGCCAGGACCGCCATCGGGATGGTCTCCAGCAGGCCGGCCCAGAGCAGGACGAACACCGCGATCCAGAGGCCGTGCAGGATGGCTGAGGCACGGGTACGCGCACCGGCCGCCACGTTCGTGGAGCTGCGCACGATCACCCCGGTCACTGGCAGGCCACCGAGCAGGCCGGAGGCGGTGTTCGCCGCGCCCTGTGCGACGAGTTCCCGGTTCAGGTTGGCCCGGGGACCTTCGTGGAGCCGGTCCACGGCCACCGCCGACAGCAGCGACTCCACGCTCGCCACCAGCGCGATCGTCAGGGCGGCCACGGCGATCTCGCGCAGCGGGGCGTCCGGCCAGGCGGGACGGATCAGCCCGGCGAGCGGCTCGTCGGGCAGTTGGACGCGTGTCACGTCGGCGCCGAGGAACGAGGCGAGCGCCGTCACCGCGACGACGGCGACCAGGGCGGCGGGGAGCAGGGAGATGCGGACGAGGCGTGGCCAGATCAGCAGGATGGCGACGGTGAGCGCGCCGAGCAGGGCGGCCACGCCGTGGTGGGTGGCGATCTGTGCGGGCAGGTCGCGCAGGTTGTGCCAGGCGGAGCTCCGGGCTGTGCCGCCGAGCATCACGTGCACCTGGCTGAGCGCGATGACCAGGCCGATGCCGGCGAGCATGCCGTGCACGACGGCGGGTGAGAGGGCCAGGGCGGCGCGGCCGAGACGGGAGGCGCCGAGGACGATCTGGATCAGGCCGGCGACGGCGACGACGGCTGCGGTTCCGGCGAAGCCGAAGTCGGCGACCGCTCCGGCCACGATCACGGTCAGGCCGGCGGCGGGGCCGCTGACCTGGAGCGGGGCGCCGCCGAGGGCACCGGCGACGATGCCGCCGACGACCGCGGCGACCAGCCCGGCGAGCAGTGGGGCACCGGAGGCTGCGGCGATGCCGAGGGACAAGGGGATGGCGATCAGGAACACGACGATGGACGCCGGCAAGTCCCGGCGCAAAAGCTGCGTCAAGTCGGACATTTCATAAAAATACGGGACTTCGGTTACCGAAGCATTACGCGACGTGGCACTGAGCGGCAAGACACAGCAACTTGCCAGTGAGACCCCGGACAGCAGGAAGGCCGTGCGACCGGAGGGTCACGCGGCCTCACCGACCGGAAAGGTCAGGCCTTCCAGATGTCCTTGTTCGACTCGTAGATCTCCCGCAGGATCGCCGGCACGTCGTACGTCAGCTTCCAGTCCGGGTAGTGCTCCTCGAACCGCGCGGTGCTGCTGATCCACCACTGGTGGTCACCGGCCCGGTTCTCCTCGACATACTCGGTGCGCGCCTCCAGCCCGGTGATCTCCGACGCGATGCTGAAGGCCTCGATGTGGCTGCAGTTGGAGAACCGGCCACCACCGATGTTGTAGATCTCAGCGACGCGCGGCGCGCGGTGGAACGCCTCGAACGCCGAGACCAGGTCGTGCGAGTGGATGGCGTCGCGGACCATCTTCCCCTTGTAGCCGAAGATCCGGTAAAGGCGCTGTTCCATGACACACCGCATGACGTACGCCAAAAAGCCGTGCAACTCAGCGGCAGAGTGCCCGGGCCCGGTCAGAGTCCCACCCCGGAACACCGCCGTAGGCATACCGAAGTAGCGCCCGTACTCCTGCACCATCACGTCGGCGGCGACCTTGCTGGCCCCGAAGATCGAGTGCATGCTGCTGTCGATCGTCATGGTCTCGTCGATGCCGCCGTACCACTGGTGGTCCTCGGGCAGCTCCCAGCGGGTCTCCTGCTCGACGAGCGGCAGCGAGTTGGGCGTGTCGCCGTAGACCTTGTTGGTCGACGTGAAGATGAACGGCGCCTCGACAGCATGCCGGCGGGTCGCCTCGAGCATGTTGATCGTGCCGACCGCGTTGACGTCGAAGTCGGTGAACGGCTCACGGGCGGCCCAGTCATGGCTCGGCTGCGCCGCACAGTGAATCACCAGCCCGACGTTGCCGCCCAGGCCGGCGAAGAGCCGGTCCAGACCGTCCCGGTCGCGGATGTCGATGCTGTGGTGGGTGTAGCGCTCGCCGACCTCCTTGGTCAGCCGCTGCAGGTTCCACTGGGTGGAGCCGTCGGCACCGAAGAAGTAGCCGCGCATGTCGTTGTCGACCCCGACCACGTCCATGCCGAGCGCGGCGAAGTGCCGCACCGCCTCGGAGCCGATCAGGCCGGCCGAGCCGGTGATTACGACGACGCTGCTCATCACGACCTCCGCGGGGTGTCGGTCACCACGGGGCGAGACTACCGGTGGGCCGCACCTCGTCCGTGTCCCGGGCCGGGGTGTCGCGATCGTCATGCTTGACGAGCGTCTGAAACGGGCACGACACAGGTTCGCTACATCAGATGGGAAGGCTCCGCCGGGTACGGACCTTTGCCGAACGGATTTGCGAAGGCGGTCGCGATGACGGAGTCACTGCAAGCCCCCAATCCCCATGTCCCCGATCAGGCCGCACTCACCCTCGGCGTCGAGGAGGAGTTGCATGTCGTCGATCTGGCGACGCGCGAACTCGTACCCCGTGCTCCAGAGATCTTGGATCGCCTCGACAGCGCGCACTTCTCCGCCGAGCTGCACCGATCGGTGGTCGAGACCAACACACCGGTGAGCGCGACCCTCGACGACCTGCGCGAAGGTGTCGCGGAGCGGCGCCGGACAGCGATCGGTGTCGCCGAGTCCCTGGGTCTCGGCCTGGTCGCCGCCGGGACCGTGCCCCTCGTCGACCTGGACTCGCTGCCGGTCACGCCCACCTCGCGCTACCAGCGGATGCTGCACGAGTACCAGATGCTGGTTCGCGAGCAGCTGATCTGCGGCGCCCAGGTGCACGTCGGCGTGCCGGACCGCGACGAGGCGGTGGCGATCGCCCAGCGCGTCGCGCCGGTCCTGCCGGCGCTGCTCGCCCTCTCCACCAGTTCGCCCTACTGGCTGGGTGAGGACTCCGGGTACGCCAGCGCCCGCTCCCTGGTCTGGATGCGCTGGCCGACAGCCGGCGACAGCGGCCCGCTCGGCTCCGCCGCCGAGCACGAGGCGCTGGTGAACGACCTGATCGCCTCCGGCACCATCAGCGACCCGAAGATGGTCTATTTCGACGTGCGGCCCTCCGCCCACGTGCCGACCGTGGAGCTGCGGGTCACCGACTCCAGCCCGGACGTCGAGACGGTCATCCTGCTGGCCGGGGTCTTCCGCGCTCTGGTGCTGCGGGCCCGCGAGGAGCACCGGGCCGGCCTGCCGATGCCCCTCGCCCGGCCGCCGCTGCACCGGGCCGCGATGTGGCGGGCGGCCCGGTCCGGCCTGGAGGGCGACCTGCTCGACCTGCCGCGCTCCCCCGTCCCGATTCCGGCGCCGCTCGCCGTCGAGCGGCTGATCGGCGAGCTGCGCCCACAGCTCGAACAGCTGGGCGACTGGGACCAGGTCTACGACCTCTCGCTGCGGGCGCTGAGCCAGGGCAGTTCGTCGGCACGCCAGCGCCGGGTGCTCGCCCGCCGCGGCCGGCTCTCCGACGTGGTCGACATGCTGGTCACGGACACCCGGGGCGGGGTCACCGCGGCCGGACCGGCCGGTACGCCGGCGCCGGCCCTGATCGAGGCCTACGTCACCGAGGGCGACGAGGCCTTCCCCGGCGGCCGGGTGTCGCCCGCCTACGCCGGGATCCTGCCGGTGCTGACCTCGCTCGGTGCCACCGGGCTCCGCCACCGCGAGGACGCGCGGGACGACGAGCAGCGGGCCCGGGGCATCACGTTCAGCGTCGCCGGCGAGGCGGCCACCCGGCTGTTCCCGTTCGACCTGGTGCCCCGGATCGTGCCGACCACGGACTGGACCCACCTGCGCGAGGGACTCACCCAGCGGGTCAAGGCCCTCGACGCGTTCCTCAACGACGTCTACACCGAGCGGCAGATCGTGGCCGACGGGAAGATCCCGGAATGGGTGATCAACGGGTCGCCGGAGTTGCGGGCCAGCGGTGCGCTGATCCGCCGCCGCGCCGTACGGGCCCAGGTCGCGGGCGTGGACCTGGTCCGTGACGGCGAGGGCCACTGGTGCGTGCTCGAGGACAACCTGCGGGTGCCCTCCGGTATCGCGTACGCCATTCAGAACCGCCGCCTGACCTGGAGCGTGCTGCCCGAGCTGCCCCGGCCTGGCGCCCTGCTGTCGGTGGAGGACACCCCGAAGCTGCTCAAGCAGGCACTGCTGGAGGCGGCCGGACCGGCGGCCGGCGACGAACCGGCGATCGTCGTGCTCAGCCAGGGGCCGGACGACTCGGCGTGGTTCGAGCACAGGATGCTGGCGGAGGCGATGGGCGTACCGGTGGTGCGCAGCACGGAGCTGTTCGTCGACGAGGGCCGGGTGTGGCGGCTCAGCGGCGGGCACCGGAGCCCGGTCGACGTGATCTACCTGCGGATGGGCGAGGACAGCCTGGTGCACTCGCCGGGCGCGGACGGCATGCCGCTGGGACCGAGCCTGGTCTCCGCGTTGCACGCGGACAGCGTCGTGCTGGCGAACGCTCTGGGCAACGGTATCGGTGACGACAAGGCGGTGTACGCCTACGTGCCCCGCATGATCGAGTACTACCTCGGCGAGAAACCGCTGCTCGCCGACGTGCCCACCTACCTGTGCGGCATCCCGGACCAGCGGGTCGAGGTGCTCTCCCGCCTCGACGAACTGGTCTGCAAGCCGGTGGACGGTTACGGCGGCGACCGGATCGTGATCGGCCCCCACGCCACCGCCGACGAGCTCGACGCGCTCCGGCGGCAGATCCAGACCGCACCGCATCGCTGGGTGGCCCAGGAGCTGGTCAACCTCTCCACCCACCCGGTCTTCGACGGCCACCGGCTCGCGCCGCGGCACGTGGACCTGCGGGCGTTCGTGTTCACCGGAAGCAACTCGGTTGTCGCGCCGGCGGCGCTGACCCGGGTCGCACCCGCCGGGAGCATGATCGTCAACTCTTCGCGGGGCGGCGGATCGAAGGACACCTGGTTGCTCGGCTGAGGAGGTTGCAATGTGTGGAATCGCCGGTGAACTGCGGTACGGCGATCGGCCCGCGGACACCGAGGCGGTCCGGCGGATGCTGCCCTGCATGGAGTCACGGGGGCCGGACGGCGACGGGCTGTGGGATCACGGCCGGATCGCCTTCGGGCACCGGCGGCTGAAGATCATCGACCTGTCGGAGAACGGCCGGCAGCCGATGACCGACGAGCAGCTCGGGCTGACAGTGGTGTTCAACGGGTGTATCTACAACTACCAGCAGCTGCGGGACGAGCTTCGCGGGTACGGGTACACCTTCTTCTCCACGTCGGACACCGAGGTGATCCTGAAGGCGTACCACCGGTGGGGTGCCGACTGTGTCACGCACTTCCTCGGCATGTTCGCCTTCGCGATCGCGGAGCACGCGACCGGCACCGTCACGCTGGCCCGGGACCGGCTCGGGATCAAGCCGCTCTACCTGGCCGAGTCGCCGGGCCGGCTGCGCTTCGCGTCGACCCTGCCGGCCCTGCTGGCGGCGGGCGGCGTGGACACCACCATCGACGCGGTGGCGCTCCAGCACTACATGACGTTCCACTCGGTGGTGCCGGCACCGCGCACCATCCTCTCCGGTGTCCGCAAGCTCCCGCCGGCCACCGTGCGGATCGTCCAGGCGGACGGGACGTCGACCGAGCGGGTCTACTGGGAGGCGTCGTTCACCCGGACCCGGGACCTGAGCCGGGGCGAGTGGGCCGAGGCGGTCAGGGACACGCTGCGGATCGCTGTGGAACGGCGGATGGTCGCGGACGTGCCGGTGGGTGTGCTGCTCTCCGGCGGGCTGGACTCCAGCTTCATCGTGGCGCTGCTCGCCGAGCAGGGGCAGCACGGTCTCACCACGTTCAGCATCGGGTTCGAGTCGGGCGGCGGGGAGAGCGGCGACGAGTTCGAGTACTCGGACCTGATCGCCAAGCAGTTCGACACCGAGCACCACCAGATCCGGATCGGACACGACCGGTTCCTGCCGGCGGTGGAGCGGACGGTGGCGGCGATGAGCGAGCCGATGGTGAGCCACGACTGCATCGCGTTCAACCTCCTCAGCGAAGATGTTGCGAAGCAGGTCAAGGTCGTGCAATCTGGGCAGGGAGCGGACGAGATCCTCGCCGGTTACAGCTGGTACCCACCCCTCGCCGGAGTGCCCCGGGAGCACGCCGTCGACGCGTACGCGAAGGAGTTCTTCGACCGGCCGCACGCCGAACTGGCCCGGCAGCTGAACCCGCAATGGCTGCTCGAGGCCGACGTCAGCCGTGATTTCGTCGCCGCGAGCTTCGGGCGTCCCGGAGCCACCGAAGCCGTCGACGCGGCCCTGCGCCTGGACTCTCAGGTGATGCTCGTCGACGACCCGGTCAAACGGGTCGACAACATGACTATGGCGTGGGGGCTGGAAGCCCGCGTACCGTTCCTGGATCACGAGCTTGTGGAGCTCGCGGCGGCCTGCCCGCCCGAGTACAAACTGGCTCAGGACGGTAAGGGAGTTCTCAAGGACGCGGCCCGCGGCCTCGTTCCCGACGCGGTCATCGACCGGCCGAAAGGCTACTTCCCGGTGCCCGGCATCCGGCACCTGGAAGGCCCGATGCTGGAGAAGGTGCGCGACGCGCTGCACGCATCGGCAGCCAGGGACCGGGCGCTGTTCCGGCCGGAGTATGTCGAGGCGCTCCTCGCCGACCCGAACACCCCGCGCACCACGCTCGGGGCGAATCAGTTGTGGCAGCTCGCGCTGCTGGAGATGTGGTTGCAGGACAAGGGGGTCTAGATAGATGGAAGGTCAGCTCCATCGCATCGACGTGACCGTGCTGCCGGCCGGCTGGCGGTCCGTCCCGTCGGAGGTGGCGGGCACGTGGTCGCCCACCCTCTCGCCGGACGGACGGCACATGGCCTACGTCTCCGACCGCGGCGGCGTACCCGGGGTCTGGGTGCAGCCGGTCGGCAGCGAGCTGGCCTTCCGCGTCGACACCGGCCCCGAGCCGGTCTCCGCCGTGCGGTGGTCGTCCGGCGGAGGCTGGCTCGCCTGCCAGACCGCCCCCGGCGGTGCGCCCCGGCAGGAGATCTGGCTGATCCGCCCGGACGGGTCCGACCTGCACCAGGTCGCCGGCTACGGCACCGACACCGCGGACAACATGCGCTGGCTGCCCGGCCGCCCGCTGCTCGCGCTCACCGAGAACCTGACCACCGCCGTCATCGTCGACGTCGTGGCGGGCGAACGGCGGGTGGTCGCGCAGGGCGACCTTCTCTCGCTCCTCGACGTGGATCCGGGTGGGCGCTTCGCGCTTCTTCGGTACGGGCCACGCGGCGCCCGCTACATCATGCTTCGTGATCTCTCCACCGGCACCGAGAAGCCGATCACCAGCGGCGAACAGGCGATCTTCAGCCCGGGTGGCGGGTGTGTCTACGCGCTCAGCCAGGACGGCGAGTTCCCGTCCCTGGTCCGAATCGCCGGCGACGCCACCGAAATCCTGGCCGCCTCCCCCACGACCGTCGCCCTCACGACCGCCTCCCCCACCGCCGTTGCTCCCGCTTCGCCCGCGGCCGTGTTCGGGACTGCGGGCGCGACCACCGACCCGGGCGGCGGCGCCCTGTCGGCCTCGGCCACCGCGCAGGCCGTAGCAGCGACGGGTGGAGAGGTGGAGGACTTCGCAGTGACGGCCGACGGCCGTACCGCTGCAGTTCTGTGGAATGTGCGCGGCGGAGAGTCGGAGGTCGCGCTGCTCGACCTCGACCACGACGGAGACCGCGTCCCGGCGGCCATCTCGCCATTGCCCGGCCCGGTGGTCGGCGGACTGACGTGGAGCTTCGACGGATCGACACTGGGTTTCACGGCCGAGGGACCGGGACAGCCGCACGGAGTCTGGGTGTGGTCGCAGGGTGATGTGCAGGCCGTTTCCGCCCATCCCGCGGCACCGGACGCGGTCCGGCCGACGCTGGAGAGCTTCCCCGCCCACGACGGCCTGGCCCTGACCGGGTGGCTCTTCGCACCCTCGGCGCCGGGGCCGCACCCGACAGTATTGTGGCTGCACGGCGGACCGGAAGCTCAGGAACGACCCGGGCACGGACCGCTGTTCCAGGCGCTGGTGCAGCGGGGCATCGCGGTGTTCGCGGCGAACGTGCGCGGATCGTCGGGATTCGGCCGATCATTTGTGGACGCGGACAACGTCGGCCTGCGGTACGCGGCGATTGAAGACGTCAGGTCCTGCGTCACGCATCTGCGGGAGCGCGGGATCACCGGGCGCGTCGGCGTGATGGGGCGGTCCTACGGCGGATATCTCACGCTGGCGGCCCTGACCACGTTCCCCGACCTGTTCGACGTCGGCATCGACGTGTGCGGCATGTCCAACTTCGCCACGTTCTATCAGCACACCGAGCCGTGGATCGCCGCTGCCGCGGTGAGCAAATACGGACATCCGGTACGCGACGCCGACCTGCTCCGGGACCTGTCACCGATCACCCGGATCGACCGGCTGCGCGCCCCTCTGATGGTGGTGCACGGCGAGAACGACAGCAACGTACCGGTCATCGAGGCGGAGCAGGTGGTAGCGGCCCTCGCCGCGCGCGGCGCGCCACACCGCTACCTGCTGTTCCCCGGCGAGGGCCACGAGCTGCTGCACCGCTCCTCCCGCGCCGAATACCTGAAGGCGACAATCGAGTGGCTGGAGCAGCACCTCCTCAACTCACCGGCACGTATGAGTTCGCCCGCGTGACCCAGGTGGCGGTCTGCGGGCCGGCTACCTGCTCACCGGAAGAGGCGACGTGGGCGCATCAGGTCGGTGCGCTGCTCGCCGAGCGGGGTGTCGTCGTGCTCTGCGGCGGTGGCACCGGGGTGATGGCCGCCGCCGCGTCCGGAGCCCGCTCCGCCGGCGGCGTGGTGATCGGTGTCCTGCCGGACGACGGCCCTCCCCTCGCCGACGTGACGGCCTACCTCGCCACCGGAATGGGTGAGGGGCGCAACGCCGTCCTGGTGCGCAGCGCCGACGCGGTGATCGCGATCGGCGGCTCCTGGGGAACGCTCAGCGAGATCGCGCTGGCTCTCCGCCGAGCCACCATCCCGGTGATCGTCCTCGGCGGATGGCAACTGCCCGCCTCCTCCCCTCACCTGTTCCCCGCCACCTCCCCCGCCCAAGCCGTCTCCCTGGCCCTCCCCTAACCAGCCCCCACACCAGCTGGCTCCCAGCGGCCCCTCCAAGCCCAAAAACCCCCACTCACGCCCAGCCGACCCACCCAGCTGGCCGTCAGCGGGGCCTCCAAGCCCGAAAACCCCCGCTGAGCGCCAGCCGACCCACCCAGCTGGCCGCCAGCGGGCCCTCCGAGCCCGAAAACCCCCACTGAGCGCCAGCCGACCCACCCAGCTGGCCGTCAGCGGGCCCTCCGAGCCCGAAAACCACCGCTGAGCGCCAGCCGGAACAGCAAGGGGCGGGAACAGGGACCGGGTCACCCGCACGAGGAGGGTGAGGAGACGCACGTTGCAGGTAGGAGGCCTGCGAGAAAGGGTTGAAGCATGCCCATGCCCTTACCTGCCCGAGCCCGGGCGTGGGCGGTCTGGTCCGCCGGTCTCGCCGCGTACGTCATAGCCGTCCTCCACCGCACCTCCCTGGGTGTAGCCGGTCTGGACGCCCAGGAGCGGTTCGGTATCGGTGCCAGCGCCCTGGCCACCTTCGCCGTGTTGCAGCTCCTCGTCTACGCCGGCCTCCAGATCCCGGTCGGCCTGCTGCTCGACCGTTTCGGATCACTGCGGCTGGTGCTGACCGGCGCGCTGCTGATGGTGGCCGGCCAGACGCTGATGGCGGTCGCCGACGACATGAGCGGGGCGATCACCGCCCGGATCCTGGTGGGCGCCGGTGACGCGATGACGTTCATCAGCGTGTTGCGCCTGGTGCCACAATGGTTCCCGGCGAAGCGGGTGCCGGTGCTGAGCCAGTTGACCGGCATCGCGGGCCAGTTGGGGCAGGTGCTGTCGGCCGTACCCCTGGCTGCACTGCTGGCCGGTCCTGGATGGACCACCGCTTTTCTCGGCGCCGCCGGTGCCGGTGTGTTCGTGTCGCTCGTGGCGGTGGCCGCGCTGCGTGACACGCCGGAGGCGAAGGTCAGCAGCGGCCGGACGCTCTCCTGGCAGCAGCTCGGCACCGATCTGGGTGGCGCGTGGCGGCATCCGGGCACGCGGCTGGGGCTGTGGACGCATTTCACGACCCAGTTCACCGGTACGGTCTTCGCGCTCATGTGGGGCATCCCTTTCCTGATCGCCGGTGAGGGCCTGAGCCGGGGTGCCGCGAGCTCGCTGCTGCTGCTGTTCGTGGTGACCGGCATGGCGTCCGGGCCGGTGCTGGGGATGCTCACCCAGCGGCACCCGTTGCGCCGCTCCTGGCTGGTGCTGGGCATCGTGAGCGCGAACATGCTCGCCTGGGCGGTCGTCATCGCCTGGCCGGGCCGGGCGCCGATGGCACTGCTGACCGTCCTGGTGATCGCTCTCGGACTCGGCGGGCCGGGTTCGATGATCGGGTTCGACTACGCCCGTACCTTCAACCCGCCCAGCCGCCTGGGCACCGCGACCGGTGTGGTGAACGTGGGCGGCTTCGTGGCGTCGCTGCTGACCATCGAGCTGATCGGGTTGATCCTGGACGCCCGGACCGGCGGCAGTGCCGACTATCACATCTCCGATTTCCGGCTGGCGATGTCGGTGCAGTTCCTGGTGGCCGCGGTCGGCCTGGCTGGCATTCTGCGGACCCGGCGGCTCACCCGGCGCCGGATCACCGAGGAGGAGGGGATCGTGTTCCGTCCCCTTCGCGACGTGGTGGCCGGTTTAGCAAACGGCCGAACGGTAAAAGCCAAAAGCTGGCGCTAATGAGAGGGGGCACATGAGTGACCACGCGCAAACCCGGTTCTGGTCCGGCATCGACGTCCCGAAGATGCTCGCCGGCACGCTCGCCGCGGTCTCGGCCGCGGTGGTCGGCTCGTTTCTGGGGGTCGCCGGCACGCTGATCGGTGCGGCCGTGGCGAGTGTGATCAGTTCGATCGGCACCGAGGTCTACCACCGGTCCATCAACCGGGGCGCGAAGACTTTGCAGTCCGCGTTCGTGACGGCACCGGCCGCTGTCGGTACGCCGGACGTGGCAGCCACGCACGAGCCGCCGTCCGAAGTGCCGGAGGTTCCGGAGGACACCGAGAAGAAGCGGCTCCACTGGAAGCGCATCAGCCTGGTGGCGGCGGCACTGTTCGTCATCGCCCTGGGCAGCCTGACCGCCGTCGAGCTGATGGCGGGCAAGACCGCGGCCGACGCGGTGAGCGGCCGCGACGGCGGCAGCCCGACTCTCCTCAACTTCTCCGACAAGTCGGACAACGAGGAGGAGACCCCGGCGACGGAGCAGAGCGCTCCCGCAACCGAGGCACCCCAGGACGGCGATACCGACGCGACGACCGGGCCGAGCACCGCACCGGAGACGGCCGAGCCGACCGCAACGGCACCGGCGGGCGAGCCCACCGGCGAGCCGGCCCCGACGCCGGCAACGGGCGGCGACACCGGCGGCGACACGGGCGAGGAGCCTCCGGCCGGCGACAAGTCCGGGCAGGATGAGGGCGGCACGCAGGAGCTGCAACAGGAGGGCACCGACAGTGGACGCTAAGGGCATCCTCGAAGACGCGTACGGCCGGCTTCCCGAGCTCATCGAGTCCGCCGTCGACGGCCTGACCCCGGAACAGCTCCGCCGCGCACCCAAGGCCGGCACGAACTCGATCGGCTGGCTGGTCTGGCACCTCACCCGGGTCCAGGACAGCCACATCGCCGACCTGACGGGCGAGGACCAGATCTACGTCACCGGCGACTGGGCACCGCGCTTCGGCCTGAAGCCCGACCCGTCGGACACCGGTTACGGCCACACCGCCGAGCAGGTCGCGTCGGTCGCTCCGGAGAGCGCACAGGCCCTGCTCGACTACTACCGCGCCGTGCACGACCGCAGCCTGGGCTATCTCCGCGGCCTCTCCGCCGCAGACCTCGACCGGGTGGTCGACGACGCCTGGGACCCACCGGTCACGCTCGGCGTCCGCCTGGTCAGCGTCTACGACGACGACGCCCAGCACGCTGGTCAGGCAGCCTACGTCCGCGGCCTGCTCTGAGCGCGTTTTTCCTTGGGTACGCACGAAGCCCGGTCCTCCACCGCCGAGGGCCGGGCCGCGTCGTACTCAGGACGAGGGTGGCTCGCTGAGGGGTAGGCGTACCAGGAACCTGGTGTCCCCCGGTTGCGACTCCACGCTGATGTCACCACCGTGACCGTTGACCACGATCCGGTACGAGATGTCCAGCCCCAGCCCGGTGCCCTCACCGACCGCCTTGGTGGTGAAGAACGGCTCGAAGACCCGTTTGCGCACCTCGGGCGGCATCCCGGGGCCGTCGTCCGCGATCGACACCACCAGCCGGTCGTCCTCGGCGTAGGTGTGGATCGTCAGCGTCCCCCGCCCGCCCATCGCCTGGACCGCGTTGTCGATCAGGTTGGTCCAGACCTGGTTGAGCTCGGCCGGGTGCGCCGGTACCTGCGGGAGCGAACGGTCGTACTGCTTGACCACCCGGACGTTGTCGCCGATCTTGTGGGTGAGCATCACCAGGGTGCTGTCCAGGCCGCTGTGGATGTCGATCCACTGGTGTGCGGCCCGGTCCAGGTGCGAGTACTGCTTGGCGGCGTTCACCAGGTTCGACACCCGGCCGGTGGCGTCCTCGATGTCGCTCATCAGCTGCTCGGTCTCCAGCGCGTACCCGATCCAGTGGAGCGCCTGGTCGAGCAGCTCGGGTGAGTCGAGCCGGGACTGGAGGTCGGCGAGGCAGCTGGTGTCGATGCCGCCCTGCGCGAAGACCGGTGCGACGTCCCAGCCGTTGGTGATGTCGTGCTCGTCCATCCAGTCGCCGAGTTCGTCCTCCAGGTCGGCGGTCTGCATCGCGGTCAGCACCGGTGCCTTCGCGGCCCGCTCGATCACCTCCTCCTGGAGTTCGAGGAGGGCGACGAGCCGGTCCGGGGCGACCTTGCCGGCGGCGAGCTTGCCGAGTTTCATCCGCATCGCGGCGACCCGCTCACGCAGCGCGCCGGTGGCCCGGGAGGCGGCGGCGGCCGGGTTGTTCAGCTCGTGCATCAGGCCGGCCGACAGCGCGCCGAGGGCGGCGAGCCGCTGCCGCTCGCCGATCGCCGCCTGCATGCTGCGCTGCCCCAGGGTCAGCCCCTCCAGCAGGTGGATGGCCATCGGGAACCACTCGCGCATCAGCCGGCCGAAGTCGGTGGCCGACAGCATGAAGAACTCGCTGTCGGAGAGGGCCCGCATCGACGCCATGTACTTGCGGGGGACGCCGTCGTCGCGCAGGTAGGCGTTCGTGGCGCCCATGTAGACGCCGCGCTGCTCGGTCCGGGTGGTGGTGACCTCGTCCTGGCCGACCCGGCGGGTCAGCGAGATCGTGCCGCTGAGCAGCACGAAGAACGACTCCGCCGGGTCACCCTCGCGCAGGACCAGGCCGCCGGCCGGCACCCGCATGGTGCAGCCGTGTTCGGCGATCCAGGCGAGCTGCTCGTCGGTCAGCTTCTCGAACAGGAACAGGCTCTTCAGCTCGGCTGCCGTCAGCGCGCCGGGCTCGCACGGTTCCAGCCGGATCTCTTCGGTGTCGGTCATGGCTTACTGCGCCTCCAGGTAGCGATGCACCAGCGTGACGGCCATCGCGCCCTCGCCGACCGCCGAGGCCACCCGTTTCACCGAGTTGGCCCGGACGTCGCCGGCGGCGAAGATGCCGGGAACACTGCACTCCAAGTAGAACGGATCGCGCTCCCGATCCCATCCCCGCGGGCGCTCCCCGTTCGCGAGCAGATCCGGGCCGGTCCTGATGAACCCCCGCCCGTCCCGGGTCACCGCGTCACCCAGCCAGTCGGTCCGCGGTTCCGCGCCGATGAAGACGAACAGGTAACCGCACTCCACGGTCATCTTCGTGCCGTCCTTGCTGTCACAGATCGTGATCGCCTGGAGGTGGCCCTCGCCGTGCGCGCCGATCACCTCGCACCGCGTCCGCACGGTGATGTTCGGGACCTGGGCGAGCTGCTGGATCAGGTAGTACGACATCGACGCCTCGAGCGAGGCGCCTCGGACCAGCAGGGTGACGCTTCGGGCGTACGCCGAGAAGAAGAGCGCTGCCTGCCCCGCGGAGTTCGCACCGCCGACGATGTAGACGTCGGTGCCGGCGCAGGCCGGCCCCTCGGTGGAGGCCGAGCCGTAGTAGACGCCCGAGCCGGTCAGGCTGTCGACGCCGTCGGCGGTGAGCGGCCGGTAGGAGACGCCGGTGGCGAGCACGATCGAGTGGGCGGAGACCTCTCCGCCGTCGGCGAAGGCGAGGGTACGGGCGGAGCCGTCCGCCCTGAGCCCGACCACCTCACGGGTGTTCAGGGTCTCGGCGGAGAACTTGCCGGCCTGGCGCCGGGCCCGGTCGGTCAGCTGCGCACCGGAGATGCCGTCCGGAAAGCCGAGGTAGTTCTCGATGCGCGAGCTCTGCCCGGCCTGCCCGCCGACCGCCTGCCGCTCGACGAGCAACGTCTTGAGGCCCTCGGAGGCGCCGTAGACAGCGGCTCCGAGACCGGCCGGGCCGCCGCCCACGATGATCAGGTCGTAGAAGTCGCGGTCGGGTGCGGTGGAGAGGCCCGCCGCCTCGGCGACGTCCTGCACGCTCGGCCGCGGCAGCGCCCGCCCGTCGGCGGTCACCACCAGCGGGACCGCCTCCGGCCCGGCGTCGGCCGCCTCCAGCAGGCGGCGGCCCTCCGGCTCGTCGGCGCCGAAGTATTTGTACGGCACGAGGTTGCGGGCCAGGAAGTCGCGGATCTGGAAGGACGGCTCGCTCCACCGGTGACCGACCACCCGGAGGTCGGGCAGCTCCGTGTCACCGGTCGCCTGCCACGCGTCGAGCAGCGCGTCCAGTACCGGATAGAGCTTCTCCTCCGGCGGGTCCCAGGGCTTGAGCAGGTAGTGGTCGACGTCGACCACGTTGATCGCCTGGATGGCGGCGTCGGTGTCCGCGTACGCGGTGAGCAGCGCCCGCCGTGCGTGCGGGAACAGGTCCATCGCCTGCTCCAGGAACTCGATGCCGTTCATCTGCGGCATCCGGTAGTCGGCGAGGATCACGGCGACCCGGCCGCCGCGCAGCTTCAGCTCGCGCAGCGCTTCGAGGGCCTCGGCGGCCGACGAGGCGCGAACGATCCGGTACTTGTCGCCGTAGTGGCGTCGCAGGTCGCGCGCGATGGCGCGGGAGACCGAGGGGTCGTCGTCGACCGTGAGGATGGCGGCTTGGCCCATGTGTCGTTGTCCTCAGCTCTCGTTTTCGGGGTGCCGTTCGAGGTATCCGGCGACGAAGGGGCAGGTGGCGACGACCGGGGTGGATCGGGACCGGGCGTCGGTCAGTGCCGCGGCGGCGAGCCGGCCGGCCAGTCCGCGCCCGGAGAAGGCCTGGTCGACCTCGGTGTGCAGCAGTTCGATGCGGTCGGCGTGGCGGCGGTAGTGCAGCATGCCGGCGACCTCACCGCCCAGCACCACTTCGTAGCGCTGATGCTCGAAGCTGTCCACCACGATCGCGTCGGCGGCGTTCGCGTTGCCGGCCTGGGCGCTGCCCTCGACCCGCAGCTTGCGGCGGGCCCGCTCGTAGAACGAGGTGCGGCCGAAACGGATCACCTGGGCGGCGTCCGGCAGTGGCTCGACGTCCAGGCAGGCACCGGGCTCGGCGTAACCCTCGATGATGCCGTCCACCTCGATCGCCAGCCGCCCACTCGTCGGCAGCACCTCCAGGGCGACACGCTCGGAGGTGTCCAGCACCAGCGACCGGTTGAACGAGGAGTGCGCGGCGGCGGCGCTCACGATCAGCCCCCGCACGTTCGGCGAGACGATCGGGCCGCCCGCCGAGAAGCTGTACGCCGTCGAGCCGGTCGGCGTGGCGACGATCACCGCGTCGGCCGCGTAGTTGACGAAGTTGCTGCCCTCCACCCGGATACCGACTGCTGCCAGGCCGTGACCCGGTACCCGTACCAGAGCGATGTCGTTGAACGCGGTCACCTGGCGGCCGTCGGGCAGCGTGGTGCGCACCGCCGTCCGGGGCTCGACGGTGTACCGATGGTCGTCGATCGCGGAGAGCGACTCACCCAGATCCGGCAGGTCCACTTCGGCCAGGAACCCGAGGCGGCCGACGTTGACACCGAGAACCGGCGTCTTGCGCCCCTCCACCAGCCGCATCGTGCGCAGCATCGTGCCGTCACCGCCGAGGCTGACCAGCAGCCCGGCCCGCTCCACCATCTCCTCCACCGGAACCGGCACCGCGCTGCACGCGATCCGGGTGATCTCGTCGGGCAGGCCGAGCACGGTGACACCCCGCTCGGCGGCCCAGTTGACGATCGCGTCGACCGCCGAACCGCAGTCCCGCCGCGGATGCAGCACCAGACCGACGACCTTCACCATGCCCATGGCCGCTTCCCCGCTCTCCCTGGCAAACCCTATGCAGCCTTGCACGCCCGGACCCGGATCGGCGAACACGCCGGTTTCCGCCGCGTTACCGCTGGGGTCGCTGCTGGTTCTGCCGTCAGGTGCGGTCGGCGAGGGCCAGGAAGCGCTCGGGGACGTCCTCGTAACCGCGCAGCCGCCACCCCGACCCGGCCAGCAGCGGCCCCAGCCGTTCCTCGCTCAGCGGCTCGTTCTCGCGCAGCGTCCGGCCGTGCCGGGCGGCCAGCTGCGCCCGCCCGGTCGGGTGGAAGATCGCCAGCACCCCGCCCGGACGTGTCACCCGGGCCAGCTCCACCAGGCCGGCAACCGGGTCCGGCAGGTGATGGACCAGCCCCGCCGCGAAGATCACGTCCGCCGCGGCGTCGGCCACCGGCAGGCGGCGGGCGTCGGCCAGGACCAGCGCCGCGCAGTCACCACGGCCGGCCTTCCTCGCCTCGGTGAGCATGTCCGGGGTGAAGTCGAGCCCGACCACCCGGCCGGCCAGCCCGACGGCGGCGGACAGGGCCGGCAGTGCGCGGCCGGTGCCGCAGCCGACGTCGAGGACGACCTGACCGGGACGCACACCGGCGAGCCGGACGGCCTCGGTGTAGCGCGGGATGTCGTCGCCGAACTTGCTGTCCCAGTCGGCGGCCCGGGCGGCGAAGAAGGCCCGGCTCTCCGACAGGTACCACCGGTCGGGGTCGGCCAGGTCCGGGTGGATCTGGCGGATCACCGGCCACTCGGGGTCGCGGTGGTCGATCACGACCTGGGCGCGGCGCTCACCGTCGCCCTCGGCGAAGCGGTGCCGGGGACCGCCGCGCAGGAAGACCAGGATGCGGTCGGTGGCCGGCTCCAGCACGTTGAGCGCCGAGTCGGAGACGCTCCCGCCGGGACCGGTCAGGCCGAGGACGGCGTCGACGCTCCAGGCCCGGGAGGCGGACGGGAAGGCGGCGGCGAGGCGAGCGGCGAACGTGGCCGCGGCGCCGGGATCGCCGCCGTCGACGATCACGGTGAGCGGGGCACGCGGCGCCAGCACCTCGGCGAGCAGGGCGGTGACTTCGGCGATGCGTTCCGGCACGCCACCAGCATGACGGGGTGGGTGTGACACGCGCAACGCCCCCCAGGCTGAGCAGTTTGCGACACTTTGTCATCCAGGGGTGTGACCGGCCGATGTCAGCTGACACAGTGACACCCATGAGGAGAGCCCTGCTGGCCGCCGCGGCCGCACTCACGCTCGCGGGATGCGGCGCTCCGGCCACGAGCAACGACGGCACCGGCGGCACCGGGACCGGCGCCTCCCAGGAGGGCCCCGGCTCGACGGGTGTCCAGCAGATCCGGGTGCTGGCCGACGAGTCGCTGCGGAAGGCGTTCGACCAGGTGGAGACCAGCTTCGAGCAGCGCAATCCGCAGGCGGAAGTCGTCCTCACGTACGGTGAGGGTATTGATCTGGCTCGTCAGATCACCGACGGCCAACCGGCCGAGGTGTTCGTCACCGAGGACCCGTCAGCGATGGCGACGGTGACCGGGTTCGGCAAGGCAGCCGGCGAGGCCGAGACGTTCGCCGGCGGCCTGCTGCGGATCGTCGCGGTCAGCGACGCCGGTGCGTCCTTTGTCACGTTCGTGCGCGAGGGTGACGGCCTCCGCGTGCTCACCGACACCGGTGTCCTGCGCCCCTGACCGGCCGGTGATCGCTAGCGTTACCGGTCATGGAGGCACTTGAACTCGCCGATTTCCGTGCGGCCGTGGCCCGGATGTACCTCGATGTCACACCGCTGGCCGACTTCCGCGGGCAACGCGACGAGCTGTTCGCCACCCACCCGCAGTCGCCCATCCCCACCGCCGACCGGCCGGGCTTCACCGGCCTGCGGTACTTCCCGGAGAACACCGCGGCGGTCGTCGAGGTGCGGTTGCGACCGGAGCCCGGCTCGCTCGAGGTGGACACCGGCGGACCGGACGGGGTGATCAGTTACCGCCGGGCGGGTGTCCTGGAGACGCCCTTCGGCGAGCTCTCGCTCTGGTGGATCGAAGCCTACGGCGGCGGGCTCTTCCTGCCCGTCCGCGACGCCACCTGCGGCGGCGCGAGTTACGGCGGCGGGCGCTATCTCACCGACACCGTGAAGGGTACGCACGGACGCGGCCTCACCCGGCTGGACGGCGACCGGGTCCGGCTCGACTTCAACTACCTCTACAACCCGAGCTGCGCCTACGACCCCGCGTGGGCCTGCCCGCTCGCACCGCCGGAGAACCGGGTGACCGCGCCGATCGAAGCCGGCGAACTCACCTACCCCTGAGGTCACGCCCCTCCGGCGACACGATCCGACCAGGAGCGGCGGGTGGCGAGGTTGACCGCACCGCCCTCGAGGACGGCCCGATGGACGGCGCGGGCCAGCGGTGCGCCCCAGCGCGAGCGCGGGCCGCCGTAGGCCGCGACCGGTCCGTCCATCGGGCACAGGACGCAGATCGCGTCGGTGGCCGTCCCGGTGGCGGTGAGGCCGAGTTCGGCGAGGGCCTGGGCCTTCGCCTCGGTGGCCGTCGCGACCGCGTTGATCAGGGCGCCGTCGCCGAGCCGCTGCGGTGTCCAGGCCACGATGTTGACGGTGCCCGGCTGATGACCGAACCCGATCGCTGACGGGTCGGCCGCGAGGATCGGCGCGCCCAGGCCGACGGTGGCGTAGACCTGCACCCCGTCGTCGTCGGCGGCCACCACGTCGGCCACGTCGACCCCGGTGAGCAGGCCGACGCCGGTGCCGGTGAGGCCGAGGTGCGCCGCCAGTTCGGCCAGGTGGGCGTCCGGGTCAGGGCGGGCGTACGACATGGCGACGCTCGCGTTGACCAGCCACTCCCGGGGGCCGACCCCGCCGCCGAGGACCGCGCTGGAGACGGCCAGCAACGGCTCCGGGAAACGCCAGAGCAGCAGCGGTACGTCGTGGCCGCCCTCCCTGCGATGGGTCAGCGACGGTTCGGCGAACATCGCGGTGTTACGTCCATTCCGGTGCCAGGACGGCCCAGATCTCAGTGTCCCGGCGGATGCCCTGCCACGGGTACGACTGCCGTTTCTGTCCCTCCCGGGTCATCCCGAGCCGGCGGGCGACGTTCGAGCTGGCCACGTTGTTGGGGTCGCAGAGCCACTCGACCCGGTGCATGCCACGGGTACGGAACGCCCAGCCGATCAGCTCCCGGACAGCCTTGGTGATCAGGCCGCGGCCGGTCGCGGACGGCTCCAGCCAGCAGCCGACCTCGCAGTTGCCGCCGGCGGCGTCGAACGCCACGAACATCGTGCCGCCCACCAGCGTCCCGTCGAGCCAGATGCCGAACAGGCGCCCGGTGTCGGCGGCGGCCCGGTCCGCGTACCTCTGGAGGGTTGCGGTGGCACTCGCCAGGTCGGTGCTGATGCTGGCCCAGGGAATCCACGGATCCACGGTGGCGCGGGCCCGGTCCATGTGCGCCAGGAACTCTTCGGCCTGCCACGGTTCGAGGGGCCGGAGCTGCGCCCCGTCGCCCAAATCAATCGAGAACACCGAGGCAGCGTAACGAGGGTAGGGTCTTTGGTCCGTACCCGGGACCCGGCAATTCGGGCACCATGGGGGTATGAGCGAAGACGACGTCACGCGAGCACTGGTGCAGGCGGCCGACGCCGCCCGTTTCGCCCCGTCGATCCACAACACTCAGCCCTGGCGCTGGGTGGTCCGGGGCGGCCGTCTGGAGCTGTTCGGGGTCGCCGAGCGGCAGCTGCACGAGCAGGACCCGGCCGGGCACATGCTGTTGCTGAGCTGCGGCACCGCCCTGCACCACGCGCAGGTCGCGCTGACCGCGGAGGGCTGGCGCTACGAGGTGGAGCGGCCGTCCGCAGAGCCCCTCGCCACGCTGCGGCCGATCGAGCGGGAGGCGATCCACCCGGAGGCGACCCGGCACCTCCAGATGCTGCAGGTGCGGCGGACCGACCGGCGGACGGTGACCGACGAGGCCGTGCCCGAGGACACCCTGCGGCACCTGGTCAAGCAGACCGAGGAGGGCGGGGCCCGGCTGCACGTGCTCGGCCGTGACCAGGTGATCGAGCTGGCCGTGGCGGTGGAGCACGCGCAGAAGGCGGCGGACACCGACGAGCGCCTGCGCGCCGAGACGGCGAAGTGGGCAGGCGGCGAGCGCACCGACGGCACCGGCATCCCGGCCTCGGCCCTGCCCGAGGAGGTTCCGCTGACCACCGTCGCGGAACGCGACTTCCAGACCCGGGGCACCCTGGCCGCGGGAAGCGGTCACGACCAGGCCGCGACCTACGCGGTCCTCTACGGTACGGGCGACGCCGCGACCGACTGGCTCCGAGCGGGCGAGGCCCTGAGCCGCCTGTGGCTGGCCGCCGCCGAGCAGGCGGTGAGCCTGCTGCCCCTGAGCGGCCCGGTCGAGATCCCCTCCACCCGGCACACCCTGCGCCGCATGCTCGGCGGAACCGGCCACCCCTTCCTCGCCGTACGCCTCGGCACGCTGGACCCGGCACACTCGGCCCCGCCCAAAACCCCCCGCCTCCCCGCCGGCCAGGTCATCGAGGTCGTCCCCGGCTAATGCGGGTCGCCTTCGGGGCCGTAAGCGGCGAAGAAGCGGTCCCGGAAGGTGTCCATCCGCCAGTTCGGCGCGTCGGTGGCGGGCTTCAGGCCGGCGGTCCAGCCCCACGGGGCGATCCGCTCGAAGACCTTCGGGTCCTTGGCCACGATGGTGATCGGCACGTCGCGGGTGGCGTTCTGACCGACCACGACCGGTGCCGGCTGGTGGTCGCCGAGGAACACCATGACCAGGTCGTCGTCGGCGTACTTCTCGACGTAGGAGAGCAGGCTGTCGATCGAGTAGGCGACGGACCGGCCGTACTCGTTCCGGATCTTCTTGTCGTCCTTCCACACGGTCTGCGGTGACTCCGCGGCCGCCTCCATCGGGCCGTAGACGCTGCCGTCGCCGAGCGCCTCCCAGTCGAGCATGGTCGGCACCGGCGCCCACGGGGTGTGGCTGGAGGTCAGCGTGATCTCGGCGAGCAGCGAGCCACGGTCCTTCTTCGCGTACTCCAGCTTCTGGAAGGCCGACATCACGAACTGGTCGGGCATCGTGGACCAGCTGAACGCGGGTCCGTGATAGCCCAGCATGTGCGCGTCGTAGATGTGGTCGTACCCGTAGAACCGCCCCTCCGGCCAGGCGAAGGTGATGCCCGGTTGGACGCCGACCGTACGGTGCCCTGCCTTGCCGAAGGCGCTGGTGAGGGTCAGCCGATCGGTCGCGACGAGGCTGCGGTAACGCTGCTCGTTGTCGATCCAGAGGCCGGACAGGAAGGTGGCGTGCGCCAGCCAGCTGCCGCCGCCCGCGGTGGACGAGGTGAGCCACCCGCTGCGGGACGCGAACCCGGCCTTGGCCAGTTTGTCGCCGTTCGTGGCGAGCGTCTGCTGGACCGCGCCGTTGAACTCCGGGTTCTCCAGGGCGTCCCGTCCGTAGCTCTCCACGAACGAGATGATCACGTCCTTGTCCTTCAGCGCGGTGAGCATCTGATCGCCCGGCCGGTCCCGGTACGCGTCGACCGTCACCTCCTGGGCGAACTGCTTGCGGTCGCGCAGGTCGTTCGGCAGCGCCAGGGCGGTGTGCGCGGCGAGGTCGGCCGCGGTGTGCGAGGCGACCGGGATACCGCCGATCAGCTGGAAGCCGATCGCGGCCAGGGCCGCCCAGGCGACACCCACCGTGCCCAGGCCCCGCCAGGCCCAGGCACGGTGGGCGATCAGGATGCCGCTCAGCCGCAGGACCGCCCAGGTCATCCCGGCGATCAGGGCGGCGGCGAGGGCGAGCGCGCCGACGGCGATGCCGATGGCGGCGGGCCGTCCCAGTGAGTCGCTCATGAAGTTGAAGCCGTCGTCGAAGAGCGCCCAGTCCAGAACCGGGTCGAAGCGGCGAGCCAGCACGGCGAAGAAGCCGATGTCCACGAACTTCACCACGGTCAGCACGCCGAGCAGCACGCCGAGCCCCGCGGCGATCGGCCGCCGCGCCCGGCCGAGACGCCCCCGTTCCGGCAGCAGGAGCAGGAGTGCTCCGGCCACGAGCGCTTCGACCGGGATGCGCAGCAGCGCGGTGGAGACCGAGTTGCCGGGCGGCAGGCGGAAGATCTGATTCGGCACGATCAGTGCCAGGAACACCAGGATCGCGGCGAATGCCGTGGTCAGATGCCGCAGGACTCGGCGGTAGGACTTTGCTTGGCTCACGCTCTGTTCATACGCCGGGGCGCCGCGCGCGGTTCGACGGCCCCCACCCATGACAAAAGTCAGTGGATGAGTGAGCGCTCGCTCATTAGGGTGGGCCGCATGGAATCTCGACGCCGGCGCGTCCCGGCGATGGCACCGGACGAGCGGCGCGCCGCGCTCATCGCGGCGACCATCCCGCTGCTGCACGAGCACGGCCTGGATGTCAGCACCCGCCAGATCGCCCACGCGGCAGGCGTCGCCGAGGGGACGATCTTCGGGGTGTTCGACAGCAAGACCCAGCTGGTGGTCTGCTCGGTGGTCAAGGCACTCGATCCGCGGCCCACGCTCGACGCCCTGGCGGCCATCAACCCCGAGGCCGATCTGCGGATCCGGGTGGCCGACGCGGCCGAGCTGGTGCACGCCCGCTTCATCGAGCACGCGCACCTGATGAGCGAGGCCCGCAAGCTGATCTTCGACAGCACACCGAATCCCGAGGCGCAGGCCCAGATGGCCGCGGCCCGGGAGCAGTTGCACCTGGCGATAGTTCTCGTCTTCCTGCCGGACGCGGCCCGGCTGCGGGTCTCCGCCGACCGGGCCGCCCGGCTGTTGCTGCTGCACTGCGGCGCCAACGCGTTCGGGCCGTTCGGCGAGCCCGGCACGTTCAGCGGCGCCGAGCTGGCGACCCTGCTGCTAGACGGCATATTGACCGACAAAACCGAACGGGGGGATCAGCCGACATGCTGATCAAACTGCTTCGCGTCCATCTGCGGCCCTACCGGACGGCGATCACCCTGGTGGTCCTCTTCCAGTTCCTGCAGACGCTCGCGACGCTCTACCTGCCGGCGCTCAACGCCGACATCATCGACAACGGCGTGATCAAGGGCGACACGGGCTACGTGCTCCAGGTCGGCGCCGGCATGATCGGCATCACGGTGCTCCAGATCGCGGCACAGATCGTGGCGGTGTATTTCGGCGCCCGTACCGCGATGGCCGTCGGCCGTGACCTGCGCTCCTCGATCTTCGTCCGCGTGCAGACCTTCTCCGCGCGCGAGGTCGGGCAGTTCGGCGCACCGTCGTTGATCACCCGCACCACGAACGACGTCCAGCAGATCCAGATGTTGGTGCTGCTCACCTTCACCCTGATGGTGTCGGCGCCGATCATGTGCGTCGGCGGCATCGTGCTCGCCCTGCGCGAGGACGTGCCGCTCTCCTCGCTGCTGCTGGTCATCGTCCCGGTGCTGATCACCGTGATCGGCCTGATCATCTCCCGGATGCGGCCACTGTTCCGCACCATGCAGGTGCGCCTCGACCGGGTCAACCAGGTGATGCGCGAGCAGATCACCGGCATCCGGGTGATCCGCGCCTTCGTCCGCGACGAGCACGAGCGCGAGCGGTACGGCGTGGCGAACGACGAGCTCACCGACGTGTCGCTGCGCATCGGCCGGGTCATGGCGTTCATGTTCCCGACGGTGATGCTGATCGTGAACATCTCCAGCGTCGCCGTGCTCTGGTTCGGCGGCCACCGGATCGACTCCGGCGGCATGCAGGTCGGCGCGCTCACCGCCTTCATCAGCTACCTCATGCAGATCCTCATGTCGATCATGATGGCCACCTTCATGTTCATGATGGTGCCGCGCGCCGAGGTCTGCGCCGAGCGCATCGAGGAGGTGCTGGACGCCGAGTCCAGCGTGGCGCCGCCGAAGACGCCGGTCACCACGCTGGCCCAGCACGGCGAACTCGAGCTGCGTGACGTCGGTTTCCGCTATCCGGGCGCCGAGGCCGCGGTGCTTTCCGGGGTACGGGTGACCGCGCACCCGGGTCAGATCACCGCGATCATCGGGAGCACGGGCAGCGGCAAGACCACGCTGCTCAACCTGATTCCCCGGCTCTTCGACGCCACCGAGGGCTCGGTGCTCGTCGACGGTGTCGAGGTGCGTGACCTGGACCCGGCTCTGCTGTCACGGACCATCGGTCTGGTGCCGCAGCGGCCGTACCTGTTCAGCGGGACGATCGCCTCCAACCTGCGGTACGGCAATCCGGACGCCACCGACGAGCAGCTCTGGGAAGCCCTGGAGATCGCCCAGGCCAGGGAGTTCGTCGAGCGGATGGACGGGCAGCTGGCGGCACCGATCGCGCAGGGCGGCACCAACGTCTCGGGTGGCCAGCGGCAGCGCCTGGCGATCGCGCGGACCCTGGTGCACCGGCCGGAGATCTACCTCTTCGACGACTCCTTCTCGGCCCTCGACTACGCCACCGACGCGGCGCTGCGTGCGGCCCTCACCGAGCACATCGCCGACGCGACAGTGGTGATCGTGGCGCAGCGGGTCAGCACGATCCGCGACGCCGACCGGATCGTCGTCCTCGACGACGGCAAGGTCGTCGGCACCGGCACTCATGACGACCTCATGGAGACGAACGAAACCTACCGGGAGATCGTCCTGTCCCAGCTCACCGCGGCGGAGGCAGCGGCATGACCAGTCACTGTGCTCTACCCGTACACCAAACGCTCCTGTCCGGAGGCAAACTATGACCGCGCCTGTTCGCCGGCCTGGACCGACGCCTGGTGGGCCGCCCGCGGCCCGGATGATGATGGCCGGCGGCCCGCCGGAGAAGCTCCAGGACTTCAAAGGCTCCACCAAGCGGCTGCTCGGCCTGCTCAAACCACAGCGGGTGACCGTCGGTTTCGTGCTGCTCTTCGGCGTCGGCAGCGTATTTCTATCAGTGCTCGGGCCCTATCTGCTCGGTCGTGCCACCGACGTGATCTTCTCCGGCGTGATCGGCAGGATGCTGCCGGCCGGCATCACCAAGGAGGAGGCGATCGCCGGGCTGCGGGCCCGCGGCGAGAACAGTCAGGCCGACCTGCTCTCCGGAGTGGACGTCATTCCTGGTCAGGGCGTCGACTTCGACCGGCTCGGTGACGTGCTCACCTGGGTGGCGCTGATCTACGTTGGCGCCTGGATCTTCGGCGTGCTGCAGGGCCGGCTCACCGCCAAGGCTGTGCAGTCCGCTGTCTTCGACCTGCGCGGTCAGGTCGAGGCCAAGCTCGCCCGGCTGCCGCTGTCCTATTTCGATCAGCAGCCGCGCGGTGAGGTGCTGAGCCGCGCCACCAACGACACGGACAACATCGCGCAGACCCTGCAGCAGACGTTCGCCCAGCTGGTCACCGCCCTGCTGATGATCGTCGGCGTGCTCGGTGTGATGTTCTGGATCTCCCCGCTGCTGGCGCTGATCGCGCTGTTCACCGTGCCGGTGTCGATCTGGCTGACCACGATGATCGGCAAGCGCTCCCAGCCGCAGTTCGTCGCGCAGTGGAAGACCACCGGCAAGCTGAACGGGCACATCGAGGAGATGTTCACCGGGCACGCGCTGGTGAAGGTCTTCGGCCGCCAGCACGAGGCCGCCACGGTCTTCCAGGAGCACAACGACGCCCTGTACGCGTCGAGCTTCCGGGCGCAGTTCATCTCCGGTCTGATCCAGCCGGCGATGATGTTCATCTCGAACCTCAACTACGTGCTGGTCGCCGTCGTCGGTGGCCTGCGGGTGGCTTCCGGGACGCTGTCGCTGGGCGAGGTGCAGGCGTTCATCCAGTACTCACGGCAGTTCAGCCAGCCGCTGACCCAGGTGGCGAGCATGGCGAACCTGGTGCAGTCCGGTGTGGCCTCGGCGGAGCGGGTGTTCGCCCTGCTCGACGCGCCGGAGCAGTCACCGGATCCGGCTCCGGTGTCGCTCGGTGCGGTGCGCGGGCGCATCTCCTTCGAGAACGTGTCGTTCCGGTACCTGCCGGAGAAGCCGCTCATCGAAAACCTGTCACTGACGGTGGAGCCGGGCCAGACGGTGGCGATTGTCGGTCCGACGGGGGCCGGCAAGACCACCCTCGTCAACCTGGTGATGCGGTTCTACGACGTGACGTCGGGGCGGATCCTCCTCGACGGCGTCGACATCGCCACCATGCCCCGGGAGCAGCTGCGCGAGCAGATCGGGATGGTTCTGCAGGACACCTGGCTGTTCGGCGGGACCATCGCGGAGAACCTCGCCTACGGGTCGGATGGTTTTGACGCCGCCTCGGTGCGGCGAGCCGCCGAGGCCGCACACGCTGACGGTTTCGTGCGGACGCTCCCTGACGGCTACGACACGAAACTCGACGAAGAGGGGTCGAATGTCAGCGCGGGGCAGAAGCAGCTGCTCACCATCGCGCGGGCGTTCCTGGCGGAGCCGAGCATCCTGATCCTGGACGAGGCGACCTCGTCGGTGGACACGCGGACCGAGGTGCTGATCCAGCGGGCGATGGGGAACCTGCGTACCGGGCGGACCAGCTTCGTCATCGCGCACCGGCTGTCGACCATCCGGGACGCGGACGTGATCCTCGTGATGGAGGAGGGCTCGATCGTGGAGCAGGGAACGCACGACGAGCTGATCGCGGCGGACGGTGCCTATGCGCGGCTCTACTCCGCGCAGTTCGCTCAGGCTGTCGTCGAGGTCGACTGAGTTTTCGCATACGGAACGGGGGCGGCCATCCGGCCGCCCCCGTTCTGTTACCGCTTGCGCTTACTTGATGGTGATGTTTTTCGAGGCCGAGTAGCCACCGTTCAGGCCCGCGGAGGTGTTACCCGCGACGAACGCCCGCAGCGTCAGCTTGGTCTTCGACTTCACCGAGTAGGTCTTCTTGAAGCCCGCGCCGGTGGTGGTCCCCTTGTAGGCGGTCGACCACTTGCCCTTGACCAGCTTCTGAACGACGACCGCCTGACCGGAGGCCTTCGGGTTGCCGGTGACGCTGACCGTCACCTTGCCCTTGGTGGAGCTCACCGAGAAGGCCGGGTTCTGCGTGACCTTGACGGCCCGCTCCGCCGAGTTCATCTCCTGCGACTGCACGGCGAACCGGTAGCCGGTGGCGATGGAGCGGCTGAACTTGTAGTTGCCGTTACCGTCGGCCTTGCCGTTGACGAGCCACTTCAGCTCACCGTTGCCGGCGATCGGAGCGCCCCACAGCTCAACCTGGGCGTTGGCGTCGACCTTGCCGGTGATGGTGGCGTAACCCGCACCCTTGGCCGGTCCGGCGACACTGATGGTCGGCGTGGCCGGGCTGTAGGTGTCGTCCGACTTGATCGTGACCGTGCCGGTGCCGCGCTTGACCGTCGCACCGCTCGGGCTGGTCGGGTTGCCCAGGACGACCCGGAAGGTCTCCTCGGCTTCCTTCATCTTGTCGTTCAGCACCTCGACGTTGATCTTCGCGGTGCTGGTGCCCGGCGTGACGACGAGCTCGCCGCGGGTCGACTTGAAGTCCTCGCCGGCCGTGGCAGTGCCGTCCTCGGTCCAGTACGGGATCCGGATCGTCTGCGTGGTCGACTTGGTGTTCTCGTCGAAGGCCAGGTCAACGTGGACGTCGACAGAACCTTCCCACTCACCGATCGACTCGTCGCGGATGGCGGCGGCCGGCGGGAGGTCCGCCGGATCGTCGGTGATCCGGAAGGTGCCGGTGGCCGTGGAGAAGCCCTGCGGCGACGCCGTGACCTCGGACACCGTGACGCCGAAGGTCTCGGTCGCCTCGTCGATGTCGTCCGGCAGGAGGTAGAACTCGGCCAGCCGGGAGTTGGCCTCGGACAGCGCTGTGTCGCCCTGAGCGACCGGGATCGTCCGGGTGGCGAGCGTCGTCGGGACCTCGTAGTCGGTGCCGGGCGTCGCCGCGTTGGTGCCGATGGCAGCGGTGGTGACACCGAGCGTGTAGTTGTACTGCGAGAGACCGACCAGCGTGCCGACCACCCGCATCGTCGTGCCCTCGCCGCCGGAGACCTCGGTGAGCTTCACGGTGGGCTTGGCATCGTCGTTGGTGATGTTGACGCGCGCGGTGTGCGACACGTCGGCGGTGAGGGTGCTGTTCACCGAGGTGCTGACCGTGGCCAGCGCGACGCTGAACGCCTCATCACGTTCGTAGACCGCATCCCCGTTGATCGGGATGTCGAGGTACCCGGACTTGTCACCCTTCTTGATGGTGACGGTACGGGTCGCCGGGATGTCGTAGTCGTTCGCACCGACTGTCGCACCCGAGTTGACGCCGGTTTCGGTGGCACTGGCCAGACCGGTGAAGTCCGTGGTGAACAGAACGTCGGCGCCGGCCGCGCCGCTCAGGTTGATCGGCACCCGGGCCATCGTCTGGCCCTCGTTGCCCTCGACCACCGAGACGTCCGAGGTCGTCCAGGTGGGCTGAGCGTCGTCCGCGCCCTCGACGACGTAGACGGTCTGGCTGCCGAGGCCGCCCACCGTCTTGTTCGCGCTGGCGAGAGTCACGGTGAACGACTCCGCCCGGCCGAGGCCGTAGGCCGTGCCCTCGTAGGTGGTGTCACCGACGATCTTCACCGGGATCTTGCCGGTCCAGGTGCCGGTAGCCGTGACCGGGATGGTCAGCGAGCCGGCGGTGCCTGTGTAGTCGACGCCGTTCGTGGCGGTGACGTCGGTGAACGTGTAGTCGAGCCGCAGCGGCGTCTCCCGTGCGGTGGCGCCGAGCGCGATCGACACAGCGATTTCCGCGTTGGTGGTGGTGTTCGATCCCTCGTCGAAGAAGACGTCGGTCGTCGGGGTCGGGATGTTGTTGGTCAGGTCCATGTCGGTGACCGCGACGCTGGGCGTGGTGTCACGATCATTGATCGTGGCAGTCGCCGTCAGCGGCGTGCCCAGCGTCAGCCCCGTGCTCGGGTTGGAGATCGAGCCGTTGAAGGTCTCGGTCCCCTCCAGGACGTCGTCGCCATAGGGCGGAGTCAGAACGTCCGCCCGTGTGGTGACCGACTGGTAGACGGTCTGCGTCATCGGCGGGATGGGCACCGACACCGGAGCCGTCACCGCGGTGAAGTCGCCGGTGGAGCTGGTGCCGCCGGTCGCACCGCGCGTCTTGTCGGTGTCGGACCCGTTCGAGGTCGTGAAGTCGACGGTGAGCGCGTTCTCCGAGAGGCCGGAGAGCCTGATCGGGAAGCTGGCGGCTGTCCCCTCGTTCACCGCGGCTGCATCGCCGATGCTCACCGTCGGCGCGGCGTCGTTGTCGGTGATCCCGATGTCCGCCGTCATGGTGCCGTTGGTCGTCACTCCGGTCGGCACGGTGGCACCGATCGTCACCCGGACATACTGGGTCTCCGGCTCGTCGACGTTGTCGTCGTTGATCGCCAGCGAAAGGGCCCCGGTCGTCGTGCCGGCCTGGATGGTGATCGCCGCGTCAGCGACCGGCGCCGTGAAGTCGCGGGTCACACCGCCGCTCGACAGCGCGGCTGTGCCCGCTCCGTTGTCCAGGGTTCCGGCCGCGGAGACCGGAATGGTGACATCGTGGTCCAGCGGACTGGCGATGCTGGCGACGATCGCGGCCGTTCCTGCACTCTCCGCCACGGTGGCCGGGGCCGAAACGTCCAGGCGCGGAGCCGACACCGGCAGGTCCCAGATCGTGCCGACCGCCTCCGTCGTGTTACCGCCTCCGGTGGCACTCAGCAGGAACGTCTGGTCGCCCTCGCCGGGAGCACCCGCGGTGGTGGTCGCGATGGTGACGGTGATCGAGTTCGTACCGCCCGCGGTGGTGCCGGGGAAGGTATAGGTCGCGTTGTCCGTCGGCGTCGCGGTGTAGTCCTCTGTGTCAACCGCGGACGGCGACGCATTGTCGACACCGGTGAAGGTGATGGCGGGCGAGGCCGCGGCGCCCGTGTAGGTGACCTTGAACGCAAGGTCACCACCCTCCCAGTTCGCTGCGGGAGTGATGGTCAGGTTCGGGATGACTGCCGCGTACGCAGGTGACGCGATGAAAGTTACGGGGACCAGGGCAACAGCCGAGGCGGCAACAGTCGCCAGGACCTGCCGGACCGGCTTCCGTCCCCAGAGCGTGAACGGCACCCGCTCTCGCGGCGCCGCTTGGATGGGTCGATGACGCATTCTCTTCCTAACTCCTTCGGCGGCTGGGCAACCTCCAGCGGGGAGGCCCCTGGCTTTGCGTCCCCGCCTCGCGACGGGTTTGCCTGTTCGGGTACCGCACCTAGGGGCGGTGGGGGCGCCGGCCGGAACCGGCCTTCAGCAGCGCAAACACAGATTCGAAAGTCCCTGTGAGGCGACGCCTTCCGTAATCTAACCGGCGTATCGGCCCGTTATCGGCGGATCACGTTTTTCGGTATAAAAACCTTCACATGACCTGTAACGACCGCCTCGGGACGCCCGTGAAACGGGTGAAGGGCGGCCCGAACGGACCGCCCTTCACCAGCCGCTCGGCTACCGAACTCGAACCTGCCGAGTCGGCGAAACACCGGCCAGGATGCCCTGAGACGGTGTAGCGCCCACCACCGCCCTGAACGAGTGGGAGCTGCCCGATCGCAGCCCGCGCTGGACCGTGACGAAGACGCCGCCGGAGTCGAGGCGCCCGGTGGCCACGGTCTGCCAGTTGCCGCTGACCTGCCGCTGCACCGTCACGGGCTGGCCCTGCCGGTCCGGGTCACCGGTGACCTTCACGGTCGCCGCGCCACGGGCGTTCGAGGCCGCCGCCATGGCCGGCTCCTGCCGAATCTGAAGCAGGCGCACCGGTGAGGTCAGCCCGGCGGAGCGGACCATGAGCCGGTAACCCATGGTGAAGTTCGGCCGGAACGTGAAGTCGCCGTTGTCGTCGGCCGTCGTGGTGTAGACGACCCGCCACGTCCCTCCGGACGGCCCGGGAGCGCTGAGCATCTCGACCTTCGCCCCGGCCCCGGCAGCGCCGGTGACAGCGACCCGCTGCGTGCCGGTGACCGAGGACGGGACGTTCAGGGTCGGAGCCTTGGGCTTGTCGTCGTCGGCAATGGTGACCGAGCCCTTCGCCTTCGTGACCGCCACGTCGGCGGGCTGCGCCTTACCCAGCTGCACGGCGAACTGCTGCTCGGCCTCATTGCGATTGTCCTTGAGCAGCGGCACCGAGATGGTTGTCGCGGTGACCGGCGGCGTGAACCGGACCGTGCCGCTCGATGCGGTGAAGTCCTGGCCCGCATCAGCGGTGCCGGCGACCGTACGCCAGGGCACCGCGATGGAACGCTCG
Organism: Actinoplanes sp. GCM10030250; assembly: GCF_042666575.1. NCBI lineage: Bacteria > Bacillati > Actinomycetota > Actinomycetes > Micromonosporales > Micromonosporaceae > Actinoplanes > Actinoplanes sp. GCM10030250. The sequence continues at coordinate 438,642 of NZ_JBHTDO010000001.1, read as the reverse complement.
GTGCCGGTGGTGTCACCGGTGAAGGTGAGCGACACGGTCAACTCGACGGCTTTGCCGCTCTCCCGGGTGTCCTCGTCGCTGATCGAGACGGTCGGCGCCACGTCGTCCGGGTCGTCGGTGATCCGGTACGCCACCCGCGAACCGCCGAGGCCGAACGGGATGGTCTCGGTGTTCTCGTCGACGGAGTCGTCACCCACGCGGATGGTGCCCAAATTCACCGCGCTGCCGGTCGGCGTTCCGGCGCGGAGCACGGTGTTCAGATTGGTGAGGTCGTAGTCGCCGGGCTCCGCGGGGTCGTTCGCCTCGTCCTCGGCCGCGGCCGTGGTGTCGTCGTCCAGGTCCAGATCGCGCTGGGCCGTTCCGGTGACGGTTCCGCGTACCTCGATGCTCTCACCCTCCGCGGCGGTGGCCGCGATGAGGTTGAGCGTGGGCTGCGGGTCATCGTCGGTGATGGTGACCGTGCTCGACTGCGCAGCGCCGCCGGCGTCTCGCTCACCGGCGGAGAGCGCCACGGTGATCCGAGCTTGCTCGTCGCCCTCGAAGACAGCGTCCTGCCGGACCGGGATCGTCACGATCGCGCTCCGGCTGCCCTTCGGAATCCGCAGTGTGGTGCCGGGCGCATCGTAGTCGTCGCCGCCCAGCCCGCTTGCGGCATCGGTGGCTGTGCCGTCAGTGGCCACCACGGTGAGGTCGACGTCGTTGGTGGCCGCGGCGTCGAGGGTCACCTCGACGGTGGCCGGACCGGAGCCCTCCACAGTCGACGCGCTGCTCGCGACAGAGAACGACGGCACACCGGTTCCCGGCCCGCTGTCGGGCGTCCCGCCGCCCGGGGTCCCGCCGCCCGGGGTGCCGCCGCCACCGTCGTTGCCACCTTCGTCGTTGTCGAAGACGGTGACGACGCTGGTAGCCGTACCCAAGGTGGCTCCGGAGGGGCTCACCTGGGTGGCCACCACCCGGAACGACTCGCTCTCCTCGCTGGTCCCGTCCTCGACGATCGGGACTCGGATCACGCTGCTTGCCGTACCGGCCGCGAGGACAAGCGGGTTCGGTGAGGCGGTCGGGCCGAAGTCGCCCAGACCGGCGGTTCCGGGATAGATCAGATAGTTGACCGAGACCGTCTGCTCGGTCGAGGTGGCCGCGTTGCCGCCGCCGTAGGCGAGGCTCACCGGCACGTCGGCGAGCCCCACCGCCTCGGAGATCGAGATCGAGCCGAGCGATACCGCCGGCGGCAGATCAGCCGGGTCGTCGGTGATGCGATAAGTCGAGGTGGCATTGGTGATGGCGGCCGTGTCATTGCGGGCCGTCAGCTTGATCGTCTCGATCGGCTCGTCGACGGCGTCGGGGTTCAGGGCCACGGTGCCGAACGGCACCGGTGTGCCGGCCTCGGTACCGCCGGGAACGGCGCCGGACACGGTGGCGGTGAAGTCACTGCTCTCGGCGGCGTTGGCCCCGCCGGTGGCATCGCCGGCAGTCGTGACCGTGTAGTTCATCGCCCGCTGGGCGAGGCCGTTCGGTGTGGCGGTGACGCCAACCGTATTGCCTTCGGCGTCCTCCACCGTGTTGAGCGTGATCGCCGGTACCGCATCGGTGTCGCTGATCGTCAGGGTGCCGTCGATCGGGCCGCCCGCCGCGTGGTCGTCGTTGTCGCGGGTGACCCGTACGAGGGCGCTCTCCGGGCCCTCGTAGGCGTTGTCGTTGAGGGTCGCCACCTGGACGGTCGCGGTCCTGGAACCCTTCTGTACGGTCAGCGGGGCCGTCGGGGTGGTGAAGTCGTCGCCGCCTTCAGCGACACCGCCCTGTGTGGCGGTCCCGTCCACGACGGAGACAGTGAACGGGATGTCGGCTGCCGCCGAGGTCGCCAGCTCCACCGTGACGGTCGCAGTTCCGCCCTCATTCACCGTCTCCGAGGAGACCGTGTAGGTCGGTAGAGGATCAGCGGTGTCCGTGATGGTGACGGCGGTGTCGGCGACCGGGATGTTCGCGTCGCCACTGGCCTGGGAGAGGCTGACGTCGAACTGCTCGGTCACCTCGTGCACCTGGTTGTTGACAATGGCGACAGGAACGTCCTCGGCGACGTCGCTCGGCTGGAAGGTCACGGTGCCGTTCGTGACGGCGGTGTAGTCGCCCGGCTCCTCCGCCGTGTCGTCTCCGGTGTCCACCCGCGCGGTGATTGTCTTCTCGGTGGAGGTGGCGACGTTGCCGGAGAGGCCCGTCCAGCTCAAACCCACTGGAACGTTCACCGTGCCGGCTTCCTCGGCCACCGTCGGCGCGGCCCCGAACACGATCTCGGGTGTCTTGTTGTTCGTGGCGTCGGCGATGGTGACCGTCGTGGTGACCGGGTCCTGACCGGCCAGGGTGATCGACACCTGCGCGGTCTGGTCGTCCTCGTCGATCGCGTCGGTGGCGAGGACCAGGCTGCCGAGGTCAAGGCTTGAGGCGCCCGAAGTAAGGCTGCCGCTCAGGGTCAGCCCGGTGCCGTCCACGTCCACGTCCTGCACCGCATTCGTCAAACCCGGTACCGCAGCCGTGCCGCCGACTCCGGTCACCGTCGCGGTCCAGGGGATCGACGCCTGCGACGAGCCGGCCACCGTCGCGCTGATCGCCGGGGTGTCGCCCTCAGTGCCGGTGATCGGCGCGAGCGTGAGAGCCGGAGCCGCGTCGTTGTCGGTGATGCTGATCGTGCTGACCACCGGGCCACCGGAGGCGTCGTCCTCACCACCAGCACGGGCGATCGTCAGCGTGGCCGTCTCAGCAGCCTCATCGTCGCCGTC
>NZ_JBHTDO010000001.1:353849-435772 GCF_042666575.1 Actinoplanes sp. GCM10030250 | reverse complement strand
CGTGAAGTCGGCCGCAGCCGCCGACCCACCGGCAGTGGCCGCGTAGGCAACGTCGATCGTCTTCTCGGTCTCCGTCGCATCGTTACCGTCGTGGTCGTAATCCAGCGTCACCGGCACCAACGCCGGACCCGCGTTCTCCGCCACCGACGCAGTCGGCGCGATCGACACCTGCGGCCCGAGGTCATCCGCATTGTCAGCGATCGTGACCGTCGTGGTCACCGCATCCTGCGAACCCAAAGTGATCGAGACCTGCGCCTGCTGGTCAGCCTCGTCAATCGCGTCGTCCTCCAGCCCCAGGTTGCCCAGGTTGATCGACGACCCTCCAGGAGCCAGACTGCCGCTCAACGTCAACCCGGTGCCGTCCACGTCCGCGTCCTGCACCGCATTCGTCAAACCCGGCACCGCAGCCGTGCCACCAACCCCGGTAACCGTCGCCGTCCAGGGGATCGACGCCTGCGACGAACCCACCACCGAAGCCGACACCGCTTCAACATCACCCTCAGCCCCCGCGATCGGAGTCAGCGTGGCCGTCGGCGCGTCATCGTTATCGGTGATGCTGATCGTGCTGACCACCGGGCCACCGGAGGCGTCGGTCTCACCGAAGGCGCGATCGATCGTGACCGTCGCAGTCTCGGCGGCCTCGTCCACCGCGTCGTCCACGATCGGCACATCGACCGTGGCGGTGCTGTTCCCGGTCCCGATCGTGAAGGTGCCGGCGTGCGCTGTGTAGTCGCCGCCGGTGGTCGACCCATCACCCATCACCACGGTGAAATCGACCGGGGCGAGTGCGGGAGCGCCAAGCGTCACCGTGAACGTTGCCGTGCCGTCCTCAGCGACCTCGAGCGGTGTCGACGTCGCATCCGGCGTCACCGTGAAGGCCGGAGCGGTGTCGTCGTTCGTGATCGTCACCACGCTGTTGTCCGCACCGGTGTCGACGCTGGCCGCGTTGGTCGCCCCGGTGAGATCCACGTTGAACGTCTCGGCCAGCTCGTACACCTCATCGGTCGTCACATTCACCGAAATGTTCTTGCTGAGCTCGGAACCGGTGAAACTCACCGTCCCAGTACCCACCGTGAAGTCGGATGCATTCGCCGAACCACCAGCGGTCGCACCATAGGCAACGTCGATCGTCTTCTCGGTCTCCGTCGCATCGTTGCCGTCGTGGTCGTAATCCAGCGTCACCGGCACCAGCGCCGGACCCGCGTTCTCCGCGACTGTCCCGGTCGGATCGATCGAAACGATCGGGCCCAGGTCGTTCGTATCGTCGGTGATCGTCACGTAGTCGCTCACGGTGGAGCCGTCCATCGTGGCGGAGATCCGAATCGTCTCGGCGAACTCGTCGACCTGGTCGGTGGCCAGATCGATGGTGCCGAAGTCAAGGGTCGGATCGCCCGGATCCAACTGGCCGGAAGCGGTCACCCCGGAGACGAAGTCCTCGGCTTCGGCCGCGTTGCTGCTGCCGTCCGACGCGCCGACCGCGGACGCGGTGAAGGTCAGTGCGCCCTCGGCCTCACCGTCGACCGTGGCGGCGAGCGCGACCGAGTCGGTGCCCTCGGGCTGGCTGAGACTACCCAGCGAGATGGTGGGCACCGTGTCGTCGTTCTCGATCGTCAGCGTTCCGCTCACCGGCCCGCCGGTCGCTCCACCATCCTGGCGCGTGGCGGTGATCGTGGCGGTCTCGTCCGTCTCGTAGACCTCGTCGCCCTTCACCGTGACGTCCACCTCGCCGGTGGTGGAGCCGGCCAGGATGGTCAGCGTCGCCGCGGCGAGGTCGAAGTCGTCGTCGCCAGGGCTGGCACCGGCCGCCTCGGTGGTGCCGGCATTGCTGACGGCGACATCAAGAATGATGTCCTGGGCACTGGCGTGATCGATACTCGCGACGAACGTCGCCGTGGTGGTGCCGGAGTCGGTCTCCGTACGGGGCACGCTGGAGAGGCCCAGAAGGGCTGGTGTCGCGTCGTCCTCCGGGATGGTGAACTGACCGGTTCCGGTCACGCCGACGCTGGATTCGGACGGGGTCAGGGCGATGGTGAAGGTCTCGCCGCCGGCCTCGTAGATCGTGTCACCGTGTGTTACCACGGTGATCGTCTTGGTCGTCTCGCCGGGCGCGAAGGTCAGCGTCCCCGGGGCGACCGTGTCGAAGTCGGTGCCGGCGGTGGCGCTGTCGCCGGTGACCGTGTAGTCGACCACCGTCGACGTCTGCCGCGCCTTGTTGAGCGTGACGGTGAAGGTCTGGTTGGTGGTCCCGCCGGCACCCTCGACGATCGCCGCGTCCGACGCCACGGTCACCGCGGTGTCGATGATCCCCACCGAGGTGGTGGCCACGCCGCCGCCGAGGGTGGCATTGGCCGGGGCGGAGATCGTCAGGTCCACCGATTCCCCGGATTCCACCACGGCGTCACCGACCGTCGGCACCGTCACGTTCGTCGTGGTCTGGCCGGCGGGGATGGTGACGGTCTGCGGTGAGGTGACGGTGTAGTCGTCGTCCGGGGCTGCGCCGCTGCCCCCGGAGAAGGTCGCGTTCACCGTCACATCACGGTTGGAGGCCGCGTCCAGCTTGACCGGAAAGATGATCGGGTCGCCCTCGGCCACGTCGGCGGGCTCTTCCAGGTAGACCTGGGGCGGGCTGTCGTTGTCGGTGATGTTCACCGTCGTGGTGACCGGGGAGCCCGCTGTGACATTGGTCAGCGAGCCGGTGGTGCCGACGGTGAAGTCCTCGGGGCTGACCTCGTCCCGTGTGTCGTTCGCGATCGGTACCGTGATCGTTCCGGTCGGGCTCTCCGCCGGAATCACCAGCGTTCCCGTCGTGGTGGTGTAGTCCGAGTCCGCGGTGGCCGTGCCGGCCGTGGTGGCGTACGGGATCCGCACTTCCTTGGCCGAGAAATTCGACAGCGTCGCGGTGATCGTCGCGTTGCCCGCGTCCTCGGCGACGGTCAGCGGGCTCGTGTCAAGGCTGTAGGTGGGTGGGGCGTCGTCGTCCAGCATCGTGCCGTAGGCGATCGGGGTGACCAGCGTGTCGTCCAGGTATCGCAGGCGGAGCGCGAACCGCTCGTCGAACTCGTCGTTCGGGTCGGCGATGCCGTTGACCACGATCCGTCTGATCGAGGTCCGGTTGCTCGTGGTGAATGTCGCCTGGCCGCTGATCGCTGTGTAGTCGGTGCCCGCGGTGGCTGCCTCGAAGCCGTCGCCGGGGGCCGGGATGATGTCGTACTTGTAGGTGACAGAGCCCGTGATCGGGCCAAGGCGCTGTACTTCGAAGGCGAACTCGCCCCCCTCGGAGCCCTCGATGTCGGCCTCGATGATGATGTCGCCCGGATCGGCGTAGGCCGGCGCCGGTTGCAGCGCGAACACCGGGACCAGTCCCGCGGCGGCCGCCGCCACGACGGACACGAAGGCTCGGAATCGTGCCGGGGCCCACAGCCGGAACGGCACCTGATCTACAGCATGGGTGGGCATGGTCCTGTCTTCTCCTTCAGCGGCCGATCCGAGGGCTAGAGAGCGGCGCGAGGTCCCGGAAGCTGTGGTGAGCTGCGAAGACAGAGCGTGCGCCGTCGGTAATCTAACCGCCGGAATAGTCGCTTATGACAGGAATTCGCGTTTCCAGGTTTAGAGCAGGCCGTGCCGCATCGCGGTGGTCACCGCGGCCGTCCGATCCGCGACGTTCAGTTTGTTGAAGACGCGCAGGAGGTGCGTCTTCACTGTCGCCTCGCTGATGAACAACCGCTTGCCGATCTCCGCATTGGTCAGACCGGACGCCACCAGCTTCAGGACCTCGGTCTCGCGTGCCGACAGTGCCGGCGGGGCCGGGCTGCGGACCTGCCTCACCAGCGTCGTCGCGACGCTCGGGGCCAGCACGGTCTCCCCCCGCGAGGCGGCTCGTACCGCGTCCGCGAGTTCGGCCGGGGTCGCGTCCTTGAGCAGGTAGCCGGACGCACCGGCCTCGATGGCGCGCAGGATGTCGCGGTCCGACTCGTAGGTGGTCAGCACCATCACCCGGATGCCGGCGGACGCCGCCAGGATCTCGGCGGTGGCGTCCACCCCGTCGCCGCCGGGCATCCGCAGGTCCATCAGGACGATGTCAGGCCTCTCGGAGAGGGCGATGGTCACGCCTTCGGCGCCCGACGAGGCCTCGCCGATCACGGTGAGGTCCGGCTCGGCGTCGAGCATCCCGCGCAACCCCATCCGCACCACGGGATGATCGTCGACGAGCAGGATGCGGATCACGCGGGAATCTCCACTTCGAGGGTGGTGCCGGAGTCCGACGAAACGGTCAGCGTCCCGCCTACCTGGCCGGCGCGCGATCGCATCCCGGACAGGCCGAAGCCGGAAGCGGCCGACGGGTCGAAGCCGCAACCGTCATCTCGAACCGACAAGTGGACGGAATCAGCGAGATACCCGAGCAGAACGGAGACGGTGGAGGCATGTGCGTGCCGGCGCACATTCGCCAATGCCTCCTGGGCGGCACGCAGCAGGACCACGGAGACCCGGGTCGGCAACTCACGCACGGAGCCGGTCACCCGGAAAGAACACGGGACCCCCGACTCCTCCGAGAAACGATCAGCCTGGCGGCGTACCGCCTCGGGTAGTGACGCCGAAGCCAGAGCGGAGGGTGACAGGGCCGCGACCATGGCCCGCGACTCGGCGAGATTCTCCCGTGCGGTACGCACGGCAAGCGCCAGGCGCTCGTCGCTCAGCGACGGATCGGCGGCCTGGATCAACGTGATGATGCTGGTGAATCCCTGCGCGAGGGTGTCATGGATCTCGCCGGCCAGGCGGTTGCGCTCGGCCGCCACGCCCGCCTCGTGCGACAGCCGCTCCTGCTCGGCCCGGCTCGCCGACAGCTCCGCGATCAGGTCGGCGCGCTCCCGGCTCTGCTCCAGGGTCCTGGTGATCCACAGGCCCATGCAGATCCCGGCCGCGGTGGAGATCGTCGCGATCACGATGTCGACACCGATGCCCTCGGGCTCGCGGCGGTACTCCAGGATCACCGGCAGCGCGTTCGTCACGATGACCAGCGGAACGGCCCGGCGCAACGGGACCATCTGGAAGATCAGCGGGATCACCGCGAACAACAGCCAGGTGGTGAGCGGGACGAAGGCCGCCGCGGTGAGGAAGAGGGCGATCTGCGCGAGCAACACCAGCAGGGACGCGGTGTTCTCCCGGCCCCGCACGATCAGCGGGCGGCCGATCACCAGGTGGAGCAGCACCATCGCGCCGAGCGCGGCCAGCGCGGCCAGGGAGGTCGGGGACGGCGACGCGAGGACGGTCGCGGCTGCCACAGCAGCCACGACCGCCACGAAATAGACGTCCCAGATCCAGTCCGCGGGCGCGCTCACCGGGACCGGTCGCTCCACCGGAAGGTCGCCAGGCACAGCACCAATCCGATCACACACCACACACCGAGCACCACGGCCACCATGCCGAGGTCCCAGCTGCCGCCGATCTCCTGCGCCTTCGCCTCGTCCGGCAGGAACACGTACCGGAAACCCTGCGCCATCCAGCGGATCGGGAACAGCGACGCGAACTTCTCCAGCCAGTCCGGCAGCTGGCTCATCGGCTGGATGAAGACGCCGGAGACGAACTGGAGTGCCACCACCGGCACGTTGAGGATGGCGCCGGCGTTGCGGGCGTTGCGGACCAGCGCGCTGACCGCCACACCCAGTAGCGAACAGGCGATCACGGAAAGCACGAAGATCCAGGCGAAGGTCACCCAGTGTGCCGCGTCCGGCAGCGGGACGTCGAAGACCAGAACACCGACGAGGATCAGCACCGCCGCTTCGGCCACGCTCAAGGCAAGGACCAGAAGAGCCTTACCCATCAGGTACGCGGAAGCCGGCATCGGCGTACCGCGGAGGCGCTTGAGCGTCCCGTCCTCCCGGTCCATCGCCAGCCCCGAACCCATCGTGACGAAGGCGGTGTTCAGGATGCCGTACGCGACCATGCTGGCCGTGAAGACCCGGCTCGCGCTGACACCCTGATCGCTGTACTCGTCGCCGAAGATCGTGCCGAACAGCAGCAGGAGCATCGCCGGGAAAGCGAAGGTGAAGACCACAGCGGTCTTGTCCCGCAGAAACTGGAGCAGCTCCACGTGACCGCGGCTGAGGCTCATCGACGGGCTGGTCATCGGGTTGCTCCGATCAGGTCCAGGTAGGTGTCCTCGAGCGTCGGCCGGGTGACGGTGAGGGTGGTCAGGTCGACGCCGGAGTCGAGCAGCCGGCGTAGCAGGGCGGTCGGATCGGCGTGGCGCTCGGTGTGCGCGCTGCCGTTCTCCCGCCACGTCACGAGGGCCTCGGCCGCGGACCGGCCGCCCAGCGTGGCGGGGGTGCCCTCGGCGACGATCCGGCCGCCGGCCAGCACCGCGAGCCGGTCCGCGAGGGCCTCGGCCTCGTCCAGGTAGTGGGTGGTCAGCACGATCGTGGTGCCGTCACCGGCCAGCGTGCGGATCAGCTCCCAGAACTGCCGGCGCGCCTCCGGGTCGAACCCCGTGGTCGGCTCGTCGAGGAAGAGCAGCTCCGGGCGGCCGACGATGCCGAGCGCCACGTCGACACGGCGCCGCTGGCCGCCGGAGAGCGTACGGATCTTGCTGTTCCGCTTCTCGGTGAGCCCCACGAGGTCGATCACCTCGTCCGGCTTGCGCGGCTCCGGATAGAACCCGGCCAGGTGGCGCACCATCTCGTGCACCGTCAGGTCGGCGGCGTCGTCCGCGTCCTGCAGCACGATGCCGATCCGGGTACGCCAGCCGGAGCCGGCCTGCCCCGGATCCTCCCCGAGCACCCGCACGTCACCGCCGCTGCGGCGCCGATGCCCCTCGAGGATCTCCACCGTGGTGGTCTTGCCCGCGCCGTTCGGGCCGAGCAGGGCGAAGATCTCGCCACGGGCGACAACAAGGTCGATGCCGGCGACCGCGTCCCGGCCGCGATAGGTCTTGCGGAGTCCGCTTACCTCGATGGCTTCCATGCCATTGATCGTGCTCTTTCCGCGGCGGGGCCGGGACGACCGCGCGGCTGTCACCGGTTGTCCACCGATCGATGGACAGCCGGCTCACTCCCAGCGGAACTTGCGGGCCGCCACGGTGAGCCAGACGACCGCCCAGGCACCGAGGCTCAGCCAGATCGGCAGCGGTACCGCGGCGCCGTGCATCAGCGTCTCGCGCAGGCCGTCGGCGTGTGCGGCGAGCGGCAGCAGGAAGTATCCGGCGGTGCCGAGGTCCGGTGCGGCGAACATGATGCCGCCGACCGAGAGCATCACCACGTAGATCAGGGTGGCGGCGCCGGTGGTGGTCTCCGGCTTCAGCACGCTGGCCAGCAGCAGCGCCAGACCGCTGTAACCGGCGACGGCGAGCACGGTGATCCCGGCGGCGGGCAGCAGCGCGCCCGCCTGGGGCCGCCAGCCGACCGCGAACCCGACGAGGGCCAGCACCAGCACCTGCACCAGGATCTGGACGAGCACCGACCCGGTCTTGGCGAAGAGCAGACCGGGGCGGGTGAGCGGCGAGGCACCGAGGCGTTTGAGTACGCCGTACCCGCGCTCGTACCCCGTGGTGATCGCCTGCCCGGTGAAGGCCGTCGACATCACGGTCAGCGCCAGCACCCCCGGCACGACGAAGCCGAGCCGGTCGTCGGTGGGCAGGTTCGTGACCTCGAACAGGCCGGCGCCGAGCAGCACCAGCAGCGGGACGCCCATGGCGAGCACCACGGCCTCGCCCCGGCGGGCGGTCAGCAGCAGTTCCATCCGCAGTTGCCGGCCGATGATCGTGCGCATCGGGGCGCGGCCGGGCGCCGGGGTGAAGGTTCCGGCGCTCACTTGGCGGCTCCTACGGGGTTCTGCGTGGTCAGGGAGAGGTAGACGTCCTCGAGCGTGCGGCGACGGCTGCTCAGCGCGGTGACCTGCGCGTCCATGCTCGCGAACCAGGCGAGGACATCGGCGAGCGCGGCGGTGTCGAGGGCGCCGGCGATCTCGTACTCCCCCGGGGAGGTCTCGGTGACGGTACGGCGGGCGCGCAGGGTGGTCAGATCGAGACCCGGGTCGGCGCGGACCTCCAGGTGGTCGATGCCCGCGGCCGCGGTGAGCTCGGCCGGGGTGCCGGTCGCGGCGACCTTCCCGTTGCGCATGATCACGACGTCGTCGGCGAGCCGCTCCGCCTCGTCGAGCAGGTGCGTGGTCAGCAGGACGGACACGCCGTCGGCGCGCAGCTCCTCGATCAGCTGCCAGGTGGTGTGCCGGGCCTCGGTGTCCATGCCGGCTGTCGGCTCGTCGAGGAAGACCAGCTCGGGGCGGCCGACCAGGGCCACCGCGAGGCTGAGCCGCTGCTGCTCACCGCCGGAGAGCCGGCGGAACCGGGTGCGCTCGACCTTGCGCAGGCCGAGCCGGTCGAGCAGCATGTCCGGGTTCAGCGGGTTGGCGGCGAACGACGCGAAGAGCCGCAGGATCTCGCCGGCGGCGGCCCACGGATAGATGCCACCGGACTGGAGCATGATGCCGAGCCGCGGCATCAGCTCGTCGTGCCGGCCGACCGGGTCCAGGCCGAGCACCCGGGCCTCGCCCGCGTCCGGCCGCCGGAAACCCTCGCACACCTGCAACAGGCTGGTCTTGCCGGCGCCGTTGTGACCGAGCAGGGCGAGCACCCGGCCGCGTGGCACACACAGGGACACGCCGTCGACAGCCGTCGTGTCGCCCCAGCGCACGACGACGTCTCGTACCTCAACCGCGGCAGCGTCGCCACCCACCATCAGTCCCGCCCATCACGTCCGCACGGAATCCGCTCGCCCAGGGTCACCTTACGGCGGTGGCCGCCACGCCTGGCCGCGGCGGTGGGCAGGATGGGATGCCTCACCGGAGGTAGGGTGCCCGCCATGAGCGACGGGACCCGCGTGGTGGAGATCTACACCGACGGGGCGTGCGTACCCAATCCGGGCCCCGGCGGGTGGGGCGCGGTCCTGCGGTACGGCACCGCGGAGAAGGACCTGTGCGGCGGTGAGGCGACACCGACCACGAACAACCGGATGGAGCTGATGGCACCGATCCGGGCCCTGGAGAGCCTGAACCGGGCACCCCTGATCGTCGACATCTACACCGACAGCATCTATGTCCGCGACGGCATCACGAAGTGGGTGTCGCGGTGGCGGGCCAACGGCTGGCAGACCTCGGCCAAGCAGCCGGTGAAGAACGTCGACCTGTGGCAGCGCCTCGACGCGGCGGTGCAGCGGCACACGGTTAGCTGGCACTGGGTGAAGGGCCACGCCGGCCACCCGGAGAACGAACGCGCCGACCGGCTCGCGGCCCGCGGCCTGCGTGAGGCCCTCGACAAGGGCTGACTCAATTTCCGCGCGGGCGTGGCACCGGCGGATCCGCGGGCTGCACCACCTTGGCCCGCGCCACCCGGTCCGGTGGTAGCCGGTAGGTGGTGGCCCGGACCAGTTCGTCCGGCACCAGGTGCCGGCCCCGTTTCTCCTCGACCGGCTTCTGCTGCTCCGGCACGCCGAGCTGTGGCACCGGCTTCGTCGGGCCCTCGTCGAGCGCCGCCGTCGGACCTTCGTCGAGCGCCTCTGTCGGCTCCTCCCCTCCCACCGGCGCGGCCGCCGAGGCGTGCACCGCTCCACTGGTCCGGCGCCGGCCCGCCGCCCGCGCGGCCATGCTGAAGACGCTGCGGGTCCCGGTGTCGTAACCGCTGCGATACGCCTCCGCCCGGTCCGGCCCGTTCTGGTACCGCTGGTGAAGCCGACCGGCGGCATACGCGGCGCAGGCCACGAACGCGGCGATGAGGACAAGGAGGATCACGATGTCACCCGGTGCGTTCATAGGTGAATTCTGACCATTTTGATAGACAGTGAGCTATGGCCCGTTTGGCGTACCACGAATGAATTAGCTCCAAGGCTCAACCAAGAGGCACGAGATGTACGAGGAGGGATAGGTGATGAGTTGACACCTTTGCCCGTAGAGCGCACGGTACTTCCATGCGCTGTACGTATATGCGCTTCGCACGGCGTGTCCTGGCCGCCGCCGCTGTCGCCCTGCTGGCGGTGTCCGGCTGCGGCTCGATCGGTAAGGATCCCGGGGCCGCCGAGGTCGAGGTCTTCACCTGGTGGGCCGACGGCGGCGAGAAAGCGGGCCTGGACGCCCTGGTCAGCCGCTTCACCGCCGACTGCCCCGGCCAGCAGTTCGAGAACGCGGCGGTGGCCGGTGGCGCGGGGGTCAACGCCAAGCAGAGACTCCTCACCCGGATCCAGCGCAACGACCCGCCGGACACGTTCCAGGTGCACGCCGGTGCCGAGCTCGACGATTACATCGCGGCCGGCCGGCTCCAGGACCTCACCGCCGACTACGACGCCTGGGGCCTGCGCCAGGTCCTGCCGCCGGGTCTGCTCGAGGGCCTGACGGTGAACGGGAAGATCTACTCGGTGCCGGCGAACATCCACCGCGCCAACGTCGTCTGGGTCAACACCAGGGTGCTCGCCGAGGCCGGCATCACCGGGACACCGCGCACGCTCGACGCCCTCCTGCGTGACCTGGCCACCCTGCGCGGAGCCGGGATCGAGGCACCGCTCGCCGTCGGCCGGGACTGGACCCAGCTCATGCTGCTCGAAGCGGTGCTGATCAGCCATCTCGGTGCGGAGAGCTTCACCCGGCTGTTCACCGGGGCGACCGACTGGAACAGTGGTGAGGTCACGGAGGCGCTCGGTGACTACGCCGCGCTCCTCGACTACAGCAACGCGGACCGGGACTCGCGGGACTGGCCGGAGGCGGAGCGGCTGCTCGTCGAGGGCCGGGCCGCCTTTCACGTGATGGGCGACTGGGCGGCCCCGGGCCTCGACCACTTCACGTTCCCCGGCAACGACGGTGTCTTCCAGTGGCTGGCCGACTCGTTCGTGCTGCCCACCGGTGCGGCCAACCCGGACGGCACCCGGTGCTGGTTGAGGACCGTGGCCTCGGCCGAGGGCCAGCGGGAGTTCAACGTGCGGAAGGGCTCGATCCCGGCGCGCACCGACGTGGCGGGCACCGGCTTCTCCGGCTATCAGCTCGCGGCGATGCGGGACTGGAAGTCGGACATCCCGGTCCCGTCGTGTGCGCACGGCTCGGCCTGCTCGCAGGATTGGCAGAATGCGGTGAACACCGCGCTCGGCACGTTCTCCATCGCTCGATACAAGGACATCGCCTCCCTGCGTGAGGCGCTCGCCGCCGCCGCGGCCCAATACATCAAGGGGTAGTTCATGGCTGATGAGCGCGACGGCGTACCGCTGACCAACCTGGACCAGGAGCTGTTCCCCGGCGCCGGTGCCACCAAGCGGGACCTGATCGACTATCTGGACGCGATGGCCGGACGGCTGCTGCCGGTGCTGCGGGACCGGCCGCTGTCGGTGATCCGGGTGCTCCGCGGCCAGGACCAGTTCATGCAGAAGAACCTGCCGAAGTACACCCCGGACTGGGTCCCCCGGACGAAGATCTGGGCGGACGCGTCGCATCGTGAGGTGACCTACGCGCTCGGCAACGACAGGCGCACGCTGATCTGGTTCGGTAACCAGCGGGCGATCGAGTACCACCCGGCGCTGATGCTCGCCGGATCGATGCACCCCACTCACCTGATCATGGACCTGGACCCGCCGGAGGACGGCGGCTTCCGGCTCGCCGTCCAGGCGGCCCGGCTGGTCAAGCAGGTCCTCGACGACGTCGGGATGCCCGGCGCGGTGAAGACCAGCGGGTCGAAGGGTGTCCACGTGTTCGTGCCGCTCGCCGACGCCGCGCCGGAGGATGTGGCAGCGGCGCAACGGGCCGTCGCGGCCCGTGCCGAGCGGCTCGACCCGGCGCTCGCCACCACCGCGTTCATCCGCGACGACCGGCACGGCAAGGTGTTCCTCGACGCGACCCGGGCCGGCGGGGCGACGGTGGTGGCCGCCTACAGCCCGCGGATCCGGCCCGGCGTGCCGGTGTCGTTCCCGGTGAGCTGGGACGACCTCGACAACGTGACGACCGGCGACTTCACCATCGCGACCGCGCCGGGGCTGCTGGGCGACCGCGATCCGTGGGCCGAGGCGCTTCCCGAGCCCAAACCGCTGGACAAGGGACTCATCGAGGAGGGGCACACGATCCCGGTCGCCCGCGTCCAGGCGATGCACGAGGGCAAACGCCGAGCCCGAGCCCGCCGCGCGACCGAAACCTGACCGGCTGGGCGTGAGAGGTGCTTCGCCGGGCGCAAGGCACCCCTCACAGCCAGCCGAGCCAACCAGCTGGGCGTGAGAGGGGTCCCGCAGCGCGCGAGGCACCCCTGAGAGCCAGCCGGCGGGGGTCAGTTGGCGAGGGCGCTCCAGAACGGGACGGTGGGGCGGGAGCGGCGCTGGGCCGGCTCGCCGATGCCGAACTCGCGGTGCAGCCAGTCGGTGAGGTCGACGCCGTAACTGATCACGTCGGTCTGATAGATGGAGAGGACCGGGTGCCCGGCGATCGCAGCCGGTAGATAGCGGTGGGCGTACAGCGGGATCATCCGGGGCGCGATCATCAGACCGGCGCGGGCCGTCGCCAACCGGTCTCCGAAGGCGGGGCCCCATCCCTCGTACCAGAAATCATTCTCCGCCACGTCGAACAGCACCCCCTCCACCGGCGCGGTCAGCGCCGCACGCAGGGCGGACCGGTCAGGCGAGCGCCAGTCCGGCCAGCCGACGCCGGTGGGCAGGCCGGCGGCGAGGAAGTCACGATGGTCGGGTGCGAACGTGAAGCGGAACTCGGACTCGATGCCGGAGAGTTCCGTCTCGGACAGGCCGGGCGCGATGGGAAAGCGGCCGGAGGCGGCGAGCAGTTCCGCGGCGGTCACTCGGTTACCTTATCGAGCATGCGGGCGTACGCCAGATGGTGTAGCCCGTACGCGGGAGGAGTCCATGAGGGTGTCCGCTCCGGGACGACGCGACGGGCCGTCCGGCGAACCTAGCGTTCCCGCCATGACGAAGAACTTCATTCTCCTGGGCGCCACGCTGACGCTCGCCGGCGTCCTGGCCGGCCTGGCGCTCACCGGCGGCATCGGCGACCCGGTGCTGGCCTGGAGCCTGGCGGTCGCCCTCGCCGGGTTCGTCCTCGCCACCCGCCGATGGCCTCTCACCTCGCTCATCCTCATGCTGATGACGGTCGCGGCCTGGCGATCGTCCCACCTGATCGATTCCGGCTGGGTGTGGCCGGCGACCGCCGCTTTTGTCGCCGCCGCGCTGCACGACAGGCTGCGTGCCGCCACGGTGGCCGGCGTGATCGCGCTCGCCTACGGGCTGGTCTGGGACGGGGTGGTCGACCTGCGACCCGCCGACCACGTGTTCGCCCACATCGGCGGGGAGGCCCTCTGGCTGTCCGCTGTGCTGGCCGGCGCCGCGGCGTACCAGAACTCTTTGCGCTGGCGCGCCGAGGTGGCCCACCGGATCGCCCAGACCGAGCGGCAGCAGGAGATCGACGCACGCCGCAGGCGCGCGGAGGAGCGGGTGGAGATCGCCCGTGACCTGCACGACGTGGTCTCGCACACGCTGGCCGTTGTGGGTGTGCACCTCAACGTCGCGATGGATTCCTTCGACGCGGAGCCGGACGAGGCGAAGGAGTCGCTGAAGCTCGCCCAGGAGGTGCGGGCCAAGGCCATGACCGACCTGCGTGCGCTTGTCGGTGTGCTGCGGGAGGGCGAGGTGCCGGCGCTGGAGAGCCTCGAAGGGCTGATCGGGCAGGTTCGGGAGGCGGGTCTGCCGGTGTCGCTCAACGAGTTCGGCGATCCGATCGAGGTGCCGGCGCCGGTCGCCACGGCGGTCTACCGGGTGGTGCAGGAGTCGCTCACCAACACGGTGCGGCACGCGGGTGCGAGCCGGGCGATCGTGACGCTGCGCTACGCCGCCGACGGTGTGCTCGTCGATGTCCAGGACGATGGGCGGGGTGCGGACACGATCGTGGACGGGCACGGTATCGCCGGCATGCGGGAGCGGGTGGCCGCTCTGGGCGGGGCGCTCACGGCCGGGCCGGGCAAGAGCGGCTTCACCGTACGCGCCAGCATCCCGATCCTTGCGGAGTGAGCATGTCGATCTCGGTACTCCTCGCCGACGACCAGCACCTGGTCCGCGCCGGCTTCCGGAGCCTGCTCCGGCGCGGCAGGGACATCGAGGTGGTCGGCGAGGCGTCCACCGGGGACGAGGCCGTCCGCGCCGCCCGCAAGCTGCGGCCGGACGTGATCCTGATGGACATCCGGATGCCCGGCATGGACGGCATCGCCGCGACCCGTCTGCTGGCCGGCGAGGGTCCGAAAATCATCATCCTGACCACCTTCGAGACCGACGAGTACGTGTTCGCCGCCCTCGCCGCCGGCGCCAGCGGGTTCCTCACCAAGGAGATCGACCCGGAGGGCCTGCGAACCGCGGTACGCGTGGTCGCCGCCGGCGACGCCCTGCTCTCCCCCAGCGTCACCCGCCGGGTCGTCGGCGAGTACGCGCACCGCCCCGTGCCGGCCGCCGCCACCCCCGGCGGGAACCGCCTGGCCGTGCTCACCGACCGGGAGCGCGAGGTGGTCCGGCTGGTGGCGACCGGGCTCTCCAACGACGAGATCGCCCGCCAGCTGGTGATCAGCCCGCTGACCGCGAAGACCCACGTCACCCGCGCGATCGCCAAGGTCGGTGTCCGGGACCGGGTGCAGTTGGTGATCGTGGCGTACGAGGACGGCCTGGTCGGCTGAAAAGCCTCAGGACCGCCCCGCCCGGCCCGATGACCCGGATGTCCACTCAACGTCGGGTGGGGACCGGAGGCTCGCATGCCAGCCAGCAAGGCAGCGCCGGACCTGGGCGCGGAACGCCGCTGGGTCCGTCTCTGCGCTGCCGTGGGCGCGGTGTTCGTGATCCTCGCCGTGCTGATCGGCACCGGTGCCGGTGGGCCGGACACGACCAGGGTGATCTGCCTGGGCGCGCTGCTGGCCGGGGCCACCGCCGCGGCAACGGCCTGCCTGCGCCGGGCGCGCGGTTACACCGGCCGGTCCCGCTGGGGCTGGACGGCCCTCGGCGTGGGCCTGCTGAGCTGGGGATTCGGTCAGGTCAACTTCCTGGCGAACGTCGGCGACGACATCACCCCGGTACCGCTGCCCAGCCTGCCCAACCTGGGCCTGGTCGGCATCGTGCTGGTGGCGGCCGGCCTGCTGATTCTGCCGAGTGCCAACCAGCCGCTCGTCAACCGGCTGCGCAGCGTCCTCGACGGCCTGCTGATCGCCTCGTCGCTGGTCCTGGTCGGCTGGGTCTTCGCTGTCGACCCGCTCGCTGACGAGGTCACGGTCGGTCCCGAGTTCTACCTGACGCTCGTCTACCCGCTCGGCGGCATCGTGCTCGCCACGATGTCCGTCTACATGCTGCCGCAACAGCGGCGGCGCCACGGTTGCGGCGCACACATGGTCTTCATCGCCGGCGGCCTGTTCCTCTTCGCGGTCTCCGACGCCATCTACGCCTACCTCGGTTTGGTGCCGGACAACGGCGCCGGCCAGCCCGTCGACCTCGGCTGGCTCGCCGGGTTCGCGCTGATCATCATGGGTGCGGCCCGGCCCCTGGAACGGTCGTCCCCGCTGGTTCCGCTGTCGGCGGCGGTCGGGACCGGGGCCGTGATGCTGCCGTACGTCGCGGTGCTCGCGGCACTCGGCTCCAGCGTGCTGTTCCACGTGCAGAGCGGGCACAGTCACCCCTTCGTCGCGTACACCCGCTCCTTTTTGATCTTGTTGATCGTCGGCCGTCAGCTGCTCACCCAGCTCGAGAACCGCACCCTGACCCGCACCCTCGAAGCGCGCGTAGCCGACCGCACCGCCGAGTTGTACGCCCGTGAGCAGCAGTTCCACGCTCTGGTGCAGCACAGCTCGGACGTGGTGACGGTGGTCAGCCCGGAAGCCGACGTGCTCTACCAGAGCGAGGCGGTGCAGCAGGTCTTCGGCTATCCGGCACGCTTCCTCACCGGACGGCGGCTCACCCAGCACCTCGACGCGGAGTCGGCGCACCGGCTCGCCAAGTCGCTGCGGCAGGTGTCCGGGCGGCCCTACGCCACCACGGTCCTGGAACTGACCGTCCGGCACCGCGACGGCCGCGACCGGCAGGCCGAGATGACCATCACGAACCTGCTGGACGACCCGCACGTCAAAGGCCTGGTGCTGAACACCCGGGACATCAGCGAGCGGATGGAACTGCAGGAACAGCTGGTGCACGAGGCGTACCACGACTCGCTCACCCAGCTGGCCAACCGTGCGCTGTTCCGCGACCGGACCGCCGCGGCGGTCGAGCGGGGCGCACCCGCCACCGTGCTGCACCTGGACCTCGACGGCTTCAAGCGGGTCAACGACAGCCTCGGCCACCTCGCCGGTGACCAGCTGCTGGTCCAGGTCGCCGACCGGATCCGCGCCTGCGTCCGCGACGACGACCTGGTCGCCCGCTTCGGCGCCGACGAGTTCGGCGTCCTGCTGGAACAGGACGGTGCGGAAGAGGTCGCCCGGCGCATCCTCGCCGACCTCGACACCCCCGTCCAGCTGGGCGCCCGCCTCATCCACACCCGCGCCAGCATCGGCCTGGCCGGCGCCCACCTGCTCGACGAGGGCCTGCCCGCCGACGTGGCCGGCGGCGACAGCCCCGGCGAACGCGCCGAACAGCTGATGCGCAACGCCGACCTGGCCATGCACCACGCCAAAGCCGCGGGCGGCGGCGTCCACGCCAGCTACCAGTCCCGGATGCGCGACGGGCTCATCGAACGCCTCGAACTCGAATCCGACCTGCGCGCCGCCCTCGAACACGGCGAGCTGCAACTGCACTACCAGCCCACCGTCGACCTGGAAACCCACGAGGTGGTCGGCTTCGAAGCGCTGGCCCGCTGGCCCCACCCCACCCGCGGCATGATCAACCCACTGGACTTCATCCCGATCGCCGAAGCCACCGGCCTGATCGTTCCGCTGGGCCGCTGGGTCCTGCAGGAGGCCTGCCGCCAGGCCGTCGAATGGTCCGCCGCCGCGGGCGGCCGCCCGCTGAAGATGTCGGTCAACGTCTCGGTCCGCCAGTTCGACCAGCCCGAATTCACCGACACCGTGTCCGCGGTGCTCGCGGAAACCGGCATGCCCGCCGATCTGCTCTGCCTGGAGATGACCGAAAGTGTTCTGATGACGGACACCGAGGCCAACCTGGAGCAGCTCGTTCGGCTCAAGGCGCTGGGCCTCACCCTGGCCATCGACGACTTCGGTACGGGGTATTCGTCGCTCGCCTATCTGCGCCGCTTCCCTGTCGACACGCTCAAGATCGATCGCTCGTTCGTCGAGCGGCTGGGTGTGCTGGCGGACGACACCGCGCTCACCGACACGATCGTTCGGCTGGGCAAGAGTCTGGGCATGGCTACGGTGGCGGAGGGGATCGAGGAGTTCGGGCAGTTGGCGGCGTTGCGGGAGATGGGGTGCGGGTTCGCGCAGGGGTATTACTTCTCGCGGCCGGTGCCTGCTGCCGACGCGGGCCGCCTCTTCATCGAAGGCGCCGAAATCAGCGTTCCCATTTCTTAGATCCTTCTTTATTGGACTCCTTCTTTTTAGATCAAATTCATTTTTTGTAGGGGACACGCAAGGTTCTGCCTTTTCACGCGACCTGGTCATGAGTCCAGACCGTTCGGCGACCGCCGGGCTGACCTGCCGGGCCGGGCTCAGGGCATAGATGCACACGTTGACGTTGCGTGCGAGCTGACCCATGCCAGGGGCTGTGTAGGGGCACACGGTTCTTCAATGTGCGCATCTACCCTCGCTGGTTCGCAGATCTTGGGGCGGGACGCCTCGTGGGTTCGCAAATCTTGGGGCGGGGCGGTGTCGTGGGGGTGGGTAAGGTCGGGGGATGGGGTCGGTTGAGGGTGCCTGGGAGCTGAGCCGCGAAGAGACCGGCCTGGCGATCGTGTCGACGGTGCGAGCGGATCAGACCGTGCAGTCGACGCTGGTGAACACCGGAATCGTCGGGCATCCGGAGGACGGAGACCCGGTGCTGGCGTTCGTGACCTACGGCGCCGTGAAACTGCGCAACCTGCGGGAACGTCCGCAACTGGCGATCGCCTTCCGGAGCGGCTGGCGATATTCGACGGTCGAGGGGCGGGCCGTGCTGGCCGGCCCGGACGATCCGCAACCGTGGCTCGACCCGGAACGACTCCGGCTGCTGCTGCGCGAGATCTTCACTGCGGCCGGGCGGACACATGACGACTGGGAGGCGTACGACCGGACGATGATCGAGCAGCGCCGGACGGCGGTGCTGGTGAAACCGACCCGCGTCTACCCCGACTAAGGGCAACCTCTACCCCGATCAAAGGGCGACGCATGCTGATCAGTTTCGGATGTCCGGTCTCCGGCGGGTGGGCGCAGCCGGAAACCCTGACGCGCATCGCACGGCTGGCCGAGGAGCACGGCTACCACGGCCTCTGGGCGTTCCAGCGGCTGCTCGTCGGCCGCGAGCAGGAACTCGCGCCGGTCTACCACAGCGTCCTGGATCCGATCGTCGCGCTGACCTGGGCAGCGGCCACCACCGAGCGGATCCGGCTCGGGGTCGCGGTGATCAACCTGCCGTATGTGGCACCGGCCTACCTCGCCAAGCAGGTGAGCTCGCTGGATCGGCTGAGCGGCGGGCGGTTCGACCTCGGGCTGGGCACGGGCTGGTCGGAGCCGGAGTTCGAGGCGACGAACTCGGACCCAAAACCGCGCGGGCGGCGGACCGAGGAATACCTGGCCGCGCTGAGCACGTTGTTCAGCGGCGGCGAGGCGTCGTTCGAGGGCGAGCTGTACCGGGTGCCGCCGAGCCGGATGCTACCGGCGCCCGTTCAGCCGGGTGGACCGCCGGTGTTGCTGGGCGGCACGGCCGACATCGCTCTGCGCCGGGCCGGGCGGATCGCCGCCGGCTGGGTGAGCAGCAGCCGGGCGAGCCTGGCGGACATCGCGCGGGGCGTGCGTACCGTCCGGGAGGCGGCGGAACAGGCCGGGCGCAACCCCGACGAGGTACGGATAGTCGTGCGCGGCGTCGTACAGGCCGGCCGCCGGGACGAGGCGAATCCGCTCTCCGGTGACTGGAAGCAAATTCAAGAAGGGGCGCAACGGTACGCGGAAGCCGGCGCCACCGAGCTCTTCTACGAACCGAACTGGGACCCGCGGGTCGGCGCACCGGACGCGGACCCGGAAACGGCTGCCGCCCTCGGCGAGGAGATCCTGACCGGGCTGGCCCCGAACGGCTGACTACTCTTGTCCGGTGGACCACCGATCTCCGACCGTCTACCGCAGCCGTTCCTGGACGAACCGGCGCCGGGCACTGATCGCGCTCGGCGTCGCCGCTCTCGTGCTGCTGGGCTATCTGATCGGCACGTGGGGGGACTCCCCGGCCGTGACACCGGCTGCCGCGGTGTCCCCGCCAGCGGTCGCCTCAGCTTCCCCGCCTCCTTCTGACTCGCCTTCGCCCTCACCGTCGCCGTCTCCCTATGAGGTCTTGCAAGCCGAGTCGGCAACCGAGTTGGCCGGGATCCAGAAGGAGGGCACGCAGGATGAGGGCGGCGGCGAGAACGTCGGATGGATCACCCGTGCCGACTTCCTCCGGTTCGACAACTACGACTTCGGCGAGGTGCCGGCGACCAAGGTGCGGATCCGGGTGTCGTCCGAGGCGAGTGTCACCGGTCTGTTGGAGATCCGCCTGGACAGCCGGGACAGCCCGCCGGTCGGGGAACTGTCGGTGAGCAGTACGGGTGGGTGGCAGAACTGGCGTACGCGTACGACGGCACTGCAACCGGTGACCGGGGTGCACACGGTGTTCGTGACGTTCAGCGCCGCCGACGACAGCGAGTTCGTGAACCTGAACTGGTTCCAGTTCGAGCACTGATCGGCCTGCTCAGACCCGTACGTCCGCCTTGCTCGACCGCGCGTTCGGTCCGCCGTTCCCGCCTGCTCTCGCCTGCCCGCCTGCTCTCGCGTGCCCGCCTGCTCGCCTGTCCTCGCGTGGGGATCCGCATTTCGCGACGTGATTCCACGGTGTCGCGGGCACCGGTTCTCGAACGTTTGTACTAAGATGCTGGGTGTGATCCTGCATGCCGATCTCGACTCGTTCTACGCGTCAGTCGAGCAGCGCGACGACCCAGCGCTGCGCGGCAGGCCCGTGCTGGTGGGCGGCGGTGTCGTGCTGGCGGCGAGCTATGAGGCGAAGGCGTTCGGGGTCCGCACACCGATGAGCCTCGGTCGCGCCAAGGCCCTGTGCCCCCACGCGATCGTCGTGCCGCCACGCATGTCCGCCTATGCGAAGGCGAGCCGCAAGGTCTTCGAGATCTTCGACGACACCACGCCGATCGTCGAGCCGCTCTCCATCGACGAGGCGTTCCTCGATGTCGACGGCCTCCGCAAGATCCGCGGCAGCCCGGTGGAGATCGCCCGGCGGCTCCGTGCCGAGGTCCGGGATCGAGCCGGGTTGCCGATCACGGTCGGGGTGGCCGGCACCAAGTTCCTCGCCAAGGTCGCCAGCGGCGCCGGCAAACCGGACGGGCTGCTGGTCGTGCCGCTCGGCGAGGAGCTGGCGTTCCTGCACCCCCTGCCGGTCGAGAAGCTGTGGGGCGTCGGCCCGGTCACCGCCGCGAAACTCCGCGAGCGGCAGATCCACACCGTCGGCCACGTCGCCCGCATCGGCGAGGCCGCCCTCATCGCCATGCTCGGCGAGGGCGCCGGCCGGCACCTGCACGCCCTCGCCCACAACCGCGACCCCCGCCGCGTCCACAGCGGCCACCGCCGCGGCTCGATCGGCGCCCAGTGCGCCCTGGGCCGCGGCAACCGCCCGTTCACCGAGGTCGAAGCAACCCTCGCCGCCCTCGTCGACCGCGTCACCCACCGCATGCGCCGCGCCCACCGCGCCGGCCGAACAGTCACCGTCCGCCTCCGCTTCGACGACTTCACCCGCGCCACCCGCTCCCGCAGCCTGCTCAAGGCCACCATGCAGACCGGCACCATCCTGCGCACCGCGGAGGCTCTCCTGAGCGAGGCCCGCCCCCTGATCACCGACAAGGGCCTGACCCTGGTCGGCGTCGCAGTCAGCAACCTCGACGGCGACGGCAACGTCCAACTCGAATTCCCCTTCGACAACCCAGGCGACGACGGCCTCGACGCCGCAGTCGACCGCGTCCGCGAACGCTTCGGCTCCGGCGCCCTCAGCCGAGCCGCAATGATCGGCCGCAACCTGAACCCCACCGTCCCCCTCCTCTCCGACTGACAGCCACCCGAACCCGACAGATGAGCACAGGCAGCGAGCGGCCTGAGCCGACGCGGCGCTGACGAAACGTGGCGTCGCGGGCGCGGCGTGGCACGGCGAGCGCGGGCCGGGCACGGCGAGCGCGGGCCGGGCACGGCGCGGGCTCACGGGTCCGCTCGGCTGGTATCCGCGCAGGTATCGGCCCCGTATACGTGCCTCACCTACGGCCGACCAGCGCCAGCCGTAGCGCAGCCACCGAATCCGCCCCCGAAAGCGTGCCCCGACTACGGCCGACCAGCGCCAGCCGTAGCCGAGCCACGCACCCGGTCGCCGGACAGGCGGAGAGTGCAGGGCCAAACCGGCAGGGCAGGGCGGCGGCAAGCGGCGACGGGACTGCGCGACGGCGCCGCGGCGTGAGGAAGCACGGCGCCGCGGCGTGAGGAAGCACGGCGCCGCGGCGTGAGGAAGCACGGCGGCGCGAGCGTGAGGAAGCACGGCGGCGCGGCGTGAGGAAGCACTACGGGGTGGGGCGGTGAGGGGGTGGGAGGGGAGGTTGGGGGTGGACCAGGCAGACTCGGGGGGTGCGGAGGATCTATGTGATCGGGATCGGGGCTGGTGACCCGGATCATTTGACGCTGCAGGCGGCTAAGGCTATCGGGCGTACCGATGTGTTTTTTCTGCTTGACAAGGGTGCGGCGAAGCAGAGTCTGGTCGATCTGCGGGAGCGGATGATTCGGGGGTACTCGCCACCGCGGCGGCGGATTGTTGAGGGGCGGGATCCGGAGCGGGATCGGGCGCCGGCTGACTACACGGGGACGGTTGCTGACTGGCGGCATCGGCGGGCGCTGGTGGTGGAGGAGCTGCTTGTCGAGCATCTCCGGGAGGATGAGGTCGGTGCGATTCTGGTGTGGGGGGATCCGTCGCTCTACGACTCGACCATCGCGATTCTGGAGGAGATTCTGGAGCGCGGCCGGATTGGCTTCGAGTATGAGGTGATTCCGGGCATCAGCAGTGTGTCGGCGCTGGCGGCCAAGCATCGGATCGGGTTGAACCGGGTGGGGCAGCCGTTTCAGGTCACGACCGGGCGGCGGCTCGCGGAGGGGTGGCCGGAGGGTGTGGACGACGTGGTGGTCATGCTCGACGCGCATCAGACGTTCACGAAGTATCCGGAGGCCACGGTCTACTGGGGCGCCTATGTGAGCACTGAGGACGAGCTGCTGGTTTCGGGGCCGGTGAGCGACGTGGCCGAGGAGATCGTGGCGACGCGCGCCGAGGCACGGGAGCGGCACGGGTGGATCATGGATACGTATCTGCTGCGGCGTCATCAGGGTGGGAGTGACGCGGCGGCGGAATAGTTTCACCGGGATTCAATTGCCACTCGAAAGCATTCTTTGCGATTGACGGGGGCTCTTTCCGGCCGAATAATGGGTGCAGGAAAACCATTCTCCGATCGGAGAAGAGGCCCACCGGCGGCGAGCCGGACGGCGACGTTCTCGACGGGTAGCGCCTCGGCGGAGGTCAGTGGGGAGCTCGACACCTCTACGGGACAGCTCAGCTTCCATTGGATCAGCTGCATGGGCAACGGCGCGGTGGTGAACGGGACGGCCTGCGCCGGGGCGAACAGCAGCGGATACACCGGCGTCGTGACGGTCGCCTGAGAACAACGCGGAGAGCGTGACCCGGCCGAAAGCGGCTGGGTCACATCCGGTTGAACGGGTCGGCGTAGGTGAAGGCGCCCCGCAGCTCCGGCCGGTAGGCCGAGAGGGTTCGCACCTGGAAGTGAGGCGCCCACTCGGCGACCGGCGGCGTGATGCCGAACTCCGCCGCGAGTCGGAACCCGAACCGGCTGTAGTAGGCCGGATCGCCGAGCAGAACGACGAGCGGCTCCCCCAGCGCATCCGCGGCACCCAGAGCCGTGTGGACGAGCGCCTTTCCGACACCGCGCCCCTGATGATCCGGGTGCACGCTGAGCGGCCCGAGCCCCAGCGACGGAGTGCCACCCAGGTCGGAGCGGGTGCAGGCCACATGACCGGCGACCGCGCCGTCCACGATCGCGACCAGCGACAGGGCCGGGATCCAGCCGTCGTCCGCGCGCAACTCGTCCACCAGGTCCGCCTCGGCGGCCTGCCCGAACGCAGCGAGGGTCACCGCATGAATCTCTGCCGCCTGGCCCGCCGACTCCCGCTGAACGATCATCGCTCCAGCCTTCCGCCCACGAGCACCAGCGGCAAGCCGTTTACGCGGCGCCGCCCGGCCGAGAACACGCCATCCGGCCCGGGAACCCGCGCAGAGACGTTTACGCGGTGCCGTCCTCCAGGTCGCCCTCGGTCTCGAGGTAGAGCTGCTGCAGCGCCGCCAGCGTCTCCGGCGACGGCGAGTCCCACAGCTTGCGGTCGGCGGCCTCGAGCAGGCGCTCGGTGATGCCGTGCAACGCCCACGGGTTCGACCGCTTCAAGAACTCCTGGTTCTCCGGGTCGAGCGCGTAGCTGGCCGCCAGCTGCTCGTACATCCAGTCGGTCACCACACCGGCCGTCGCGTCGTACCCGAAGAGGTAGTCGACCGTCGCGGCCAGCTCGAACGCTCCCTTGTAGCCGTGCCGCCGCATGGCGGCGATCCACCGGGGGTTGACCACCCGGGCCCGGAAGATCCGCGCCGTCTCCTCGGTCAGGCTGCGGGTCCGTGCCTGGTCCGGGTTGGTGGAGTCACCGATGTACGCGGCCGGGGCCTTGCCGGTCAGCGCCCGCACCGTGGCGATCATGCCGCCGTGGTACTGGAAGTAGTCGTCGGAGTCGGCGATGTCGTGCTCGCGGGTGTCGATGTTCTTGGCCGCGATGTCGATCCGCCGGTACGCGTTCTCCATGTCACCGCGAGCCGGAACCCCGTCGAGCCCCCGCCCGTACGCGAACCCGCCCCACACCGCGTAAACCTCGGCCAGGTCGGCGTCGTCCCGCCAGTTCCGGCTGTCGATCAGCGGCAGGATGCCCGCCCCGTACGCTCCCGGCCGCGACCCGAAGATCCGCATCGTCGCCCGCCGCCAGTCCCCGTGCGAGTCCTGATCGCGCAGGGCGTGCTCGCGCACGTAGTTCTCCGGTTCGTCGAGGGCGGCGACCAGCGTAAAAGCGTCGTCGAGCATCGCCACCACGTGCGGGAACGCGTCCCGGAAGAACCCGGAGATGCGAACCGTGACGTCGATACGCGGCCGGCCCAGCTCTTCCCGGGAGATGGGTTCCAGGCCGGTGACCCGGCGAGAGGCGGGGTCCCAGATCGGGCGTACGCCGATCAGCGCCAGAATCTCGGCGATGTCGTCACCGGCCGTGCGCATGGCACTGGTCCCCCACGCGGAGAGTCCCACCGAGCGCGGCCAGTCGCCGTAGTCGGCCCGGTAGCGGTTGAGCAGCGACTCGGCCATCGCCTGCCCGGTCTCCCAGGCGAGGGAGCTGGGGATGGCCTTCGGGTCGACCGAGTAGAAGTTGCGGCCGGTGGGGAGCACGTTGATCAGGCCACGCAGCGGGGAGCCGCTCGGCCCGGCCGGCACGTAACCGCCGTCCAGGGCGTGCAGGACGTTCGTCAGCTCGTCCGTGGTCCGGGCGAGGCGCGGCACCACCTCTGCGGCAGCGAATTCCAGCACACGCCGTACATCTGCATTGTCTGAAATATCCGGGACGGCAGTGGGCCATCCGCGTTCCTCCATCGCGGTGACGAGTGCCCGGGCCTCGGCTTCGATCTCGTCGACGCGGGTGAGCGGAGCGTCCTCGGCCAGGCCCAGCGCCTCACGCAGACCGGGCAGCGCGGCCACCTTCCCCGCCCACATCTGTCGCGCCCGCAGCATCGCCAGCACCAGGTTGATCCGCGCCTCACCCTCCGGCGCCGCACCGAGGACGTGCAGGCCGTCCCGGATCTGCACGTCCTTGACCTCACACAGCCATCCGTCGATGTGCATGATGAAGTCGTCGAACTCCTCGTCACCGGGGCGGTGCGCCAGGCCGAGGTCGTGGTCCATCTTGGCGGCCTGGATCAGGGTCCAGATCTGCGCCCGGATCGCCGGCAGCTTCGCCGGGTCGAGGGCGGCGATGTTCGCGTGCTCGTCGAGCAGCTGTTCCAGGCGGGCGATGTCACCGTACGACTCGGCGCGCGCCATCGGCGGGATCAGGTGGTCGACGAGTGTGGCGTGCGCGCGCCGCTTGGCCTGTGTCCCCTCGCCCGGGTCGTTCACCAGGAACGGGTAGATCAGCGGCAGGTCGCCGAGCGCCGCGTCGGTGCCGTCCGAGGCGGACATGCCGACGTTCTTGCCGGGCAGCCACTCCAGGTTTCCGTGCTTGCCGACGTGCACCACGGCGTGCGCGCCGAAGTCGTCGGCCAGCCACCGGTACGCGGCCAGGTAGTGGTGGCTCGGCGGCAGGTCCGGGTCGTGGTAGATCGCCACCGGGTTCGCCCCGAACCCGCGGGGCGGCTGCACCATCACCACGACGTTCTCGTCGCGCAGTGCCGCGAGCACGATGTCGCCGTCGTCCACGTACAGCGAGCCGGGCGCGGCGCCCCAGTGCTGCTCGACGCGTTCCCGGAAGTCGGCGGGCAGCGAGGAGAACCACTGGGCGTAACGGTCGCCGGGGATGCGTACCGGGTTGACGGCGAGTTGCTCCTCGGTCAGCCAGTCCGGGTCCTGGCCGCCCGCGGCGATGAGGGTGTGGATCAGGCCGTCGCCGTCGAACGAGCCGAAGTCGCCGATGCGATAGCCGCGGTCAGCGAGAGCGGCCAGCAGAGCAACGGTCGACGCCGGAGTGTCCAGCCCGACAGCGTTCCCGATCCGGGAGTGCTTGGTCGGGTAGGCCGACAGCATCAGGGCGACACGGCGGTCGGAAGGCGGCACGTGCCGGAGCCGGGCGTGCGCCATCGCGATACCGGCGACCCGCGAGGCCCGCTCCGGATCGGCCACGTAGACCGACAGCCCGTCCGGGTCGATCTCCTTGAACGAGAACGGCACCGTGATGATCCGGCCGTCGAACTCCGGGATCGCCACCTGCGTCGCGGCGTCCAGCGGCGACAGCCCGTCGTCGCTGGCCTCCCAGGCCGCCCGCGAACTGGTCAGGCACAGCCCCTGCAGGATCGGCACGTCCAGGTCGGCGAGCACCCCGACGTCCCACGCCTCGTCGTCACCGCCGGCCGAGGCCGTCGCCGGCTTCGTCCCGCCCGCCGCCAGCACGGTCACCACCAGGGCGTCCGCCTTGCGCAGTTCGGCGAGCAGGTCGGGCGGCGCGGTCCGCAGCGAAGCCGTGAAGATCGGCAGCGCCCGGCCGCCCTTGGCCTCGATCGCCTGGCAGAGCGCCTCGACGAACGCCGTGTTCCCGGCCATGTGGTGTGCGCGGTAGTACAGCACCGCGACCGAGATGCCGGAATCCACAGTGGCGCGGGGAAGCAACCCCCACTCCGGTGCGGCGACCGCCGGGGCGAACCCCTTGCCGGTCAGCAGCACGGTGTCGGAGAGGAAGTCGTGCAGCGAGGCCAGGTTGCCGGCCCCGCCCTGCGCCAGATAGACGTGCGCGTCGGCCGCCACACCGGCCGGGACCGTGGAGAGCTTCATCAGGTCGGCGTCCGGCGCCTGCTCGCCGCCGAGCACCACGACGGGGACATCACCGGCGAGCAGCGTGTCGAGACCCTCTTCCCAGGCCCGGCGCCCGCCGAGGATGCGCACCACGACCAGGGAGACCCCGTCGAGCAGGGCGGGTAGGTCGGCCACCGCGGTCCGGGCCGGGTTCGCCAGGCGCCAGGCCGAGCCGCCGGCCCGGGCGCTGAGCAGATCGGTGTCGGACGTCGACAGCAGCAGAAACACGCGTGCGCTCCCCCTCGGGGTCCGCGCCCCGGGTAGTAGAGATCACGGCGACCGGAGTTCCTGGCTCCCGGACCGAAAACGCCCGGTGACAGTGGCGGGACCGCGCCGGACTCGCACCGGCTTCCTCCGCGGCGTCGCCGCTATTTCCCCACCACGCTACAAGACATCCAAGGGAGCCGGTTCTGTGACGCTGCCGACCCGAGGCTGCGGCCGTGACGGTGACCGGCCGTAGTATCCGGGCGGTGATCCCCCGGTCCTCCGACACCGACGCCTGCCCCGGCGCGCTGCGGCTGCATGCCGCGGCCGACGGCTTGCTGGCGCGCGTCCGGCTGCCCGGGGGCATGCTGACCGGCGGCCGCCTGCGTGCCCTGCGTGCGCTCGCCGAGGAGTTCGGCGACGGCCACCTGGAACTCACCTCGCGTGCGAACCTGCAGATCAGAGCCTTGCAGGCGAGAGACGCCGAGACCTTGGCGACCCGCTTGCGCGACGCGGGCCTGCTGCCTTCGACAACCCATGATTCCGTACGGAACATCGCGTCGCCGCCGCTCGCGGGGCAACCGCTCCGGGAGCTGGTCTCCGACCTGGACAGAGCGATCATCAGCGATCCGGCCCTGTCCCGCCTGCCCGGAAAGTTCCTCTTCGCGATCGGTCACGTCCCGCTCGCCTCCGACGTCGCGGCGGTCCCGGCCGGTGACCTTTTCGCGATCCGGTTCGCCGGTCACGACACCGGCCTGCGGGTTCCCGCCGAGCGGGTGGTGACCGTGATGACCGCTACCGCCCACGCGTTCCTCGCCGAACGGGCGGCGCAGCGCGGGGACGGCCCGGCGGCCTGGCGCCTGCGTGAACTCACCGGCGGCCCGGCCCGGGTCTCCCGGCGGGTCGCCGAGGCGCTCAGCCTCACCGCGACCGGCGTGGAGACGGCGGCGCCGGTCGAGCCCGTGGAGACCGGCGACCTCCTCGGTGTCGTGGAGCAGCCCGACGGACTCCGCGCGGTGGGTGCCCTGGTTCCCCTGGGCCGGCTGAGTCCCGTACCGATGAAGGTGTTGGAATTGGCCGATCGGCTGCTGATCACGCCCTGGCGTGGGGTGATCGTGGCCGACCTGCCAGAAGACGCCGCGGCAGGCTGGACCGATCGCCTGATCGCGGCCGGGCTGCCGGTCGCGGCAGACTCCCGGTGGGTCGGTGTGACCTCGTGCGCGGGCCGCCCGGGCTGCGCGAAGTCCCTGGCCGATGTCCGCGCCGATGCCGCCGCGGCGTCCCGTCACGTCGACGGCCTGCCGGTGCACTGGGTGGGCTGCGACCGCGCCTGCGGCAGCCCGGCCGGCCGGCACGTCCTGGCCCGCGCCACCACCGGCGGTTACCTGGTCACCCGATTGAGCAATTTTCAACCTGGCATCGGGCCCGAAGCTGCCGGGCCGTTGTCCGGCGCTGGCGGCCGAGGCCCTCGCCACGTTGAAAAAGGCTCATCCCCCAGCCCCGACGATGTCTCCGCCGCATCCTCCCCCGTCGCGCCGGCCGCGCTGGGGGACGTGGTGGCGGCGGCGAGGAGACCCTGATGGATTACGTGCGCGACGGCGCGGAGATCTACCGGCGTTCGTTCGCCACGATCCGGGCGGAGGCCGACCTGTCCGGGCTGCCCGACGACGTCGCCCGGGTGGTGGTCCGGATGATCCACGCCTGCGGGATGGTCGACCTGGTGGACGACGTCCGGTTCAGCCCGGGTGTGGTCACGGCGGCCCGCAAGGCGCTGCTCGCCGGCGCACCGGTCCTCTGCGACGCGCAGATGGTCGCGTCCGGGGTGACCCGCAGCCGGCTGCCCGCGTCCAACCAGGTGATCTGCACCCTGCGCGACCCGGCCGTGCCCGCGCTGGCCCAGCGGATCGGCAACACCCGCAGCGCCGCCGCCCTCGACCTCTGGCGCAACCGCCTGGGCGGTGCCGTGGTGGCGATCGGCAACGCGCCGACGGCGCTGTTCCGGCTGCTGGAGATGGTCGAGGCGGGTGCGCCCCGGCCGGCCGCGGTGCTCGGCATCCCGGTCGGTTTCATCGGCGCGGCCGAGTCGAAGGAGGCCCTCGCCGAGTCCGGCCTGGAGTACCTGATCGTGCGTGGCCGCCGCGGTGGCAGCGCCATGACCGCGGCCGCGGTGAACGCCCTGGCCTCGGAAGCGGAATGAGGGAAAGCGGAGTCATGACGAACCAGACCCGGACCGGCAGGCTCTACGGCGTCGGGCTCGGCCCCGGCGACCCGGAGCTGGTCACGGTGAAGGCGGCCCGGCTGATCGCGGCGGCCGACGTGGTGGCCTACCACGCCGCGCGCCACGGCCGCAGCAACGCCCGGGCGATCGCCGCCGGCTATCTGCGGGACGGTCAGATCGAGGAACCGCTGATCTACCCGGTGACCACGGAGACGACCGATCACCCGGGCGGCTATCAGGGCGCGATCGACGAGTTCTACACCGTCTCCGCGGCCCGGCTCGCCGCCCACCTGGACGCCGGCCGCGACGTCGTCGTGCTGGCCGAGGGTGACCCGTTCTTCTACGGCTCCTACATGCACATGCACAAACGGCTCGCCGGCCGGTACGAGGCGACGGTCGTACCCGGTGTCACCTCGGTCAGCGCCGCGGCCGCCGTCCTCGGCCGGCCGTTGATGGAACGCG
Source organism: Actinoplanes sp. GCM10030250 (assembly GCF_042666575.1). Lineage (NCBI taxonomy): Bacteria > Bacillati > Actinomycetota > Actinomycetes > Micromonosporales > Micromonosporaceae > Actinoplanes > Actinoplanes sp. GCM10030250. The sequence goes on along the minus strand of NZ_JBHTDO010000001.1, from coordinate 406,104 downwards.
ACGAGGTGCTCACCGTGCTGCCCGGCACGCTCACCACCGACGAGCTGACCCGCTGGCTGGAGCGGACCGACTCGGCCGCCGTGATGAAGCTGGGCCGCACCTTTACCGGTGTCCGCGAGGCCCTGGACCGGGCCGGGCGCCTCGACGACGCCTGGTACGTGGAACGCGCCACCACCGACCGGGAACGCTCCGTCCCGCTCAAGGACGTGGACCCGGACTCCGTGCCGTATTTCTCGCTCGCCCTGCTGCCCAGCCCCGCGGCCACGGCGTTCTCCGCCGGAACCGCCGAGGACCACAGCACCGAGTTCGTCAGCACGAAAGCGCTGCGCACCGAGCCCGCCGGACCGGCCGACCTGGTCAGCCTGGAGGGCGCGGACGCCGCCGCCCTGAGCGCCGCGCACCCGGTCAACGGGATCGGCAGCGTGACGGTGGTCGGGCTCGGCCCCGGTTCCCGCGACTGGCTGACCCCGGAGGCGCAGGCCGCCCTCGCCTCCGCCGACGACCTGGTCGGCTACGGCCCGTACGTGGACCGGGTCCCGCCGAACGCCCGGCAGCGCCGGCACTCGTCGGACAACCGGGTCGAGGCCGAGCGGGCCGCGTTCGCGCTGGACCTGGCGAAGAACGGACGGCGGGTGGCGGTCGTGTCATCCGGCGACCCCGGTGTCTTCGCGATGGCCGCTGCCGTGCTGGAGGTGGCCGAGGACCCGCAGTGGAAGGACGTCCCGGTCCGGATCGTGCCGGGCCTGACCGCGGCGCAGGCGGTGGCGAGCCGGGCCGGCGCACCGCTCGGTCACGACTTCTGCATCCTCTCGCTCTCCGACCGGCTCAAGCCGTGGCCGGTCATCGAGACGCGGCTGGCGGGTGCGGCCGCCGCCGACCTGGTTATCGCGATCTACAACCCGGCCTCGAAGAGCCGCAAGGAGCAGCTGGTCCGGGCCCTGGAGCTGCTGCGCGAGCACCGGGCCGGGCACACACCGGTGGTGGTCGGCCGGGACGTCGGCGGTGCGGGCGAGTCGGTACGGGTCACCACCCTCGCCGGCCTCGACCCGGCGACCGTCGACATGCGCACCCTGCTGATCATCGGTTCGTCGCAGACCCGGGCGGTCACCCGGGGCGACGGCACCACAGCGGTCTACACGCCCCGCCACTACCCGGGCTGACGCCCACCATCGGCCACCGCACCGGAAACGTAACGGGTGTCCCGGACCACACCCGCACCGCAACCTCACTGCCTCGAGGCGAACCCTGACGGCCAACCGCCGATCAACCGAATGGAGGGGCCACTGAAAAGCAACTTGTAAAGGGCTGAACACCCATGAATAGCTCACGCACCCGGGCCGCCATCCTGGCCTCCTCCTTACTTCTCGCCGTCGCGCTTCCGGCCACCGAGACCCTGGCCGCGCCGAAGCCGGCCCCCAAGCCGAAAGCCACCGCGCCGAAGACCCCCGCTCCCAAGAAGACCACTCCCGTGCCGAGGAAGACGACTGCGGCACCCGCGCCGGTCGCCACGGTGAACAATGAGGTCGTGGCGACGATGGAGAGCCGGTTGGACGCGGTCCTCCGGGCCAAGACGATCAACTACTACCCGTCGAACGCCGGGTGGTCGGCGATGTGGACCGGCTTCGACGCCACGAAGATCGACGCCGACATGGCGAAGGCCGCGGGAATCGGCGCCGACAACGTCCGCGTCATCGTGTTCCCCCAGGCGTTCGGCTTCCCGAAACCGAAGGCCGAGTACACCGAGCGGCTCCGCAAGTTCGTCAGCATCGCCGACGCGCACGGGATGACCGTCAAGCTGACCCTTTTCGACTGGTGGTCCGGCTACTCCGACGCCGCCGGCAGCGCCGCGTGGGCCAAGACGGTGCTCGCGCCGTACGCGGACGACCCGCGGGTGCTCTCGGTCGAGCTGAAGAACGAGTTCCAGCCGGGTGACACGGCCGCCGTCGCGTGGGTGCGCAAGCTGATCCCCGCGGTCCGCGAGGTCGTACCGGCCATGCCGCTGACCCTCTCGGTCGACGGCGGCAGCGGCGCCCCGGGCATGACCAGGATCAAGGCACAGCTGGCCGGCACCCCGCTCGACTACTACGACTACCACTTCTACGGCGCGTCGGAGCGGGCACTCGCCGAGATCCGCCGGGCGCAGGCCGCCGTCAGCCCGGACCCGATCGTGATCGGCGAGACCGGCCTGAGCACCGCCACCAGCAGCGAGGGCGAGCAGTCCGCGTTCCTGGCCCGGGTCTTCCAGGCGGCGCGGGCGGCCGGCGTGAGCTCGGTGGCGCCGTGGACGCTGTACGACTTCGCCAACGGCGCGATCCCCGGCAACTCCCAGGTCTCCAGGGTTCCCGCGCAGTACCGGTTCGGCCTGCACCGGGCGGACGGCACCGCCAAGCCCGGCGCGGCCGTGGTGCGTACGGCATGGGCCGGCGGAAAGCTGGAGAACAGCATCCTGGACTTCGGCTTCGAGTCCAGCGCGGGCAGTTCGCCGTGGCGGCCGTACCTGTCCGACGCGGGGATCGCGGTCCGCACCGACGACGCGGCGCACGGCGGCAACTGGTCGGTGCGGTTCTCCGGGACCGGGCGTACCAGCGGCGGCGTGCCGTCGGTGCGCACCTCGCCGATCGTGCCGGTGTCGGGCGGTCAGAGGTGGCACGCCGAGGCCTGGGCCAAGGGCGTGAAGGTGACGGGCACCAACGAGATCGCGCTGAGCTGGTTCGACATCAACGACAGGTGGCTCGGCCAGAACTCGTCCAAGGCGGTCGCCAAGGGCACCAGCGACTGGACCAAGCTCACCATCGACGCGGTCGCCCCGGCCGGTGCGACAAGCGTCCAGCTTCACCTCAAGTCGGGCGACAACAAGGGCTCGGTCTGGTACGACGACGTGACGCTCGCGCTGTCCTGACCACTGCCCCGAACCTTGATCCTGCTCAGCAGGCGGTCGTACGCAGCGACCGTACGATCCCAGGACGACGGATCAGCGTGCCGCCGGCCGGCGAGGCCGGCGGCACGCTCGATCGCGGCACCCAGCTCACCCGGCGCCCCCGCCTGCACGAACACCGCACCGGAGTACGCCTCCGCCGCCTCGACCAGCCCGCCGACCGCGGTGAGCACCACCGGCAGGCCGTGGCTCATCGCGATGTGCAGCGGCCCGCTCGCCGAACTGCGCCGGTACGGCAGCACCACCACGTCGGCGGCCGCGAAATACTCGTTGACCTCGGCATCGGCGACATAGCGGTTGACGAACGCGATCCGGTCCCGGACCGGTGATCCGGCGATCATCTCGCCCGGCAGCGTCCAGCCCTCCCAGGTCTCGCCCACCACCGTCAGGTGATAACCCGGCCCGAGCGCGGCGAACGCCTCGACCAGATCCTCGAGCCCCTTGTACGGCCGGATCGTCCCGAAGAACAGCAGCCGGCAGACCCCGTCGCCGCCCGCCCGCCGCACCGCCGGCTCGTGATGGTCGAACGGCCCGTGCAGCGCCACCTCGGCCGGCACGTCACCCAGCTCGTACGCCGCGGCCAGCGCCGCCCGGTCGAACCGCGAGTGCACGATCACCCCGTCGGTACGGCGCAGCAGCGGGCGGATGCACGACCGCACGTACTTCGCCGCCCACCGGTGCCGCAGCTCCGCGGTGTCCTGCACCTCGTGGAACTCGACCACCACCCGGATGCCCAGGGACCGCGCGGCCAGGCACAACACCAGGTACGAGTGGAGCACGGCGCCCGTCCACCACTGGAGGACGAGGACGTCCGGCTGGAACTCACGCAGGAACGCGACGGCCCGGGCGAGGCTCGGTACTCCCCACCAATCGATGCCGTCGAACACCCGTACCCCATCGTCGTAACGCAGATCGGCAAGAGAGTGACCGACCCGCGCACGCCCGGGATAGAGCCTGGCCGGTAGCAACCGGCGCATCAGGATCGTGCCCACCTCGAAGCGCTCGGAGAGCGCGTTGCTCAGCCGGCAGGTGTAATAGCTGATCCCGGAGAGGAACCGCCAGCCCGAACCCACCACCAGGATCCGGGTCTTGCTCCCATCGCCGGGCGGCACTGAGCCTTTTTCAACGTGGCGAGGGCCTCGGTCGCCGGCGCCGCACAACGGCCCGGCAGCTTCAGACCCGATGCCGGGTTGAAAATTGCTCACTGATGCAGGCACGGTAGACCTCCTCGATCTGCGGTACGACACGGGCGGCGGTGAAGTCGAGCCCGCGCTCGTGACCGGCCGCGCGCAGCCGCGCGGCCAGGTCCCGGTCGGTGAGAACGCGCAGCAGCGCGGAGTGCAGCCGATCCGGATCGCGGGGCGGCACCAGCAGCCCGTTCACCTCGTCCTGCACGACGTCGAGCAGCCCGCCCGAGGCGGAGGCCACCAGCGGGGCACCGGCCAGCATCGCCTCGACCGCCACCTGCCCCATCCCCTCCAGCAGCGACGGCACCACCCCCGCGGCGGCGCCTCGCCAGGCCGCCATCACCTGCGGGTGCGGCACGTCGTGCCGCACCACCACACCCGGCGGGATCGGCGGGGTGTCGTCGCGCTGAGCGCCGAGACAGACGAGCGCCGGCGGCTCACCCGGACCCGCCCACCCGGCCGACAACCGCCGGAACACGGTGAACAGCACGTCGATGCCCTTGTGCGGGCCGAGCTGCCCGACGAACAGCAGATAGGGCCGGTCCGGCAGCCACTCCGGCCGCGGCGTGACCCGGGCCAGCTCGTCCAGGCCGTCCGGCACCAGGCTGGAGAGGACCCGGACCGGCAGGTCACCGGGAAGCCGGGCCAGGTCGAGGGCGGAGGCGACCGACGACGAGATGGCGGTGAGAGAATCGATGCCGCGGTGCCGCTGGGCGCGCAGGCCGGCGGTGAGGACCGCCGCGCGCGGCCGGCCGTACTGCGAGGACGCGCAGGGCATGCAGCGGGTCAGGCTGGGACCCGCGCACCGGCGACCGTTCTGGGAGAAAGTCTTGCGTACGCAGGTGAGCCCGAAATCGTGTGCGGTGTGCACGTGCGGCAGGCCGACGGGACTCGAGTGCAGCGGGAGGTAGCTGTACATCAGCCAGTCGTGGCTGTGCACCAGATCGAAGCGGTTCGCGCGCAGCACCCGGGCGATGGCCAGGGTGGTCAGCGGGTCGGCGAGGGTCGGGTGGAACGGCTTCCGTGCGTCCCGGTTCAGGCCGGGGAGCAGGGTGTTGGCGACGCTGCGGACCCGGAGTACGCGTACGCCGTTGATGTCCTCGTCGTGGGGGGCGGCGGGGGTGGCCAGGGTGAGGACTGTTACGTCGTGTCCGCGGCGGACCATCTCCTCGCCGCTGGTGGCGATGCTGCGTTCGAGGCCGCCGATGACGGGCGCGTAGAGGTTGGACAGGTGCAGGATTCTCATCGGACCCTCCGGTTCCGGACTGTTCCGCCGGCCCCCCGCCCACCCAGGTCCCCCCAGCTGGCTCCCAGAGGGGTGTCGGCGGCGTTTTGTCCCCCCTCAGAGCCAGCCGCGGTTGTCTGGCTGGCTCCCAGCGCTGCCTCACGCTCGGCCGGCTTCGCCCGGCTGGCTCCCAGGGGGGTGTCGGCGGCGATTTGTCCCCTCCCAGAGCCAGCTGGGGTTGTCCGGCTGGCTTCCAGAGGCGCCTCACGCTCGGCTGGGGTTGTCCGGCTGGCTTCCAGGGGGGTGTCGGGGGCGATTTGTGCCCGCTCAGGGCCAGCTGGGGGTTTTAGGCCGCAGAGGCAGGGCGGGCGGCGGGCGGCGGGAGAGGCGGGTTCGAGGCAGCAGCGGGCGCCGGTTGAGGGGCGGTCCAGGAGAGCTACGAGGGCCACCAGCAGGGCACTCGCCGTTTGACCGGCCAGCCAGGCCACCCCGGCACCGGTCACCCCGGAGCCGGGCAGGAGAAGCCAGGTCAGGATCAGGCACGTCCCGGCCCGTACCGCGTTGAGCCGCCGGCACCGCCGGAACTCCCCCCGCGACCGCCAGTGCGCGACCGCCAGGTTGGTGATCGCGTCCGGAAGCGCGGCGACCACCAGGATCTTGAGGAGCGGACCACCGCCGTCGGCGTAACCCGCGCTGAACAGGCCGAGGATGCGGTCACCGGCGATCAGGAGTACGGCGGCCGGCAACCCGACGACCGCCGCCACCACGGCAGCGGCACGGCTCACGCTGACCCGGGCGGCGTTGGTGCGCTCGGCGTACAGGGCGGACGCGACCGCCGGCGAGACCATGAAGAGCATCGACGCGGTCATCCACGCCAGGTAGAAGTGCGCGTTGGCGTCCGGCCCGAGGCGGCCCGTGACCAGTACGGGAAGCAGCGCCGCCGGCCCCGCCTGAGTCAGGTTGATCAGGTGGTGACCGGTCAGCGCGGTACGAAGATGCGGCAGCTCGGTGGTGATCCCGCCCGGGCGCAGCCGTGCACCGGGCCGCAGCCGGCGCGGCGCGGTCACCATCGACACCGCGCTGACCAGCAGGATCGGCAGCGTCCAGGAGATCAGCACGGCCTCGGTCCCGAGCGATCCCCCGGGAGCCGTCCCGGCCGCGAGCACGGCGAGAGTGACGATCTTCCCGGCGGCGAGGGCGAGGTTGCGCAGCAGCATCCCCTGCCCGGCGCGGTGCGCGACGTAGACGTTGTCCAGCAGCGTCGTCAGGGTGATCGCCACCGCGGCGCAGATCAGCGCCGCCGCCCCGCCGAACCCGGCCAGGAATCCGAAGTTCTCCGCCACCGCGGGTGCCACCAGCGCCACGACGGTGGCCGCGGCTCCGGTGGCCGCGGCTCCGAGGATCAGCCCGCCGCTGACGATCCGCGCCCAGCTGCCGGTGTCGCTGCCCGGCAGCCGCTGGATGAACATGTGCCCGGCGCCGAGGTTCGCGATCATGCTGACCGCTGTCGCGGCCGAGATCAGCGCGGTCGCCATGCCCACCGCGGACTGCGGCACGGACCGGGCGGCCATCATCCAGTAGCCGTAGCCGAGACCGCCATTGATCACCGTGGTAGCCATGATCAGCAGGCTGTTGCGAGCGAGGGAGTCTCGCATCAGGCGACGGGCGGCGGTGATCAGCACGTCGTGCGCCCCCGAAATGCGCCAGCCACAGCAGCCGGACGCGCGGCAGCAGGGCGCACAGCAGCGGGGCGCACAGCAGCGGGGCGCACAGCAGCAGGGCGCGCGGCGACCGGCCCGCGGGCGTAGAAGCCGGTGCTCGTCGTACCAACGCTGATGCTGACGGCGTGCAGACACCCGTCCGCCGGCAGCGCGGGCACACGCACGGACATCGACTGGACGGTATCGGCGGCCACCGTCACCGGGCGCGTGGCCACCACCAGGCCCCCGATCCGCAGGCTCAGCCGGGTTCTGGTGGTGTCGATCCCCGCGCTGGTCACCCGCACCGGAACGATCAAGCCGCGAGCGGGCACGGTGACCGGCCGGTCGATCTGAGCCGCCCAGCCGTTGAGCGCCACGCTGAGATAGCCCGGCTCAGCGGGACGCGGCGACGCCAGGTAGGCACGAACCGCAACCCCACCGACAGCGAGCACCAGCACAGCGGGCACGGTCACCGCCACAGCGGTCCGGGCATGCCCGGAAAGCCCACCCGAATCGCCGTCATCCTGCGCGGGCAGACGAAGGCGGGCGCGGAAGAAGGCCGCCGCACCCAGCATCGTCACCGTGACCGCGCCACCAAGGGTGAGCGGGAGGAGGCGTACAGGTGCGCCGGCCGCATGCAATCCGAGGGCCACCAGAGGCAGCGTGGCCAGCCCGGCAACCGCGGCGAAGCCAAGCCGGGCGATCGGGATGCCGCGCTCAAGAAGTGGGCCAGGAAGGACGGGCGGGCCGGACAGGGCGCGCAGCCAGAGCTCGCCGACGGCGAGCAGCGCGATCATGCAGAAAGGCAGGGCGAGCCAGGCGCGTCCGTCGGCTGCCAGGACAACACCCAGGCAGGTGTACGCAGAAAGCACCACCCGGAGAGTCATCGCCGCTCCCCATGAACCCGCTGCCCGAGGCTGCCGAAATCGAACCGGTAGATCGCAATGTGCGGACCGTCGTACATTTTGATCAGCCAGGGCAGAGCGTCGAACTTGGTCAGCTGTGCCCGGCTGAAGGCCGGCCTGCCATCGTGCGGGATCGGCTCGTTCGTCTCGAAGTAGATCTTGATGTCGGGCACCTGCTCGGCCATCCGGCGGTCCACGACGAGAAACTCGAACCGCCACTCCCGGAGCTGGTTCAGCAGTGCCGCGGGCGCCGGACGGCCGGGCTGCGTCAGGTACAGCTCGTAGGCCGGGAACGTCGCGGATCCGGTGGTCGGTTCTTGTTCGCCGTACGAGCCGAAGATCAGGCCGGAGTAGCGGTCGGCGACCAGCCGGGTCTCCCGCCCCTGAGTCTCGCGCAGCCACCGCGCGGCGGCCATCACCTCGGGGGTGACCGCCCGGGTGTCCGAGCCGAACACCGGCGGGCCGGGGAACCGGTACGACGGGTTCATCCCGGCCGCGTTGTTACCGACCAGCAGAAGCGCGCACACCGCCAGCAGCAGCGCGCCGGCCGACACGGAGCGGATCCGCCCGGCGAGTCCGATCGGGCGGCTCGCGCGGTCCAGCAGGGCGACGATCAACGGGGCGACCACCACCGCGATGCCGAGGTAGCTGAACGCCCAGGAACGCCGGGCGCCCTCGGCACCGGCGGGCGTGAGGATCAGCAGCGTCGCCGGGAAGTAAAGCGCGCCGACCAGCAGCATCGCGGCCGAGGCGGCCCGGGTCAGCGGCTCGGTGCGGTTCCGGCGGCGCCACCAGAGCAGCGTGGCACCGGTCATGGCGAGGAACGCGACGCCCGGCGCCACGAACGCCGACTGCTGCTCCCACCACGGTGCGATCGACTGGCTGAACAGGGTCCGGCCGCCCGACTCGCCGCCCGCCAGACCGCTGAACTGGTCCAGGGCGCGGCCGAGGTAGGGGTCGAGGTAGCTGGTGGTGCGGGGTGCCACCGTACCCATCCAGATCATGACGACCACGCCGACGCCCGCCGTCAGGGTCCAGGCGACGCGGGCCGGGGTGACGAGTGTCCGGTCGCGCAGCGAGCGGACCGTGCAGGTGAGCGCCAGCAGGGCGAGGATGCCGATCAGCCAGAGGGCGGTGAGGTGGTGGGTGGCCGTGATCGCCACGGCGAGCACCAGGGTCAGCGCGACCCAGCCGACCCGGGCGCCGCGCGGAGCGGTACGGACCGCGCGGAGCCCCGCGACCAGGGCCCAGACCATCACGCTGATCGCGAGGGACTCGTAGCCGAGCTGGGTGTCGAAGAAGAGGAACGAGCTGTTCAGGCTGTAGACGACGGCAGCCGCCGCACCGATGCGGGGGTCCGGCCAGAGCTGTCCGGCGAGAGCCGCGACGCCGAGGGCCATGAGCACGTGGGCGAGGATCAGGATGAGCAGCGCGGCGTGCCAGACGGTGAGCCCGGTCAGCGCGGCGAACGAGGCGACGGTGGCGTGCAGCCCGGGGTAGTCACCGATCACCCGGACGATCGGGTTCTGCTCGAAGAGCCGGCCGTCGAGGAGGATGTCGTGGCTCTGGCCCCAGTGCGCGTACTCGTCGTGGTAGAGCGGGCCGGTCGGATTGCGGAGCAGCTTGGGCAGGTAGGTGAAGCAGGCGTATCCGACGAGCACCGCGAGGCGCAGCCGTACCGGGGTGGTCCGGCGTACCGCCCAGAAGGCCGCCGGAATCGTGCAGACCAGCATGCCCGCCCAGAACCAGCCGAACTGGCCGCCCTCGCCCCACTCGGCCCGCCGGTAGGCCACGACCAGCGCGGCGGCCCCGGCAGCCGCGGCGGCGGTGAGCGTGATCGCGCACCCCGCCGTCGCGACCCAGGCCCGGCCCGCCGGTTCGGTGCGCTCCTCGGAGAGCCGTCCGGTGGCGGGCCCGGCCGTCGTGGCTGTCATCGACCGACGGCCCCCGCGGGTACCGGCCGGCCGGCCACCGCGGCGTAGAGCTCCCGCGTGGCACCGACCACGTCGCCCCAGCTCGGCAGCGTCGCCGGGCAGGTCCGGGCGGTCGCCGCGGCCTCGCTCAGCGCGGCCGCCAGCGCGGTCTCGTCCTCGGGGTCGGTGAAGCGCAGCCAGATGCCGTCGCCGGCGAGCCGGGCCACCTCGCGGTGCGCCGGAATCGGTGCGGCGACGGTGGGCAGGCCGGCCGCCAGCGCGTCGGCCACCGTCATCCCGAAGGCCTCGTGCGCCGAGGCGGAGACGGCCGCGGAGGCCTGGGCGAGGCAGGCGGTGAAGGCGGCGTCGTCGAGGCGCCCGTGGAACACCACCTGGCCGGCGAGCCCGAGGCGGGCGGCGAGCTGGCGCAGCTGCGCGGCGGCCGGTCCGGTACCGACCACGTCGAGCCGGTGATCGGGCCCGAGGTGGGCCATCGCGCGGATCACCCGGTCGACGCGCTTGTAGTGCTCGAGCCGGCCGACGCAGAGGATGCGGCGCACCGGTGACGGCACGGGTGAGGCCGACGGCCGCGGGTCGGTCCCGTTGGGGATGACCACGGCGCGGTCGCCCACCATGGGGAAGTCCCGCAGGACCAGGTCGCGTTCGGCGCCGGTCACGCAGACGACAGCACCGGCCCGGGTCATGATGGTCCGCCCGAGCGGCCGGTAGAGCGGGTGCAGCGCGGCCCGGAACCGGCTGTGCCCGGTGCCGTGGTAGTGCGGGGTGAAGACCAGCGGGGCGCGGTTGCCCAGCGCGGCGCAGAGCGCGGCCAGCGCGTGGTAGCTGTGCGCGTGCAGGATGTCGTACTCCTCGGCGTGCGCGCTCAGCCATCGCCAGAGCGGCACCGAGAGCCGGAAGTTGCCCGCCGGTACGGTCAGCGGGAAGCGCCGGACCAGCACCCCGTCGACGGAGTCCACCGACCGGGTCGCGCCCTGGGTGATCACCTCGACGTCGTCGCCGGCCGCGGTCAGCCCGGCGCAGAGGCGGCGGACATGCGTCTCCACGCCACCGATGTCCGGGTGGTACGCGTTCGCGACGAGGGCGATCCTCACCGGACCTGCCGTTCCGCCGCCCGGTGCGCCTCGGCCCCGCGCGACCGCCACTCGCGGGCGATCGTCCGCAGCACCCGCATCCCGTCGGTGAGGGCGTTGAGGTTGCTCACGCCGTGGATGCGGGAGTGCTCGAAGCTGGGCACCTCGACGATCGTCAGCCGGGCACGCGCGGCACGCAGGTTCAGCAGGGTCTCGATCTCGAAGCCGTCGCCCCAGAGCCGCCCGTCGGGGGTCTCCGGCGCGGGTGAGGTGCTGTCCAGGTTGAAAACGTCCAGGTGCCGGGACCAGAAGGCGTTGTAGCCGTAGCAGAGGTCGCTGTATCGGGTGCCGAAGAGCACGTTCACCAGCACGCTCAGGCACTTGTTGCCGGCCCGGCGCAGGCGGGTGATGTCGGCGCTGCCGCCGGCCGGCCGGAACCGTGAGCCCTTCGCGAAGTCGGCGCCGGAGCGCAGCGTCTCGATGAAGCTCGGGATCTCCAGCGGGTCGGTCGACCCGTCAGCGTCGATCATAACGATGATGTCGCCGGTGGCCTCGGCGAAACCGCAGGCCAAGGCGTTGCCCTTACCGCGGCGGTTCTGGCGCACGACGCGGATGTCCGGGCGCAGGTGGAGGGCGACCGCCACGGTGTCGTCGGTGGACCCCCCGTCGACGAGCACGACCTCGTCCACCTTGGGCAGCCGCGAGAAGACGTGCGGCAGGTTCCGTGCCTCGTTCAGCGCCGGGACGATGACGCTGACGGTGGGTTCCGCTCCGGCGGGGCCCGGCGGCTCGGCGGTGGTCCGCTCGGCGCCGGTGCCGCCGGAAAGATCGCGGGTCTCGCTGGAAAGCGTGCCGGTGTCGCCGGGAAGCGTGCCGGTCTCGCCGGGAAGCACACGGTCGACCGTGGGCATGTCTCTCTCCGATCGGGCAGGGTGGAGCCGGCCCGGTCCGGGCCGAGGCATGGGTTCGGGATCTTTCGGTACGGGATCCGTCGCACGGACCCCACCGGAGGGGGTCGGCCGGTGCCTGGGCGGTGGCACCGGATCGCTCACGCCAGCGGCGCGTCGACCGTCCAGTCGTAGACGTCCTGGCGCGCGGTGACCTCGCCGGTGGACGCGGTGAAGCCGATCCAGCCGCTCTTGGTGCCGGCACCCTCGGCCAGGTCCGTGGTCTGGTTCAGCAGCAGCTGCTCGGTGGCGCCCGCCGACAGCGAGCGGACGTACACCTTGAGGTGGTGACCCTCGGCGTCGTAGCGCACGCGGGCCTGGAACGGCTTGCCGAACAGCGGGATCGACGACTCGGCGACCGCGGCGTGCTTGTCCGGGTTGCCACTGAGCACCACGGCGAGGTGGTTGCTGCTCGGGTCCGGCGTGTTCTGGTAGGTGTCGAACTCGACAGCGACGCTCTTGCGGATGCCGCGGTAGCCGAGGCCGCCGCCCCAGCCGCCGAGCGCGCGCGGCCCGGCACCCTGAGCGAGAAACGCGATGCCGTCGGCACCGGGCTTGCCGTGGTGCAGGTAGGCCGTGAAGGACGTCTCGAAGGACTCGGTGAGGTCGACCTTCGCCGTGGACCAGGCGGAGCCTGCCTGCTTGTAGCTGCCGCTGGTCAGCTCGATCTTGCGCTTGTCACCCCGGTCCGAGGTCACCGCGGCGGTGCCGTTGAGCGCGAGCGAGGTCGCGTAACCGGCGTCGATGGGCCGCAGCGTCTCGGTGTCACCGGGTGCGGCGGCGGCGCCACCGGCGGCTTGCACCGTGGCGAGTATGGAGAGCAGGGCGGAGGCCAGGAGGCCGCCCCGCGCCAGTCTGGAAGAACGCACGACATGCTCCGTTTCAGTGGGTTTGCCCGACTAAGACCTGGCCAAAGGTAGGGCAGACCGTGGAGCCGCGTGCGGGAGTCTCGGTTATTTACCCCCGACGGTTTTGTCTCCCGGCGTCACCGCGCGAACCGCCGGGGATGGAACAGGCCGATCTCGTGAGCCGTGGTTCCGGTGGTGGCCAGGTCCGCGAGGATCTCGCCCACGACGGGTACGAACTTGAACCCGTGCCCGGAGAAACCGCAGGCCACGGTCACCGACTCGTGCGCCGGGTGCCTGCTGATCACGAAGTGCTCGTCGGGCGACGTGCTGTAGAGGCAGGGCTCGCCACGCAGCCACTCACCGGGCAGGTCCGGCAGGATCCGCGCGGCGCCCCGGGCCATCTCCTCGATCTCCGCCGGATGCACGCCGGTGTCCAGCGACTCCGGGGCGGTCTCCGTACCGCGCCGGAAGAACGCGATCTTCGCGCCGCCGTCCGGCCCGTCGATCGCCGGGAAGCCGTACATCTGGGTGCTGCCGGCGGGCTCCCAGATGTAGATCGGGTGCCGGTCCGGCAGGAACGACCGCACACCGCCGCGCGGCGTGAACCAGTGCTGCACCTGCCGCTCGATCCGGATCGGTACGCCCAGGTCGGCCAGCAGCCGCGGCGCCCATGGGCCCGGCGTGATCACGAGTTGCCCGGCCGTGTACTCCCCCGCCGCGGTACGGACCCGCACGCCGCCGCCGGCGACCGGCTCCCAGGACTCCATCGGCTCGTGGAACCGCAGGTCGGCGCCGTGCCGAGTGGCCAGGTCGAGCTGCGCCAGCACGGTGCGCTCCGGCCGCACGAAGCCCGCGTTCCTCTCGTAGAGCGCGACCTCGTCCGGCTCGGGCGCCATCGTCGGGAACCGCCGGCGCAGCTCACCGGCGTCGAGAAGCTCGTGCTCCAGCCCCCACTGCCGTGCGCTCGCCAGGGCACCCGAGACGGTACGGCTCTCCGGCCGCCCCACCATCACGCCGCCGGTCCGCGTGATCACATCCCGGCCGGAATCCGCCGCCAGCCGGTCGAAAAGGTCGTAGGCCCGCAGGAGCAACGGCACGTACTCCGGGCCCTCGAAGTAGGACTGGCGGGTGATCCGGGAGCCGCCGTGGCTCGCCCCGCGGTCGTGGCCGGGGCCGAACCGCTCCAGCCCGAGCACCCGGTGCCCGCGGGCGGCGAGGTGATGGACGGTGGCACTACCCATGCCCCCGAGACCGACAACGATCACATCGAACGAGGGCACGGCTGTACTCCCTACCGCCGGAGGCGCTCCTGGGTCAGATCGGACAGCGGCTCGGCCGTCACGGTGGCGAGCAACCGGCGGTCGAAATATCCGATCTCCACCTGAGTGCCCGGGACGCTGAGGGCGGTGGGCAGCCACGCGTACGCGATCGGGGCGGCGACAGTGTGACCGTACCCCGCGCTGGTGACGTGACCCACCGCGAAGCCGCCGGCGTACACCGGCTCGTGTCCCATCGGAACGTCACCGGTCTCCGCCACCACCAGGCAGGTCAGCTGCCGCTCCGGCGGCGTGGCCGGCCGGGGCCGGTCGCCCGCCGCGAAGCCCAGCCCCGATTGGAACGGGTCGTCCTCGGTGGTCATGTCCGTGCCCGCGATCCGGAAGCCGCGCTCCAGGCGCAGGCTGTCGTACGCGATGCGCCCGGCCGCGATCAGGCCCGTCTCCGGACCGGCCTGCCAGAGCGTGTCCCACAACCGCGGGCCGTATTCGGCCGCTGTGCGGATCTCCCAGCCCGCCTCGCCGACACCGGGAACGCGCAGCATGGTGACCGGGACCATGCCGAGATAGCCCTGCCGGGCCTGAAGGGGCCCGAACACGTCGGCGGCGAGGTCGATGCCGGTGAGCGGGGCGACCAGTTCCGGCGCGCGCGGCCCCCAGACGCCGAGAGCGCAGGTGCCGCCGGTGACGTCGCGGACCGTGACACCGGCTGGGGCGTGGCGCAGCAGCCAGTCCAGATCGAGCGGGCCGTGCGCACCGATCTCGAACCGGTCCGCGCCGAGCCGCGCCATCGTGATGTCGCTGCGGACGCCGCCCGCCGGGTCGAGCAGCAGGGCGGGGACCACGGTGCCGACCGGAACGTCGGCGTCGCTGCCGGTCAGCGCGGTGAGGAAGGCGGCCGGGCCGATCACCTCGAGCCGGGTCAGCGAGGTGGTGTCGAAGAGCGCGACGCGGCGCCGGGTGAGCCGCGCCTCGGTCTCGGAGATCGGGGACCAGTGCCGCGACGACCACTCGTCGCGGGGCCGGAGCTCCTCGGGCGGCGGGTTCGACCCGTACCAGAGAGGTTTCTCCCAGCCACCCGCCTCGCCGAACACCGCACCCAGCTCGGCCTGACGCTGGTGAAAGGGGCTGAGCCGCAGGTTGCGCACCGCCGGCGGGTCCTGCGGGTGAACGATGCCGTACGCCTCGGCGAAGCCCCGCATCGCCCGCTTCCGCACGTAGGCCGGCGCCAGCTGGGCCCTGTCGAACCGGTTGAGATCACACTCGTGCAGGTCGATACCGGTGCGCCCGTCGATCAGCCACTCGGCGAGAGCCTTGGCCGCACCCGCCGCATGGGTCACCCGGACCGCCTCGGCGACCCAGAGCCCGCGCGGCTCCAAAGCCTCGCCGAGCAGCGGAAAACCGTCCGCGGTGACCGCGAGGACACCGTCGAAGGCGTCGTCGAACGCGGTACCGCGCAGCGCCGGAAGCAGCTCGGTGGCCGCCGACCAGGACTGCTTGAAGGCGGCCGGGGTGAACGGCAGCATCGCCGGGTGCGCGTCGCCGGGCAGGTCGGCCAGCTCCACCGGCATCGGATCGTGCGGGTGGGAGCCGACACCGAGGCGGTCGCCGTGCGCCCGGAAGGACAGGCCGCGGTCCGGGTGGCGCAGGATCGGCAGGTCGTCGGTGCCACCGGCTGGTGTGGTCCGGACGTACTGATGGGCCATCGGCAGGAGCGGAATTCCTACGCCGGCCAGCTCACCGATCGCCGGGCCCCAGAAGCCGGCACAGCTCACGACGACGTCCGCGGCGTAGTCGTCGTCGGCGGTGCTCACCCCGGTCACCCGGCCGTTCACGGTCGCGACCTTGACGACCCGCGAGTTACCCACGAACCGGGCGCCGCGGCTCTCCGCCCGCGCGGCCTGCACCTCGACCGCCCGGGTCGCCGAGATCAGCCCGTCGCCGGGAACATGCAGCCCGCCGAGCACGACCGAGGGGTCCAGCAGGGGAAAGAGCGAGACGCAGTCCGCCGGGTCCACGATCGACGACGGGACACCCCACGACTGGCCGAACCCGAACCGGCGGTGCAGCTCGGCGAGCCGCTCCGGAGTGGTCGCCACCTCGAGGCTGCCGACCGGGGAGAAACATCCGAGTTCCGCGTACTTCATGGTCGTGTACCGGGCGAGCCGGGTCATTGTCCGCGAAGGATCAGTCTGGAAGACCAGGCCGGGCGAGTGCGAACTGGAACCGCCGGTCACCGGGAGCGGGCCCTGGTCGAGCACCGTGACGTTGGTCCACCCGCGCCCGGTCAGCTCGTCGGCCAGGGCGCAGCCGACCACACCCGCACCGATGATCACGACTCTGGGTCCGGCCATCCGGCTGCCGCCTCCCGTTACGCGGTCGCCTGCCGTCGCCGGCTGGGGCACCTCGGCACGATCCGCAGCAGTGCGCTGCGGCGCGAACCGAACCGGCGGGTCGCCAGCCGCCGGTTGACCGTGTTGCGCCGCACCGAGCCGTGCAGCAATCCGATCGCCTGATCAGTCATCTCCGTGTCCCCGCCTCCGCCAAGCCGTGGGAACAGGATCTTCAGGTCGATGGCGAGGGTCAATGGGCCGTTCCGCCTTTTACCTCTGCGCAACAAACCCCGGCATACTGCTGGCGTGGATCACCCGTACCTGGACGCGCCGCAACCGCTGGCCTTCGCCCACCGGGGCGGCGCCGCGGCCGGCGACGAGAACACCGCCGCGGCCTTCGAGCGGGCGATCAAGCTGGGTTACCGGTACGTGGAGACCGATGTGCACGCCACGTCGGACGGCGTACCGGTCGTGATCCACGATCCCGCTCTGGACCGGGTGGCCGGGCGGCCGGGCCGGATCGCGTCGCTGACCTGGGCGGACCTGTCGACCGTACGGGTCGCGGGCGCGGCGGCGGTGCCACGGCTCGACGAGGTTCTCGACGCCTGGCCGGAGATCCGGTTCAACGTGGACGTGAAGGACGACCGGGTTGTCGATCCGGCTGTGGCGACGGTACGGCGTACCGGCTCCGAGGACCGGGTGCTGCTCGCCTCGTTCAGCGACACGCGGCTCAGCCGGGTCCGCGAGCTGGCCGGCCCGCGGGTCGCCACCTCGCTGGGCATGCGCGCGGTCACCCGGCTGTGGCTGGCCGCGCTCGCCGGGGTACCGCTGCGGCTGCCGCCGTCGGTGGTCGCGGCCCAGATTCCGGTCCGGCATGGCAGGCTCACCGTGCTAACTCCGCGATTCCTCGCCTATCTGCACCGGTTGGGTCTGGCGGTACACGTCTGGACGATAGACGATCCGAATGAAATGAATAGGCTTCTCGACACAGGCGTGGACGGCATAATGACGGACCGTGTCGAAATCCTTCGAGATGTTTATTCGGCACGCGGCCTCTGGCCGGCCTGAACACCTACCTCTGAGGTAGGTGTTCAGAAAAGTCCCTGGTCAGGGAAATTTGTGCCGGATCGCTTGAACTACGGACATCATCCGTTCGGATGATGCCGAGGGTTCAGTAAAGAACCCATATTTTTTCCTTAAGTTCGGCATAAGAATTCAACAAAACTCGTCCCGGAATTGCTTTCTGTGAGACGGCCTCTTAACGTCTGGGCGATCGGTGCGCCGACCGGCAACCGAAGTCCTGGAATTCGGGGAAAAGAAGGTCACGTCATGCGAAGCTCGGGTCACCGCCGAACCCGGCTCTTGGCCGCCGGCGCCGTCGTCACCGCGGTGGGCGCCGTCATCGGATTCACCCAGTTCGCTCAGGCCGCCGACACCAGCACCAAGGCCGCCACCGAGAGCGGAGCGGGCAAGGTCGTCGGCAACAACCTGACGATCCTCACGGACACCTGCATCGACAGCCAGCTCGAAGCGCACGACGGCTTCCAGAAGGGCAGCCGGTGCGTCTCCACAGAGTTCGGTGAAGTCGGCGTGGCCGCCAACAACCCGACGCTGCTGATCACGCAGGCCCCGCGCACCGTCACCGTCGGTACCCCGTTCACCCTCCAGGTCAGCACGCGCAACCTGATCCGGGACCGCTTCCTCGCGGCCGGGCAGGGCGGCTACTACGTGGAGAGCAGCGTTCTGCAGAACGGCCTGGTCCGCGGCCACTTCCACAGCGCGTGCCGGATGCTGACCAGCACGAACGAGGCGCCGGACCCCGCGCCCGTTCCGGCCTTCTTCGTGGCCACCGAGGACCGTCAGGGCAGCGCCACCCCGGACACGGTCGCCATCCAGGTGCCCGGCCTGCCGCAGGAGGGCACCGCGCAGTGCTCCTCGTGGGCCGGTGACGGCTCGCACCGGATCCCGATGATGGAGCGCGCCAACCAGACGCCGGCCATCGACTCCGTCCGCATCACCGTCAACGCCGCCGGGAACAACGGCGGCGGCAACAACGGTGGTGGGAACAACGGCGGCGGCAACAACGGCGGCAACAACGGCGGTGGCGGGAACAACAACGGCGGCGGCAACAACGGCGGCGGCGGCAACAACAACGGTGGGAACAACGGCGGCGGTAACAACAACGGCGGTGGCAACAACGCCGGCGGTGGAAACAACGGTGGGAACAACACCAACACCGGTGGTGTCAAGCCGACCAAGCCGGCCGCGACCAGCCCCGCGGCCCAGCCCTCCGCCACGACCAAGACGACCACCAAGGCAACGCCCCGGGCCACCACCGCGACCCCGCGGACCAACTCGACGACGACCGGATCCGGCACCTCGAACGAGGACGACGAGCAGGCCAACAGCAGCAACAACGGCAACTCGAACGGGTCCTCCAACGAGTCGGACGAGTCCACCAGCGAATCCTCGAACTCCTCGAACGGCAACGAATCGGCTGAGGAGCCCGAGGAGACGAAAGAGCCCGCCCCGGCCAAGACCAAGAAGGCCACCCAGCCCGAGGCTGACGAGACCGATGGTCCCGACCTGGCCGGCGGCACCGACAACGGCGCTCCCGACGACTACCAGTACGACAGCGGCGACAGCACCACCGGCAAGACCCTGGCCGAACCGCCCGCCGAGCAGAGCGGACCGCTCTCCCTGGTGAGCAACAACCTGGTCTGGGTCGGCGGCGGCGCCGTCTTCCTCCTGGTCATCCTGATCGCGGCCGCCTTCATGCGGAACCGCCCCCGCAACAACTGGCGCTGACCCGCCGGCGGAGCACCGAAACACCGCAGCACTGAAGCACGCAACGGGCAGGACCTCAGCGGAGGCCCTGCCCGTTCGCGTTGCGGCAAAGCCCGGCCGGCACCCCCGCGGACGCCCCGCACGTTCGCGCTGCGGCAAAGCCCGGCCGGGCACCCCCGCGGACGCCCCGCACGTTCGCGTTGCGCGCAAAGCCCGGCCGGGCACCTCAGCGAGTGGCACAATCTTGCGAGATTCGGGGTCCGAGGCGGTTGATCGCCGAAATGAAGGGTAGCCTTACCTGCCGATACGTCCCACGGCAGTGAGGTGCAGTCATGGCGAACCGCCCGGCGCGACCCGCCCACGAGGGCGTGGTCACCCGAGTCGAGCAGCTGACCCCGCACATGGTGCGCGTGGTGATCGGCGGGGAAGGCCTCAGCCGGATCGAGGCCGGGGAGTACACCGACCACTACATCAAGGTGCTCTTCACGCCGCCCGGCGTCGACTATCCGGTCCCGTTCGACATGGGCGTGATCCGGGAGACCATGCCCCGCGAGACGTGGCCCCTCGTGCGGACCTACACGGTGCGCAAATGGCTCCCCGAGCTAGCCGAGATGTGGGTCGACTTCGTGGTGCACGGCGACGCCGGCATCGCCGGGCCGTGGGCGGCCCACGCCAAGCCTGGTGACGTCTTCCGGTTCATGGGTCCCGGCGGTGGCTACACACCGGCCGCCGACGCCGACTGGCACCTGCTCGCCGGCGACGAGAGCTGCCTGCCGGCGATCGGGGCCGCGCTGGAGCGGATGCCCGAGGGCAAGCCGGTCCGGGTGTTCCTCGAGGTCTCGGGCCCCGAGGAGGAGCAGAAGCTGGAGTCACCCGCCGGCGCCGAGATCACCTGGCTGCACCGGGGCGCGCGACCTGTCGGCGAGCTGCTGGTCGAGGCGGTGCGCGGTACGCCGTTCCCGGCCGGCCGGGTGCAGGCCTTCGTGCACGGCGAGGCGACGTTCGTCCGCGACCTGCGCCGATACCTGCGACTCGACCGCGGCTGCTCGCTCGACCAGCTCTCCGTCTCCGGCTACTGGCGTCGCGGGATGAACGAGGACGGCTGGCAGTCCAGCAAGCGCGAGTGGAACGAGCAGATCGAGCGTGAGCAGGAGACCACCGCCGCGGTGTAAGTGGTGGTCGTCGCCTGTGACCGTACCCACCTCGGCGTGTGGGCGGCTCCCGGCAGGACCATGATGGTGCCGTGGCGATCCGGGAGAAACAGGCGGTCAGCCGCCGCCAGGGACAGCTCTTCACGCTTGTCGCGCTGCTCCTGGCCGCGGTGAACCTGCGGCTCGCCGTGACAAGCGTCGGGCCGGTCCTCACCGAGATCAGGGCCGGGCTCGGCATGAGCGCCGCGGCCGCCGGGTTGCTCACCTCCGTACCGGTGCTGTGCTTTGCCTCGATCGGTCTGGCCGCGCCCCGCCTGGCCCGGCGTTTCGGCGCCGCGCGAGTGATCGCCGGTGGGCTCGCGCTGCTCACCGCGGGTCTGGCGGTGCGGCCCTTCGCCGGCGGGACAGTTTCGTTCCTGCTGCTCAGCGCGGTCGCGCTGGCCGGAATCGCCCTGGTCAACGTGCTGCTGCCGTCGATCGTGAAGGACCGTTTCCCGGATCGGGTCGGCAGCGTCACCGGCCTCTACTCGATCGCGCTCAACATCGGCGCGACCACGGCCGCGGCGGCGACGGTGCCGCTGACCGGCACGTTCGGCGACGACTGGCGCCTCGGCCTGGCCTGCTGGGCGCTGGCCGCGATCATCGCGCTTCCACCGTGGTTCCTCATGGCGCGCGAGCGCGACGTCGCGGGTGGTCCCTCTTCCGACCAGGCTCCGGTACGGGTGAGCCGGCACCCGGTCGCGTGGGCGCTCGCCGTGTACTTCGGCATGCAGTCCACCTCGGCGTACGTGATCATCGGCTGGCTCCCCCAGATCTACCGCGACGCGGGCGTCTCCGCCGAGATGGCCGGCGTGCTCTTCGCCGTCACCTCGTTCCTCGGTGTCCCGCTGACGTTCCTGCTCTCCGCGCTGGTCGGCCGGTTCCGCAGCCAGAGCGCCATCGCCCTGGTCCTCGGCCTGTTCGGCATCGCCGGCTGGGCGGGCCTGTGGGCCTCTCCCGCCGCCGCTCCGCTGCTGTGGGCGATCCTGCTGGGCGTGGTCAACACAGCGTTCCCGCTGGTCCTGACGATGATCGCGCTCCGCGGCCGGAACCCGTCGACGGTCGTGCGGCTGTCGGCGTTCGCACAGGGCGTCGGGTACCTGATCGCCATCCCGGGACCGATCCTGATCGGCGTACTCCATGAGGCGACCGGTGGATGGCGCGTACCCCTGGCCCTGATGGCCCTCCTCATGATCCCCCAGATCCTCGCCGGCATGGCCGCCGGCCGCGACCGCCAAATCTGACCCCCGCTCCCGCTCCCGCTCCCGCCCAGCTGGCACTCAGCGGGGTGTTCGCGCGCGAAAGACACCCCTCACGCCCAGCCCAACCGCCCGGCTGGCCTCCAGCGGGGTGTTCGCCCACGAAAGACACCCCTCACGCCCAGCCCGACCGCCCGGCTGGCCTCCAGCGGGGTGTTCGCCCACGAAAGACACCCCTCACGGCCAGCCCGACCGCCCGGCTGGCGTCCAGCGGGGTGTTCAGGCGCCAAAGGCACCGCTCACGGCCAGCCGGGTCTGTTCGCCGAGGCGGAGACGTAAGGTACGTCGATGGGGCAGGTCGTGTGGCAGTCCGGCGAGGCTTACGAGGCGTATGTCGGCAGGTGGAGCCGCCGGGTGGCGGAGACCTTCGTGTCCTGGCTCGACGTCCCGGCGGGCCGCCGCTGGCTGGACGTCGGCTGCGGGACCGGAGCGCTGACCGCCCGGATCCGCACCACCGCCGCACCGCGCGAGGTCGTCGGCGTCGACCGCTCCACCGGTTTCCTGGCTTCCGCCCGCACCGAGGGCGTACCCCTCTGCGCGGGTGACGCCGCCGCCCTGCCCCTGGCGAACGACACGTTCGACGTCGTGGTCAGCGGTCTGGCCCTCAACTTCGTCGGCGATCCACCATCCGCGGTCCACGAGTTCGCCCGGGTCGCGGCTCCGGGCGGGACTGTCGCCGCCTACGTCTGGGACTACGCGGACGGCATGGAGATGATGCAGCACTTCTGGACCGCCGCCCTCGAACTCGATCCCGCCGTGATCCGCGGCGACAGCTTCCCGATCTGTCACGAGGACGCCCTGGCGAACGCCTGGACCGCCGCCGGCCTGCGCGACGTGACAACCCGGCGGATCGAGATACCCACCGTGTTCGCCGGCTTCGACGACTACTGGCAGCCGTTCCTCGGCGGACAGGGCCCGGCACCCAGCTACGTCGCCACCCGTCCGGAACCCGATCGCGAGGCCCTCCGCAGCCTGCTGCAATCCCGCCTCCCGATCGCCCCCGACGGCTCGATCCCCCTCACCGCCGCCGCCTGGGCCGTCCGCGGCACCCCCTGACTCAGCTGGCCGCAGTGCTGCTTCGCACGCCGCGAAACAGCACCCACAACCAGCCGCCCGCCGCCGGGCCGCCGCCGGCTCAGGTGGCGGTCGGGGTGAGGGCGCGCAGGCGCAGGAGGATCGGCTCGAACTGGTCCATGAAGAGGCTGTTGATGGCAACGAATGAAAAGCCGTCACCGCGCCGCCGCACCAGCTCCTCCGCGATCTCGTCCGGCGACCCGATCAGGAAACTCGCCCCACCAGCCGCGGCCATCGCCCGCGCATCGCCTCCGACCTGGCGTGACAGCCAGTACGGCAGTGCGTCCACGCTGGGCGCCACCGCCGCCGCGTTGAACTGCAACTCGACCTCCCCCGCCCGGTCACCAGCCATCTCACGGAACCGCACAGCCGTCCGGGCCAGCTCCGCATACGGCGTAGCCGGCGGCAACCCGAACGTCACGATGTCAGCCTGCGCCGCCGCCAGCCGCAGCATGCCCGGCTTGGACGCGGCGATCAGAATCGGCGGCGGCTCGGGCAGCTCGCGGACGGCCCCGATGGTGTCAGCCACCCGGCGCAGCCGCTCCCCCGGTGTCCCGAACGCACCCGCCAGCGCGATCGCGTCCCGCTCACCACCCGGCCGCCCGCCGCCGAGGCCGAGTTCCAGGCGGCCGTCGCTCAGCGTCTGCAGGCTCTTCGCCTCCCACGCCACCTGGGCCGGGGTCCGGTTGGGTGCGCTCAGCACGTAGGTGCCGAGGCGCAGGCGTGTGGTGATGGTGGCGGCCGCGGCGAGCGCCGCGAAGGGGGGCAGCGTGAACAGGGTGTCCGGTACGAGCAGCACGTCGTACCCGAGATCTTCGGCCCGCCGTGCGGTGCGGGCCCAGTCGGCGCCGGAGTGGGCCTGCCCGGCGACGACGCCGAATCGGAACGCACGCTCAGTCATTCCGCCAGCCTGGCGGCTGAGGGAGCGTTCCGCGTCAGCCCGGGGGCGGCATCTCTCGTACGCCCGATGTCGTATCCGCGGCCACCCAGACTGCCGTGACCACCAGGTCCCGCGAGATCAGACAGCGGCCGTGCAGGGTGGTGAGCGGCTCCCCACCGTCGATCCTGGTGCCGTCGATCCCCAGCTCAGCGGTGAAGGTGTGGGTGGCCGGGTCGATGGCCAACCGAGCGTCGGTGAAGCCCAGCCAGCGCCGGGTCAGCGGGAACCACGCCTTGTAGACGGCCTCTTTTGCGCTGAACAGCACCCGGTCCCAGTGCACGGAGGGATCGGCACGGGTGAGCTCGGCCAGGTGCTCGACGTCGCCGGGAGCGGTCACCGCGCCGATCACCCGGGGCGGCAGCGGTGCGTGCGGTTCGGCGTCGATGCCGAGGCTGACCACATCATCGGTACGGGCAATCGCCGCACCCCGATACCCGGAACAGTGCGTGATACTCCCCGCCACCCCGTCGGGCCACACCGGTTCGCGTCGCGGTCCGGACCTGATCGCCACCGGCGGGTGCCCCAGCGAAGCCAGTGCCTCACGGGCGCACCGCCGAGCGGTGACGAACTCGTTCCGCCGGCCCGGGGCCGCGGTCGCGACCAGGTCCTCCTCGCCCGGGAAGCACTGCTCACCGGCCTCGTCGGCGAACGCCTCAGCGGTGACGACCGACGACGGCAGCAGGGCTTCGAGCACCCGCCGAGTGTGCCATCCTCACCGTTCCCGCCGTTTGCGCACTCCGACCAGCAGCGGCCACATGGCGGTGGCGTCGCCGTCGTCGACGATGCTGCGCTCGACGTCGGACAACCACTGGTCCCGCTGCGACTCCGTGACGATGCCGAGGGAGACCGCGGCCGGCGCCACACTGCGATAGGTGGCGGCGAGCATCCCGCCGGAGGCCCGCATCGGCTCCATCCGCCCGGTCACCTCGATCCCGTCCGGCGCTCCGATGCCGGCCCGGGCGAACAGGGACGGCAGCCGGAACCCGAGCCGGACGTCCTTGCCGGCGGCGGTGAAGGTGCCGAGGAAGACCCGGCGCCATTCCTGCACGACGGGCAGCAACGGGTCGCAGTTCACCGTGTCCATGTCGTAGTCCTGCACCACGAGACAGCCGCCCGGCGCCGTCCACTCCCACAACCGGCGCAGCATCGCCACCGGGTCGGCCATGTGGATCAGCAGCAGCCGTGCGAACACCAGGTCGAACCGGCCCCGCACCTCGTGGGTGGAGGCGTCACCGGCCTGGAACGAACACTGCCGGTGCCCCGCCGCGTGCAGCATGTCGACTGCCGCCGCACCGATACCGGCGTCCACGTCCAGCCCGACCACGGCACCGTCCGGGCCGACCCGCTCGGCCATCAGCCGCATCGTCTCGCCCGGACCGCAGCCCACGTCCAGGCAGCGTGCGCCGGCACCGAGCCCGGCCTGGTCGAGCTGCACCACCGTCGCGGGTTCCCAGATCCTCGCCTGCAACCGCAGGCGCTCGTACTCCGCGCTGGTACGCCCCAGCACGTACCCCTCGGTGGTGGTCATCGTCGCCTCCCGGCTGTCGTGTTGTGTCGCCAGGCTGGCGCGCGGGGGCCGGTGGGCTCATCGTGGAACGACTACTGAGGTTTCACCGGAGCGACGATGACGCGGGGACACGAGACGGAACTGTCGCTGCTGGCCGAGGGCCTGGCAGCGGCGGCATCCGGCAACGGCCGACTGCTGGCCGTCGAGGGACCGGCCGGCATCGGCAAGACGACACTGCTCGACGCCGTTGCGACGGAGGCGGCCGGTCTCGGCATGACCGTGCTGCGTGCCCGCGGCAATCCCCTCGAGCAGGACTTCGCCTTCGGCATCGCCCGTCAGGTGTTCGCGCCGGTGCGCTCCACCGCCGCCTGGCCGGAGATCTGCCGGGGCGCCGCCGCGCCCGCCGACCGGGTGCTCACCGCGGATCCGCCACCGCCCGGCCACGGCGTCGAGACGATGTACGCCGCCGCGCACGGCCTGTTCTGGCTCACCGCACACCACGCCGGCCGTTCTCCGGCGGTGCTCTGCGTGGACGACGTGCACTGGGCCGACTCACCGTCGCTGCGCTGGCTGGTCGGCCTGGCCCGGCGCATCGACGAGCTGCCGATCACCATGGTCCTGGCGACCCGCACCGGTGAGCCGGTCGCCGATCCGCGCATCCTCGGTGAGCTGCTCGCGGGCGCGGCGCCGGTGCGGCCGGGCCCGCTGGATCCGGCCACGACAGCCGCGCTGGTCCGGGCGGGCCTGCCGGATGCGACGCCGGGCTTCGCCCGGGCATGCCACGAGACCACCGGCGGCAATCCGTTTCTGCTTTCAGTGCTGATTTCAGAGGTACGGGCTAAGCGCACCCCTCTCGACGAGAACTCGGTGCGGGCGGCACCCGATCGTGTCAACCGCTGGGTGGAGCAGAACCTGCGGCGGCTGCCCGCCGGCGCCGAGGACCTGGCCCGGGCGCTCGCCGTCCTCGGACCGGCCGCCACCGTCCGGCACGCGGCCGAGCTGGCCGGGGTCTCCCCGGAGCGGGCCGCCGCCCTGACCGACGCGATGCGCACCTCGGGCCTGCTGTCACCAGGGCCGGCCCCGGTCCTCGCGCACCCGATCGTCGCGGCCGCCCTCTACGACGGGACCGGCCCGGGCGTCCGCGGTCTCCTGCACGCCCGCGCCGCCCGCCTGCTGGCCACCGGCCGGGGTGATCCGGAGCGGGCCGCGCTGCACCTGCTGCACACCGAGCCGGGCAGCGTTTCCGAGGCGGCCGGGCAGCTGCGGGCGGCCGCCCGGCACGCCACCGCCCGCGGCGCCCCGGAGGTCGCCGCCACCTTCCTGCAGCGGGCTCTCATCGAGCCGCCGGATGATCCGGCTGCCGAGACCGCGATCCGGCTCGACCTGGCTCTCGCCCTCGCCGCCGGTCCGAAGGCCGGGGCGACCGAGCTGGGCCGTGCCGTGGTGGCCGGCATCGAGGCACCGGCGGACCGGGCGGACGCCGCTCTCCGTTGTGGCCGCGCCTTCGCCATCAACGGCGAGCAGCACGCCGCGATGGGGCTGTACCGGCTGGTTCTCGACCGGCCGGACGGCGTACCGGGAAGCACGCTCGCCCGGATCGAGGCCGAGTGGGCGGCGAACGCCTGCACCGACAGCCGCACCCGCCCGGCGACCGGCGCCGGGACCTATCGGGACCTTCCCCTGTGGCGGGTCAGTGCGGCCACCGAGGCGACCTTCGACGGCCACCCACCCGAGGAGTGTCTCGCCGCGCTCGCACCGCTGCTCGACACTGGAGCGCTGACGGCCGAGACGGACTCGCTGCTGTCCACCGCGTCCGCCGTCATGCTGACCGCGTGCGGATATCTCGATCACGCACGGGCGCTCGCCGAGGACATGATCGCCGACGGGCTGGCCCGGGGATGGCCGGGCCGGGCCGCACACGGCCGGTTCCTTCGTGCCATCGCCCTGCTCCCGTCCGGGGCGGTCAGTGAGGCCGCGGCCGAGGCCGGTGCCGCCCTGGACTTCAAGATCACGACGGGCACCATCCCGGGACCGGCCATTCTGTGGGCACTGACTCCGCTCGTCGAGGCAATGGTCGAGAGCGACCGCGCCGACGAGGCCGACGCCGTGATCACCGCCGCCGGGGTCGCCGACCCTCCGCCGTACGCGCTGACCGCCCCGATGTTCCTGCAGAGCCGGGCCCGGTTGCGGCTCGAACAGCATCGCCCGGCCGACGCGCTCGACGATCTCCTGAACGCTGCCGCACGCTGGGCCGAACTCCGTGTCACCCACCCGGTGATGGCGTCGTGGCGGGCCGGTGCGGTCCGGGCGTACCTCGCCGTGGGCCGGGCGGAGCAGGCCCGCCGGGTGGCCGCGGAGCATCTGGAGGCGGCGGTGCGCACCGGGGCACCCGAGGCCGTCGGCGCGGCCCTGCGAGCGTCCGCCCTGGTCACCACAGGGAGCCGGCGGATCGAGCTGCTCGAGGAGGCCGTACGGGCGACGGCCGGCACGGCGACCCGGCTGGCGTACGCGTACGCCCTGCACGACCTCGGCGCCGCCCTGCGCCGGGCCAACCGGCGCACCGAGGCCCGCGATCCGCTCCGCGCCGCCCTCGAGATCGCCGACGGCGGGGGCGCCATCCGGCTCGCGCGACGAACCCTCGAAGAGCTGCACGCGACCGGCGCCCGCCCCCGGCGCACCGCACAGCGCGGAATGGCCGCACTCACCGACGCGGAACGGCAGGTCGTCGACCTCGCCACCGAGGGGCTGACCAACCGGCAGATCTCCGACCGGCTGACGCTGAGCCGGCGCACCGTGGAGACCCATCTGGCACACGCCTATCAGAAGCTCGACATTCACTCCCGCAGCGAGTTGACGGGCGCCGCCGGGCGGTGAATCACCCCACCGTGGACCGACTTTCGAGGGACGTGGCATGGCCCGATCGATGCGTTAAACGGACTCTCTGTCGTAAACGGGACTTCAAGGAAGGAGAGCCGCTGGAAACCATGTCGCGGCAGAATGGGCCGCATGGATCTTCGCCAAGGCATCGGGCTGCGTCGACTGGGCAGGACCGCGGAAGAGTTCCAGCAGGATCTGTTGAGCAACCTCTTCTATCGGCGCGGCACCACAGTCGAGTCGGCGAGCGCGCGGGACGCGTACGAGACGCTCTCCCTCACCGTGCGGGACCGTCTCGCTGAACGCCGTGCCCGCACCGCGGCCGCGCACTACGCCAGCAATCCGCGCTGGGTCTACTACCTGTCCGCGGAATACCTGCTCGGCGCGCAGCTCGAACAGAACCTCCTCTACTCCGGTACCGGTGAACTGGCCAAGGAAGCGGTCAAGGCACTCGGTTTCACCCTCGAGGAGATCGACGACCTCGACGTCGAACCGGGCCTCGGCAACGGCGGCCTGGGACGTCTCGCCGCCTGCCTCGTCGACGCGATGGCCACCCGGGACATCCCGGCGGTGGGCTACGGCATCCGCTACGACTTCGGCATCTTCAAGCAGTCGCTCGCCGGCGGCGCCCAGGCCGAGGGGCCGGACGACTGGGCCTTCCAGGGCAACCCGTGGGAGTTCCCGGCACCCGACGACCGGCAGACCGTCGGCTTCTACGGCCACACCGAGCCGATCCCCGGCAGCCAGGCCCGCAAGCGCTGGGTGCCCGGCGAGGTCGTGCTCGGCGAGCCGAGCCACATGCTCGTCCCCGGGTACGGCACCGAGACCGTCAACATCGTCCGGCTCTGGCGGGCCCGTGGCAGCGAGGCCTCCTTCGACCTGAGCCGCTTCTCCGCCGGCCAGTACGCGGAAGCGGTCCAGGAGGCGGTCCGGGCCGAGAACATCAGCAAGGTGCTCTACCCCGACGACAGCACCGAGCTGGGCCGGGAGTTGCGCCTCAAGCAGCAGTACTTCCTGGTCTCCTGCTCGCTGCGGGACATCATCCGCCGGTTCCGGCTGCGCAACTCCGACTGGAACGACTTCGCCGACAAGACCGTCATCCAGCTCAACGACACCCACCCGACGATCGCGATCCCCGAGCTGATGCGGCTGCTCGTCGACGAGTACGAGCTCGAGTGGGACCGGGCCTGGTCGATCACTCGGCGGGTCTTCGCGTACACCTGCCACACCCTGCTTCCGGAAGCCCTCGAGACATGGCCGGTGCACCAGTTCGAGCGGCTGCTCCCCCGCCACATGGAGATCGTCTACCTGATCAACATGCACTTCCTGCGCGAGGTCGAGGCACGCTTCCCGGGCGAACCCGACCGGCTGCGGCGCATGTCGATCATCCAGGAGGAGCCGGAGCGCCGGGTCCGCATGGCGCACCTCGCGGTGGTCGGCACCGAGGCCGTCAACGGCGTCGCCGAGCTGCACTCCAAGCTGCTGCGCGAGACCGTCCTCAACGACTTCGCCGACCTGTGGCCGGCCAAGTTCCAGAACGTCACGAACGGCATCTCACCGCGCCGCTTCATCAAGATCGCGAACCCGCGCCTCTCCGACCTGATCACCGAGGGCCTCGGTGGCGACGCCTGGCTCACCGACCTGGAAGCCCTCGCCGGCCTGGAAGCCCTCGCCGACGACTCGTCGTTCCAGCAGCGCTGGCGTGAGATCAAGCGGGCCAACAAGGTCGCGCTGGCCGCCGGGCACCCCGACTCGCTGACCGACGTCATGATCAAGCGGTTCCACGAGTACAAGCGGCAGCAGCTCAAACTGCTGCACATCATCACGCTCTACCACCGGATCAGGCACGATCCCGGCGCCGACTGGGTGCCGCGCACCGTGCTCTTCGCCGGCAAGGCCGCACCGGCCTACCACGCGGCGAAGGACATCATCCGCCTGATCAACGCCGTCGGCTCGGCCATCGCCGCGGATCCGGTCGTCTCGCCGTACCTCAAAGTGGTCTTCTCGGAGAATTACAACGTCAGCCTCGCCGAGCGCATCGTCCCGGCCGCCGACCTCAGCGAGCAGATCTCGCTCGCCGGCAAGGAAGCCTCCGGCACCGGCAACATGAAACTCGCCCTCAACGGCGCCCTCACCATCGGCACCCTCGACGGCGCCAACATCGAGATCCGGGCCCGCGTCGGCGCCGAGAACTTCTTCCTCTTCGGCCTCGACGCCTTCCAGGCCGCCGAGATGCGCCTGCACGGCTACCGCCCGCGCGACTACTACGAGCACGACGCCGAGTTGCGCGCCGCCCTGGACGCCATCCAGGCGGGTGCCTTCGGCGGCGTCGGCCACGAGGTCGCCGGATCCCTCCTGGGCTGGGACGAATACCTCACCCTCGCCGACTACCGCTCCTACATGGAATGCCAGGACGAGGTCGAACGCGTCTGGCGCGACCAGACCCGGTGGACCAGGATGTCCGTGCTCAACACCGCACACAGCGGCTTCTTCTCCGCCGACCGCACCGTCGCCGACTACGCCGCACGCATCTGGCGGGTCGCGCCGGTCCCGGTCCCACCCGAGGATCAAACCCCTTAGACGTACGCCCAACGCCTCCGCCTCCGCCTCCGCCTCCACCTCCCCGCCAGCACCTCACCCGCTCTTCCGCTCCACCCGCGACCGCCGGCCTCCCCGGCGGTCGCGCCCGTTCCACCCCGGCCCGGCCCGCGCATTCCCTCGCCCGCCCAGCCGAGTGGCGGGTTGCGCCAGCTGGCCGCCAGCGGGGTGTTCTCCGCCGCCAGGCCCCGCTGCGCGCCAGCCGACCCACCCAGCTGGCCGCCAGCGGGGTGTTCTCCGCCGCCAGGCCCCCGGCTGGCGGTGAGACACCTAACGGCGCCTTGGTTACATGCGTGAGTGCCGGCCCGGTTCGCTCGGCTGGCGGTCACGCATCCCTCAAGGCGCGTGTTACATGCGTGAGTGCCGGCCGGGATCGCTCAGCCGTGGTCGAGCAACGTGAGCGGGAGAGCGGACGGGTCTAGGTCAGCGCTTGGAGGAGGTAGAGGAGGGCCAGGGCGGTGGCGAGGGCGCCGAGCAGGAAGCGCAGGGCGGCTTCCGGAAGGTGGGGCTGGAGGCGAGCGCCGAGGTAGCCGCCGATCAGGCCGCCGAGGCCGCAGAGCAGGCCGAGTGTCCAGTGTGGGGCGATGCTGCCGGTGGTGGTGAGGGCGAGCAGGCCGTAGGTGGCGGCGCCGGCCAGTGAGGTGACGAAAGTGGCGGCGAGGGCGGCGGGGGCGACGGTGGTCATCGGGATGCCTCGACCGGCGAGGATGGGGCCGAGCAGGGAGCCGCCGCCGATCCCGTAGATGCCGCCGATCGTGCCGGCAGCGGCGCCGAGTGCGATGACGGCGCGGGGCGTGAGGGCGGCGCGGGGAGGCTGGGAGCTGCGGGTGGGGCGGAGGGCGCGGGTGCAGAGCCAGAGGCCCAGGGGTAGGAGGACGGCTGCTACCACCAGGCGGAAGACTCGGGGGCCGGGTAGGGCGAAGACTCGCAGGAGGGCGCCGAGGATGACGCCGGGGAGGGTGCCGGCGATGAGTAGCCGGGTCAGCGTGACGTCGAAGCCGCCCTGCCGCACGTAGCGGAGTAGCGCGCCGGGGCCGGCGACCACGTTGTAGAGCAGGTTCGTCGGGGTGACCGCGGGGTTCGGCACGTGCAGGACGCTGAGCTGGACGGGTAACAGGAAGACCGCGCCGGAGACTCCCACCGGCGCGGTCACGATCGAGATCAGCAGGCCGGCGAAGAAGCCCGCAATCCCTAGTTCCATGGTCGATAAACTAGCCTATGGTCAGCGTTCCGTCGGTGTTGCGGGTGCAGCTCACCTGCCGGGCGGTGGTCGTCGCGGCGCCGGTGAGGCACTGGGCGAGGACGCCGTGCCCGGCCGCGTTCGGGTGCCACGACTCCTGGCAGGTCTGGTAGTAGGTGACGCAGGCGTTGGCGAAGCGCTGGATGGCGATCTTGTCGTATCCGGCCAGGTCGGTGATGGGAACGCCGGTCGTGCCGTCCTGCACCCGGATCGGTGTGGCGAGCGTGGTGGCCGGGTTCGTGCTCACCTCGCAGAGCCGGGCGCCGTCGAAGGCGCGCTGCACGTTGAGGCGGACGAGCTGGGGGAACTCGGCCTTCAGCGCGTTGTGGACCGAGCCGACCAGGGTGCCGAGCGAGGTGGAGAAGGAGTGCCCGGCCGGCAGGCTGGCCCGGTGGATCGGGCAGCCGGCCCGGTAGCGTTCGGCGCCGAGAGCCCGGAACTTGTCCCTGTCGTCCTGGCGGCTGTCCTCCTCGACGAGGCTCGGCAGCACGTCGGTCGCGAGCGGGTTGGTGTAGTCCTGCAGCACCACCCGGTGCTGCCCGTCGGCGTCGATCTGGTCGAGCACCGTCAGCAGCTCACGCACCGCCGCCGTGGTCTCCGCGGTGGCCGCCTGGAGCTGGGCCGCGGTGGCGAGATCGTCCGCCGAGCAAGGCTGCTGCGGCACCGGGCCGTTGATGTACGCCCAGAACTCCCACCACCCCGTCCAGGCATCCGCGATGAACTGGTTGGCACACTTGATCGCCACGTCCCCGAAGGTGAACGAGCTGTTGTTGGACCCGATCCCGAGCAGCACCAGGTCGATGTCGTGGGTCTGCGCCACCGCCCTCAGCTGCTGGATCTGGGAGGCCACCTGACGGCCGCCGGTGCGGGAGTTCGACGCCGACGCCAGGTCGTACGGCCGGCCGCCGGAGCAGGCCAGGTTGATCCGGGCCGCGATGCCGGGCAGGTCGGCCCGCTGGATCGAGGCGTTCGCCGAGCGGTGGCAGAAGTACGCGTTCGCGTTCGCCGCCGACCAGCCGGGGAAGCCCTGTGCGGCTCCGTTGACGTCGGTGACCGGCTGGTACGCCCCGGCACCCTCCCCGCTGATGAAACTGTCACCCAGCGCAACCGCAGCGGTCGGCAGCGCAGCCCGGGCCGGAACAGCCGGGGCGATCACGAGCAGGAAGGCCGTCAGGACATGGACAACCAGCGATTTCCGTGCCATTCGCCGATCTGATCATCCACGGCGAAGCTCGTCAATGTCGCAGGCACGTTCACCAGTCGTTTCGCCGGTAACGCGAAAGATATCCGCGTCTCATCCCTGCGGACGGCCCTTGCCGAACCGACGCCCGGATCTTTAACGTCGTGCGGTCCGGCGAAGACAGTCGTGCGGTCGGGAATGACGGTCGCGCGGTCCGGCGAAGACGCTAGCGAGGGGGTGTGGCAATGCGTGACGACGCCTTCCATACGTACTTCGAGCGCCATCACGCCTCGCTGTCGCGGCTCGCCTACCTGATGACCGGTGAGCCGGAGATCGCCGACGATCTGGCGGCGGACGCGCTGACCGAGGTATGGCGGCACTGGGACCGGGTCACCGCCGCCGACGACCCGGTCGCGTACGGCCACGGGATCGTGATGAACCTGGCCCGCAACTGGGTCCGGCGCCGCGGACGGGAGCGCCTGCTGACCCTCGAGACGCTGCGGCGCCGGGACAGCGACGTGCCCGCCGTGCTCGACGTCCGGGGTGCCCTGCGGAAGTTGCCGCACCGCCGTCGCGCCTGCGTGGTCCTGCGGTACGCGTTCGACCTGCCGGAGAAGGAGGTCGCCGGGATCCTCGGCATCTCGGTCGGCGCGGTGAAGAGCGCCACCTCGCGCGGCGCGAAACAGCTGGCCGAGCTCCTCGGCGACAGCCACGTGACCAGGTTCGACGACGGTTGGGAGGCGGCGCGATGAGGGACGACGAGCTCCGCGCGGCCCTGCGCGCCGAGGCGGACTCCCATCGGCCCGACCGGGAGGCCATGCTCGACCGGATCACGACGGCCGCGATGAGCACGGGCGGCGAACCGCAGCGGGCTGCCCGGCGCGGGCCCTCCGGCGGTGGGTCACGCGTGATGCCTGGTGGATCCCGGGTCCGGATGGCCGCCGCGGCTGCCGCGGTGGTCGCGGTGTTCGCCGGCGGTGGCGTCGCCAACTGGGCACTCGCCGGCAGCAACGACCACAAGGACGAGACCGCGCCGGCCCCGTCGCCGGCCGTCTCGGTCACCACCACGACGCCCAGCGCGAGCCCGGCCACACCTGCGAGCAGCGCCACAACGAAGCCGTCGGCCGGCAGCCCGGCGCCGAAGCCGGCCACGACAAAGCCGGCCCCGGCGAAGCCGGCAACGACGAAACCATCGCCGGCCGTTTCCAGGGGGAACACTCGGGTCGAGCAGGGGCCGCTCTGGTCCGACGGCTCGGTCGACGAGGGCGGCGACGCGAGCGTGGTCACCCTCAAGACCACGGAACGGCTCACGAGGCTCGAGGTGGTCATCCGGGTGGCGCGTACCGAGGGTCTGACCTCACGCGGTGGCACGAAGCAGACGCCCGGTGCCAGCGTGACGACCTCGGTCACCGAGGAGGCGGGCGCGTTGCTCTACCGGTTCGTGATGTCGTCGGCGGACACGCTCGGGCCGGGGACGTACACGTTCACGGCGAAGTACACGCACGGGCCGGGTGGCCGGGACGCCGGCGGGGACACCTATGAGGCGGTCGCGACCGCCGAGGGGGACGTCGCGCTCGACGTCTACGGGAACTTCTTCCAGGGCTGAGCATTCGGCCTGGACCACCACTTCAGCCCGGCGGGCGCGCTGCGGCCTCGACCGGGCGAACGGTCGCGGTGTAGCCCGTCCAGCCCCGTGGTCCGGTTTTGAGAGCCCCTTGTCTCGTACCGTTGCATCTGAATTCTTCAGGGTACGGCGACGAAGCGTGAGTTGATCACGGCCATGGTGTGTATCTCGTCCTCGGTGAAACCGGCGGTGAGCAGGCGGTCGGCGAAGAGGGCGAGTCCGTCCTCGACCGGCGGGTTGAAGGGCTGGCCGAGGTCGCTGGAGAGGATCGAGTGCTCGGGTCCGATCGCGCGGATGGTGGCAAACAGGTCGTCCCAGAGAACCTTGCCGGTGTGCGGGGTGGTGAAGCAGCGTTCCAGCAGAGCACCCATGCCGGCGAGGCGGCGCTGCTCGGCGACCGGAAGCCGCTGCGACGTGAACTCGGGGTGGGTGACGACGATGCGGCGGACGCCCTCCTCGCGCGCCGCGATGACCACCGCGACGATCTCCGCGGCCGCGAGATGGCCGGTGGCCAGAACCATGTCGTGCCGGGCGACGACGCGCAGCACCCGGCGCACCTGATCGAGCACCTCGCCGTCGTCGTTCACGACCTCGACCACGTCCGGCACGATGCCCTGAGCGTGCAGGTCGGCCTGGAGCGCGCCCCACATGGCCGGTTTCGCACCGGGAAGGTCGTTCGCGGTGCTGGTGCGCTGATTGCGGGAGTCCACGGTGGGCATCCAGACGATCCGGGCACCCAGCCGGCCGGCGATCTCGACGGCGGCGGGGTTCATCCCGCCCATCGAACCGTTCAGGGTGATCGCGCCGAGGACGTCGACGCCGGGCACCGCTTTGCGGACGACGGCGGCACGCTCGGCGGTGGGGACGTAGTGCGACTTCAGCACAAAACCGGAAAGGCCCACCGCTTTGCAGCGGTGGGCCAGATCCAGGTCGTCTATCCGCCGGTCCATGACGTCGGGCGCCACGTGGACGTGGGTGTCGTAGGCCCCGGTGACCAGGGAGCGGGCGGCAGCGGTCGGAACCGTCATGCCACTATCTAGTCCTCCTTGATGTCCTTCAGCGCAAGCGCCTCGATGACGTTCTTGTCAGCGTTCCACTTCTGCAGGGTGGAGCCGTCGCACGGCGCCACGTAGATCTTGCTGACGTTGTTCTCCGTCTTGAAGAGGTCCGCGGGGTTGGAATACTTCACGTCGCGCGGGGTGAGGCAGTAGTTCCCGGTGCCGTCGACGATCTGGTACGCGGTGGCGTACTGGTCGGTCTTGCCGTAGACGGTCCAGTTCTGGTTGGCGTTGCCGGTGCACGCACGCGTCTTGACGTACTGGGACACGTTGGGCGACATCGGACTGGTGAGGCAGTACGTACCGGTCGGCGAGGTGTTCTTGTAGGTGTAGATGGTTCCGTCGGCGAAGTTCTTGGCCAGGCCGTCGTTCTTCACGTCGAGGGCCGGCAGGGTGTATTTCTGGTTCCAGGACACGTTCGCCGGGGAAGGGTTCTGCTTACAGGGCCAGGCGATCATGTGCGTGTACCCGGGGTCCTGGTTGGTGGCGTCCAGGCAGCGGCCGAACTGGTAGTAGTTGACCAGCTGACCGACCTTCCTGCCTTGATCGGAGGCGGCCATGCCGGCGCCGAGCGCGGAGTCCGGCGCCCACCGCCGCGTGTTGTCGGTACCCGTGCTGCAGGTCTTGTTGGTCAGCAACAAGGGCATGCCCTGACCCTGGTGCGCCATGCAGAAGCTACCGGTGTTGGCGCCGTTGGTGAGGTTCGTGCTGAGCAGGTTCGAGTTGTCGTTGAAACTCCACTGCTGGCGCCAGAGCGACGGCGCGGTGGCCTGGCACGGTTCGAGGGTGAAGACCTTGCCATCGACATGAGTGGTCCCGGCCTCCAGACACAGCCCGCGGGGACGGCTCGGCGTCTGCGATACGACCAGGACGAACTGCAGGACGTCGTTGTACGCCCACGTCTGCCGGACACTGCCCGAGCTGCACTTCTGCATCGTCACCACCTGGCCGGGCAGCGGGTCGTTGCTGCCCGCGTCCACACAGAGGCTGGCGTAGGCGCCGGCGCTGCGCAGCAGACCGCCGTAGATGTTCGTGTTGGCGGTGTGCAGGATGTAGGTGCCGTCCAGTGTCCGCTTCGCCGTCTTGCCCTTGGTGATCCCGGTTCCGGTCGAGGTGAACATGGCGAACGCGGGCACATACTGCGGGCCATTGTTCCCCTGGCACGCTACGGCGTTGTTGTCGAGCCAGGTTGCCGACTGGCCTTGCGGGTCGGTGCGGTAATAGCGCACCCACACCTCGTAGGACGCGTCGTTGCCACCGCCCACCTTGCCTTCCAGGCCATTTCCCGGCTGCCTGTTCTCAGCCGGCGGGAGTCCGGTGCACGGCAGCTTGGCCCGGTCGCCCTTCAGCTCGCCCTCGGGGTTGGCGGTGACGGCCCCCCGCAACTGTGCCAGGCCCACGTCCAGACCGGCCTGCGCCGCATGCAGCGCCAGCGATTTCCGCTCGTTGTGACTGGTGTCGCTCATCCGGGACAGCACGATATTGGTCAGCATCGCGCTCAGGCTGACTCCGACCAGCACGACCAGCATGGCCATCGGCATGGAGCCACGGTCTTCGCCGCGGCGCTTGGTAGGTCGCTTCATGAGGTCACACCCCTGGCTTCGATACAGGTTGTCGCGTTGTTGGAGATGGCCGTGGCGTTGAGCGCGGTGAAGGTCACGTCGGTCACCCGCTGGGAGGCGGAGGCGTTCTTGCCGACGGTCGCCGTCAGCTTCAGGTTCAGCCGCTGGTACCGGAAGCCGGTGAGTGGGCTGGCATCCGGAGCCGTGACGTTGAACGGCTTGGCCGACTCCATGTGCGAGCCCAGGGTGGTCCAGGCGGTCGGGGCCAGCGGGGTGAGGTTCTGCTCCCACTGCCGACGCTGGAGCTCGCGCGAGACCGTGTTCAGCCGCAGCTCCACGCACGTATCCACCTCTTTGAGGTTGACCACGTACTCGACGTGCCAAGACCCGTCGACCAGCGCTGGGTCGCTGATGCTCCGGGCGTACCGGATCTCGCGGTCCAGCCGGAGAAAGGCCGAGGTGATCTGGGTCTGCGCCTCGGCCTCCGCGTCGATCTCGTTGACCGACCGGTAGATGTCCAGGATCGAGGTGGTGACGATCGCCATCACGATCATCATCACGGTGGTGGTGACCATGACCTCGATCAGCGTCACGCCGGAGTCGTCGCGGCCGGGCAACCGCTTCCGCAGCTCACGCATCATCAGTTCACGATCCACTTCCAGGTCTGGGAAACCGTCGCGTTGTTGCTGTCGGTCACCGTGAGCACCGGGTTCCAGGTCCCCTTCGTGGTGGGAGTGCCACTGACCGTGCCGGCCGCGCTGTCGACGACCAGCCCGGGCGGCAGGCCGGTGGCGGTCCACTTGGTATAAGGCTGGACACCACCGGTCGCGGTCGGCTTCACAACAGTGGCCACGTTGCCCTGCTTGGTCGTCTGGGTGTTGATCGTGTTCACGGCCAGGGCGGGCACGGTCCAGGTGAAGGATTTGGTGTCGAACCGCGACCAGAAGTCGGTGACGGTCAGCGCCACGCTGTAGACCCCGGGCGCCGTGGGCGTGCCGGAGACGACACCGGAAGCGGCGTCGACGGTGATGCCCGGTGGCAGACCGGTCGCGGTCCACGTGTAGGCGACGGTGCCGTTGGCGGCGACGTAGGTCTTCGTGTATGCCACCCCACCTGTAGAGGTGATGTTGGGAGCCGACGTGGAGATCGTCGGCAGCGCCTTGATGGTCCAGGTGAACGTGATGAAGTCTTCTTGGTCGTAGGCGTCCCGCGCGGTGATCCGGACACCGGCATAGGCCTTGGCTGTTGTCGGGGTGCCGGTGACGAGGCCGCTGGCGGAGTTCATCACCAGGCCGTCAGGCAGGCCGGTCGCCGTCCAGGTCCGCTTCTGGTCATCGGAGCCGCCGCTTGTCTGGAACTGGTAGGAGACCGGCGTGCTGATGTCATGGATCGGGGGGCTGCTCACCGGAGTCACCACCAGCGCCGAGGCCGCACCCTGCGAGTTGAACTCCGGCTCGTCCGTGTTGCTGCCGAGCAGCGACGAACTGACGTAGGCGCAGGTGTTGTCGTTCTTGACGTTGTTGTCCCCGGAGCTGTCACAGCGCGGGTTCCTCCAGGTCACCGCAATGACGACCCGGTAGAAGGGCACGGTCACGGTATTGCCGGTAACCGTCCTGACGCACTCCGAGTCCGTACCGACGGGCCGCACGCACCTGCCGATGAACCACCGCTGCCGGTACTCCATGCCATTGACCATCACCGAGTGGAAGGTCGTGGGCAGCGCGGCCGTCGCGGGCTTGTCCGCGACACCGGTCTCGTCCGCGTTCACGTTGGTGGCGTTGCTGTCGAACCCCATCTCGACGTCGGCGAGCAGGTCATTGACCGCGGGCGGCATGGTCCCCTCGGCCCACTGCCGCTCCGAGCTCTTCTCATCCCGGCCGAACAGGATCGCACCGGTCTTCA
The DNA here is from genome assembly GCF_042666575.1 of Actinoplanes sp. GCM10030250. Lineage (NCBI taxonomy): Bacteria > Bacillati > Actinomycetota > Actinomycetes > Micromonosporales > Micromonosporaceae > Actinoplanes > Actinoplanes sp. GCM10030250. The sequence goes on along the minus strand of NZ_JBHTDO010000001.1, from coordinate 366,951 downwards.
TGGCACGGACCCGCTCCATGGCGTCGTCAGCGACCTGGACGGCGATCTGCGTGTCACCCTCGTTGTGGTTGATCCGCATGACGGTCACGAAGTACTGGGTCAGCGACATCATCACGACCATGATCACGGCGGTCGCGACCAGCGTTTCGATCATGGTGAAGCCGTCGTCGGCGGGACGGGGCGGGCGAACGGCGCCCCGGCCGCGGGGTCGGGTCAGCAACGCGCGCCTCCTTCAGGCCAGATTTGGTGCTCGAGCAGAGATCTGCCGTAGCAACCATCGGCACACCGGGGCGGGAGTGAAGATTTCTAGGCGTACTCCACGGCGGGGCCGGCGCCCTGGAGTTCGAACAACCGCCGCAGCGCGGGCGAACACCCCACCAGGCGCAGACGGTGCTTTCCGTCCGACGGGACCCGCATCAGGACGCTCACCGCGGCACCGTCTGCGAACCGCAGCCGGGACACGTCGACAGTGAGCACGGCGGTGTCGGCGATCAGGTGTTCCATCACCGCTTCCAGGGCGTCCCGGTTCGACAGGTCGGCCTCGCCCTCCAGCCGGATGCCCGCCGGTTCGGTGGTGCGCACCGCGCGCAGCAGCGGCACTGTTCTCGGCGCTGTCTCCGCGGAGAAGGTGGCCGGGTGCGACCGGCTCACCTGGCGCAGCTGGCCGGGGGTGAACAGGCTCGGGTCGTACAGGCACACACCCATCGCGAAACCTTCGGCGAAGAGGCGGTTGACCTGAGCCTCGTACCAGGGCAGGCGGTCGGTCCAGAACATGTCGCCGATCGACCGCAGACCCCGGTGACCGGCCGCCCGGGCCCGGTCGGCCTCCGCCCGCCAGCTGCACAGGGCCACCTCGGGATCGAAGCCGTCACCCCGCAGGCACGACGGGCCGGGACCGGCGATCCGCAACTGGTCACGTCTGCTGGCGGCGGCGACGTCCACCCCCTGTGCGACCAACTCCGCCTCGAGGAGTTCGGCGCCCCGGCCGTGGTAGATCACACGGTGCTGGTCGCGCAGGCCGGCCCGCACGTACGCGGCCACACTCCGGGTCCGCAGCGGCTCGTCGTTGACGACGACACAAACATGATCGCCGGGCCGGAGTCGATCGAGCGCCATCACGCCCCCTCGGTCGATGTGGGCTCACCGTACTTTCCCGGTGGTGGCGCGCGGTATCGCTGAAACGGGGGTCAGCAGTGTTGTCCCGCTTGTCTCGCTGTCCCGCTTGTCTCGCTCGGACGGCGCCGGGCGGGCAGAATCCCGTTATGGCTGAAAACGACCCGCTCGACCTGCTGGACATCACGACCCTGCTCAGCGACGAGGAACGGCAGATCCAGGAGACGGTGGGACGGTTCGTGGCGGACCGGGTCCGGCCGTACGTCGCCGAGTGGTTCGAAGCCGGCACGTTCCCCCGGGAGTTGGCACCGGAGCTGGGCAAACTCGGCGTGCTCGGCATGCACCTCGACGGATACGGCTGCGCGGGCACCAGCGCGGTCGCCTACGGGCTCGCCTGCCTCGAACTGGAGGCCGGCGACTCCGGCCTGCGCAGTTTCGTCTCGGTGCAGGGTTCCCTGGCGATGTTCTCGATCTGGAAGTACGGATCCGAGGAGCAGAAACAGGAGTGGCTGCCCCGGATGGCGGCCGGTGAGGCGATCGGCTGCTTCGGCCTGACCGAGCCCGACTTCGGCAGCGACCCGGCCAACATGCGCACCCGAGCCGTCCGCGACGGTGACGACTGGATCCTCACCGGCACCAAGATGTGGATCACGAACGGCAGCATCGCCGATGTCGCCACGGTGTGGGCGCAGACCGAGGACGGGATCCGCGGGTTCCTCGTACCGAAGGACACCCCCGGCTTCACCACCCGCACCATCAAGCAGAAACTCTCGCTGCGCGCCTCGATCACCGGCGAGCTGATCCTCGACGACGTACGCCTACCCGACTCCGCCCGCCTGCCCGAGGCCCGTGGCCTGGGCGCACCGCTGGGCTGCCTCAGCGAGGCCCGGTTCGGCATCGTCTTCGGCTCCACCGGCGCCGCCCGCGACAGCCTGCGCACCGCCCTCGACTACGCGAAGACCCGCATCCAGTTCGGCAAGCCGATCGCCGCCTTCCAGATGACCCAGGAGAAACTGGCGAACATGGCTGTCGACCTGAACGCCGCCACGCTGCTCGCCCTGCACCTCGGGCGCCTCAAGGACGCCGGCACGATCAAGCCGCACCAGATCAGCGTGGGCAAGCTGAACAACGTACGGAAGGCCCTCGCCATCGCCCGTGAGTGCCGCACCATCCTCGGCGGCAGCGGCATCACGCTGGAGTACTCGCCGCTGCGCCACGCCAACAACCTGGAGTCGGTGCTCACCTACGAGGGCACTTCCGAGATCCACACGCTGGTGATCGGCCAGACCCTCACGGGCCTGCCCGCCTACCGCTGAGCCGGGCCGGGTTACTCGCCGCGCTCGCGGGCGCGGCGACGCTCGGCCATCTCCCAGTTGATGATGTACTGCCGGATCATCTGGGCCACCACCTCCTGGGTACGGAAGATCAAGATCAGCTGCTGGCCGGTCCCGTCGTCCTCGGGCCGGACCGTGTGCACCTTGCCGGTGATCCGCACCTCGCCGCTGCCCAGCCACACCACCGCCTCCATGTCGTCACCGACACGCACCGGCAGGGTCTGACTGATCCGGCAGCGCAGGCCACCCTCGCTGATGTCGAGCAGCATGCCGTCCGCCTCGGACGCCCGCTCTTCCTCGGCCGCCGTGAGGCGCACCGCGGCACCGCCCCCACCGCGCACGAACTCCCGCCGGTTGCTGACCTGCGGCTCGCCGATCGGAGCCAGCCGCCACCGGAACGGCATGGTGTCGGTGATCTCCACAAGCCGGACCGGCAGCACGACGCGGGTCCGCGGCGGCGCCCAGAAGATCTGAAACTCATGCCCGGCCTTCATCGCCGCGGGACCAGCCGTCTCCAGCGGCGCGGCGACACAGAACGTCCCGTCCTCGACGGCCTCGAGCCGCGAGCGGAAGTTGGCACCCTCACCGAGCGCCAGGAACACCGGCGTACCGGCCTCAGGCAGACCCGCCACCGCGAACTGCTGCTCGACTGTCCCGTTCATCCTCACCACTCATCTCATACCGGTTTCCGGACGCGAGATGCTCCGGCCAGTGGTCAATGTCGGCCACGACCGCGCCAACGTAAGGTTTCCACCCAGCACGACTCGGCAGCTTTCAACCCCTTTTCTCGTACGCGAACCGACAGTTACCAGAACCAGCTACCCCGTTCCCTTCTGTGCGCGAGCGGCCAAGTGCCCACTCCAGGCCATAGCGCCCGCTGCGGACGTGGCGGGTGGCTGAGGTCCCGGACGTCCCGGAGATCCCGGACGTCCCGGAGGTCCACAACGCCGGAGCCCGTTACCGCGTACCCCTGCGGTGTGTTTATGATCTTGCCGCGTGATCCACAGTAAACTGTCCATAGTGGCAGCAAGCGGATTTTTCCTCGCCTCAACGCTTCTCGGCCCCACCCCCGCCCACGCGTCCGAAACTGATCCTCCCCAGGTCGAACTGGTACTCGACGTCAGCGGCTCCATGCGCGCCGACGACATCGACGGCGCCACCCGGATGGAAGTCGCCAAGCAGGCCTTCAACGACGTCGTCGACGCGCTGCCGGAAACCACCCAGCTCGGCATCCGGGTACTCGGCGCGACCTACGGCGGTAAGAGCAAGCGGGTCGGCTGCAAGGACACCCAGCAGATCGTCCCCGTAGGCCCGGTCAACCGGGTCGCCGCCAAGAACGCCATCGCCACCCTGAAGCCCACCGGTTTCACCCCCATCGGCCTGGCCCTGCGCGAGGCCGCAAACGACCTCGGCGACACCGGCTCGGCACGCCGCATCGTCCTGATCACCGACGGCGAGGACACCTGCACCCCGCCCGACCCGTGCGAGGTAGCCCGCGAACTGGCCGCCCAAGGCACCAGCCTGGTAATCGACACACTAGGCCTCACCCCCGACGAGAAAACCCGCAAGCAACTGGTCTGCATCTCCACCGCGACCGGAGGCACGTACGCCTCGGCCAAAAGCGAAGCCGAACTCACCGACCGCATCAAGCAACTGGTCGACCGCGCCGCCCAGCCACCACCGGTCACCCCCGCCGCAGTCACCGGAGCCTCCGACTGCCCCGGCGCACCACTGCTGTCAGCCGGCGTCTACACCGACCGCGAACTGATCGGCGAACACCGCTTCTACCGCGTCTCAGTACGCCCCGACCAGGAACTACGCGCCTCGATCAGCATCTCTCTGGACCGCCCCCTGAACCGCGATTACGGAGTCCTCCTGAAGGCCGCCGCCCTCGACGGCCGCGAACTGGTCCGCGGGGTAGACGCAGGCAGCGGACGCGCGGACGTCCTCTCCACCGGCCTACGCTGGTCCGCCTCCTCTTTCCCCTTCTCCTCGAACGACTCCTCTTCGGATTCCTCCTCCTCCAGCTCTGCCTCCACACCCGCCGACGTCTGCCTGATCGTCAGCAACTCCTTCGCGTCCGCCACCGCGGCCGGCGCCCCCGGCATGCCCGTAGAACTCACCATCGGCCTGACCGACGCCTCCGACACCCCTGACGCACCCGGCCTGGGCCGCGGCTGGCTGCTACTCCTCGTACTCGCCGCCGCGGGTCTCCTGGCCGGCGTACTCACCGGCTGGCTCACCCGCTGGTGGGTCGCCAAGTGGAGGGAAAACTGATCATGCGCCCCGCCAACGCTCGCTCCACGGCCGCTCTCATCGCCGCCGCCCTCTCACCCCTGTTCGCCACTCCCGCTCTCGCCAGTCCCGCCCCAGCCACTCCCGCCCCAGCCACTCCCGCGCCGGCCGAGATCAGCAGCGCCGGAACCTCGTTCCTCACCGCGGTACCGATCTCCCCGGACCAGCCGGTACAGGTCGGCGCGGTGACCGGCGACTACCTCTACTGGTCGTTCTCGGCCGAAGCCGGCCGGCGCCCCGAGCTCGCGATCAATGTGGCACTCCCCCCGGCCGCCGACCGATCCGGCGCGCAGTCGTGGACAGTCGAGGTCTTCGACGGGCTACGCCGGCGCCAAGCCTGTGTTTCCGGAGAGCAGAGCCCGGTAGCCGCACCCGCCGACAACGCCGTAACCCTCGGTTGCCGGCTCCGCCAGGTCCGCTCCTGGGCCGAACCGTGGGACGGTGACCCGCTGCCCGGCACGTATTACGTGCGGCTCTCCACTACCGAGATGCCTGAGAAGGACCTCGGCCTGCCGGTGGAGGTCGGCCTCACTCTCACCACCCCGACCGGCGACACCGGCGCCGACCAGGGAGTACTGGCCGCGCCGCTGGTTCCCGACAACCGTCCCGGAAAGGTGCTCACCACTCCCGAACCCTTCACACCGGAAGAGGAGAGCTCGTTCTCAGCAGACTGGCTGCCCGACTTCTCCTCCCGCTGGATCTGGACCGCGGGCGGCGGCGTCCTGGCCGCCCTCACCGGCCTCCTCGGCTTCTCCTGGACCCGCCGCCGCCCCACCTGACCCCCAGCTGGCTCCCAGAGGGGCCCGCCGGACCAAAACACCCCGCTCACGGCCAGCCGGACAGACCAGCTGGCGCCCAGAGGGGCCTGCCGGGCGAAAACACCCCGCTCACGGCCAGCCGGATTGAACAGGGCGGTGGGGCGGGTCACGGCTGGGAGCGGCGGAACCGGCCCAGCGTGTGGCCGGTGGCCTGCTTGCACAGGTATTCGGCTCGTTCGTAGGAGAGGCGCCGCCGGCCGGTGTCGGGGCACAGGTCGGCGGCGGGCGGGCGTCGGCTGGGACGCCGGTCAGAAAGGAAAAGCGGTCCTCGGGTGCGGTTGCCGATCAGCTCCGGAAGCAACCGGGCAGTCGCAGAGCGCCAGACTATGGAAGCGGATCGGGCGCTCCGGTCGTTCAGGTCCAGGTCCTCCACATTGAGCTGGAGGATGACCGCGATCGGCGCGGTGGACTCCTGCAGCAGGGACCACAGGGCCAGCTCACGCACGGGATATTCGCCACGCGGGCTGGGGGCGGGAGGAGGCGGGGCGGTGTGGGTGATGGGTCGGGAGTGGAGCGCCGCGGCGAGACCGGGAAGTTCCGCCCAGGTGCAGAAGGAGCGGAATGCCGCCACGTGCCTGTTCCAGCCGCGAGGAGCCACGTCCGGCCACGTCATGACGAAGATCTCGGCAACCCGCTCCGCAGTGAGCTCACCCAGCGGCGTCCGATCACCCGCGGACCGCGCGATCCGGGACAGAGTCTGACCGTACGCACGGGCGGTAGCCGGCCCGAACCGAGCCAGAAAATCGGAGATCGCGGCGCCGAACAGCGGACCCTCGTGGGCCGGCAACTCCAGCGCCACCGCGCGCTTCAGCAGAAAAGCCCGCTCAGCAGCGTTGCGGGCCAGCGTCGCGGCGCGTTCGAGTTCGAGGCGGGCCTCGGCGGGGCGGCCGAGGCGGGTCAGGAGATCACCGCGTACGCCGGGGAGCAGGTGGTAGCCGGCGAGTTTCGGGTCGGCGCGTAACCGGTCGAGGAGGTCGAGGCCGGCCTGCGGTCCCCGGGCGAAGCCGACCGCTACGGCACGGTTGAGCCGGACGACCGGAGTGGGCAGGAGGTGTTCCAGGGTTTCGTAGAGGGCGGCTATCCGTACCCAATCGGTTTTGTCCGCGGTGCTGGCCTGCGCGTGACAGACCGCGATGGCCGCCTGGAGCAGGTACGGCCCGGGAGCACCGCCCACCTCGCGGGCCCGCAGCATCGCCGCGAAGCCGCGGTTGATCAGCAGGCGGTCCCAGCGGCCGCGGTTCTGCTCGTGGAGGGGGATCGGTTCGCCGTCGGGGCCGGTACGCGCGGACGACCTCGACTGCTGGATCTCCAGGAGCGCCACGAGCCCGTGCACCTCGGCCTGGTCCGGTGCCAGGGCGGCGAGCAGGCGAGCCAGCCGGAGCGCCTCGAGGCAGAGGTCGGCGCGGATCAGATCGGCGCCCGCGGTGGCCGAGTATCCCTCGTTGAAGATCAGGTAGACGACCTCGAGGACGGAGGTCAGTCGTTCGCGGAGTTCGGCGCCGGCCGGCAGCTCGTACGCGACGCGCGCCTCCGCCAGGATCCGTTTGGCCGCCGCGATCCGCTGGGTGATCACGGACTCGCCGGTCAGGAAGGCGCGGCCGATCTCGGCCGGGGTCAGCCCGGCCACCACCCGCAGGGTCAGAGCGAGTCGGGCGTCCGCGGGCAGCACCGGGTGACACGAAATGAACAGCAGCCGCAGGACGTCGTCTCCGGAGCCCGGGTCCGAAAGGTCAGAAGGGACCGAAGAGTCGGAAACATCGGACGAGTCGAGGCTCTGGAGCCGGGCAGACCGCCGGAAATGGTCGACCGCCCGCCGCTTGGCGATGGTCGTCAACCAGGCGCCGGGATTGTCGGGAATCCCGGCGACCGGCCACTGCTCCAGGGCGGCCACCAGCGCGTCCTGCGCGAGCTCCTCCGCCAGGCCGACGTCGTGGACCAGCCGCAGGAGCCCGGCGACGATGCGCGCGGACTCCTGCTTCCAGACGGCGCCGACCGCCGCGGAGAGGTCGGCCATCAGGCTCTCACGGGCCGTAGACCTGCTGGATCATGCTCTCCCCGTCCCCGACGATTTTGCGGAAGCGGCGGCCCAGCTCGATCGCCTCCTCGCGGGAGCGGACCTCGATCAGGGCGAAGCCGGCGATGGCCTCCTTGGCCTCGGTGAACGGCCCGTCGGTCACGGTGATCTCGTCGCCGGACGAGCTCAGCTTGACGCCGGCCGGGTCCAGGCCGCCGGTGGCCAGCAGGACGCCCGAGGCGGTCAGTTCCTCGACGAAGGCGGCCATGTCGGCGTAGAGCTTCGCGTCGGGCTCGGTGTCCTGGGCCTTCTGCATCATGAGGTAGCGCATCGTGTTTCTCCGTTCGTCGGGATTGCTTCTGCACCAGCGTCGAACGAGGGGAAGTGACAGGTAATTCAAGCATTACCTGTCACTTCGCCAGTACGACGTCCAGGCAGACATCCAAGAACAAGGAGCTGACATGACTTCCGCTGCTATCCCCCGTACCGTCGCCCTCCCCAACGCCCGAGTGGCACTCGCCGCCGCCGGACCGCTCTGGGTGAGTGTCTCGCTCGTCCAGGTCTTCGCTCGCGAAGGATTCGATCTTCTGCGGCATCCGCTCAGCCTGCTCAGCACCGGCGGGCTCGGCTGGGTGCAGATCGCCAACTTCGTCGTGGCCGGGCTGCTGATGGTGATCGGCGCCGGGAGCCTGGGCGGGAAGTGGGCACCGCGCCTGACCCGCGTCGCCGGAGCCGGCATGATCGCCGCCGGTGTGCTGGTGATGGACCCGGGCAGCGGTTTCCCGGCCGGTACGCCCGACACCGTGCCGACGACGATGAGCTGGCACGCCGTCGGGCACATGGTGGCCGGATCGATCACCTTCCTCGCGCTGATCATCGGCTGCTACGTGCTGGCCCGCGGATATGCGACCTCGGGCTCGCGTGGCATGGCCGTGACCGGCGTGATCGCCGGGACCGCGCTGCTGGCAGGGGATCTGTGGGCGATGTCCGGTGGCGCGGCCGGAACGCTCACCCTGGCAATCGGAGCGAGCGCCGCGATGTGCTTCGTCTCGCTCGCGGCACTTCGCAGGTGACGAAGAAGGGGGATTCCGGCAGGCCGGAATCCCCCACCGAGAATCAGAGCTTGTCGAGCTGCGTGACCACCATCGCGATCGCGAAGAACCCGTAGAACGCGATCGCCACCAGCATCCCGCCGAGCCGCCAGCCCTTCAGCCGGACCGGCGCCGGCAGGTCCCGCGTGTTGAGCCGGACCAGCAGGATCGAGTACAGCAGCGTCACCACCGACGCCGCACAGGTCGACACGATCAGCAGCCCGATCGGCTGGGTGAACCCGGCCAGCAGGATCACCGAGCCGAGCACGATCTCGCCCCAGACCACCGCCAGATAGATGCGGGACTCGGTCCACCGGGCGGACCCGGCCAGGTAGTTGCGGCTCAGGAAGTCCGACACGACCCGGCCGATGATGTCGAGCAGGCCCATCGCCGCCGCCCAGAGGGAGACCGCCGCGACGGCCAGGAACAGCAGCTTCAGCCAGGTGCCCACCTCACCGGCGAAGATGTCACCCTGGATCAGCAGGAACGACGGGTCCGACTTGAGGTCGTCGCGGCCGAACAGGGTCTCGTAGGCGAGCAGGCTCATCACGCCGATCGTCACGAAGCAGACCGCCACGAAGGTGACCAGGTGCTCGGCGTTGGCCCGCTTCCACCAGACGTTCCACCGGCTCATCGAGGTCTCGTCGAGCGGGAACTGGTAACGGTCGGTACCGGCCGCCTCCTCCTGGCCGGTGATCGGTGAGATGAGCCGGGGCACGTGGGCGCCCATGCCGTACCGCTTGTCGCGGATCCAGTTGCTGAGCACCAGGTTGTGCACGCCGCCGGCTCCGGCCGCACCGATCGCGCTGAGGATCAGGGTGAACGTGATGCCGTCCGGGATCTGACCGAACTCGGTCACCGTGGCCTTGGCACCCTCGCCCCAGGTGCTCAGCGAGATCACGAAGACCACGACGACTGCCAGGAAGAACAAGGTCAGGGCGACCTTGACGGTCTCGACCCGCTCGACGGTCTTGTAGACCACCTTGGACAGCGACAGCAGCAGACCGACGATGACCAGGCTGGCCACCGTGATCCAGACCGGGTCACCACCACCGATCAGGTACGTGAAGACTGTCGAGCCGCTCGTCGCCCACCCCGGCCACACGTACTGGAAGGCACCCGCGAGGCAGACGATGATGCCCCACCCCTTCCACCACCGGGAGAAGCCGGCGACAACGGTCTGCCCGGTGGCCAGGGTGTAGCGCTCGATCTCCATGTTGATGACGAACTGCACGGCCAGGGTGGTGAAGGCCAGCCAGAGCAGGCCGAGGCCGCCGATCGCGGTCAGGTACGGCCACAGGATGATCTCGCCGGCCGCCATGCCGATGCCGACGGCGATGATGCCGGGGCCGATCATCCGGCGCAGCGAGAGTGGTTCGGGGAGTTCTCGGGTGACGACGCTCTCGTCGGGGGTGGTTTTCGCACGCATGTCGCGCTCCAGGAGTTTCGGGAGGGGATTACGCGGCGTGGATCTCGCCTCGTTCGGCCAGCAGGACGTCGAGGTGATCCAGCATTCGCGCGGTGTCGGGGGTGTGCCCGGTGAAGTGCTGAAACGCGGCGGCGGCTTGGTAGGCGCACATCGCCGTGCCGCCGACCGCCCGCAACCCGGCGGCACGGGCGGCACGCAGCAGCTCCGTCTCCACCGGCATGTAGACGATGTCGGCGACCCACAGGCCTTGGTGGAGCAGCTCTGCGGGCAGCGGTATCCCCGGGTGGGATCGCATGCCGATCGGACTGGTGTTGACCAGCCCGTCGGCGTCCGCGATCACCGATGGCAGCTCGGACGGCGCTGCCACGGCGACGCGGGGCTCGTTCAGGTGGGCGGCGAGCGACTCCCGTCGCCCGGCATCCGGGTCGACGATCGTCAACCGCTCGACGCCCATGCTCAGTTGTGCGTACGCGCAGGCGGCTCCGGCTCCGCCCGCACCCAGTTGCACGACGTGCCGGGTCAGCGCGCCGGGCAGGGTGGCCCGGAACGCCTCGGTGAACCCGTACGCGTCGGTGTTGTGGCCGTGCCGCTCCCCGTTGCGGAAGACCACGGTGTTGACCGCGCCGATCGCGCGCGCCTGGGGTGACAGGTGGTCGAGGAGCTCGATCACCTGTTGCTTGAAGGGATGGGTGATGTTCAGGCCGGCGAAACCGTCACGTTCGGCCTCGTCCAGCCGCCGGCCCAGAGAAGCCGGCTCGTCCACATCGAACAGGGCATAACTGAGGTCGAGCCCCTGACTGCGTCCCTCGGCCTCGTGCAGTGCCGGTGACAGCGACGTGCCGATCCCTGCTCCGATCAAGCCGCATCGGCAGACAGCCATGTCACGCCCCTGGAATAGCTAATGTACGAACTGGTACGTTAGTTATCGGCTGTGACGGCAGACACTGTCAAGCCCCACGGCGAACTTACTTCCAGGACGCGGGACGAAATCAGGAGGTCAGATGCGCCGCTCGATCGCGACAGTCTGTGTTTCCGGCACCCTCGGCGACAAGCTCACCGCGGCCGCCGCGGCAGGCTTCGACGGGATCGAGATCTTCGAGAACGATCTTGTGGTCTCGCCGTGGTCACCGAAGGAGATCCGGAGCCGCTGCGCCGACCTCGGCCTGAGCATCGACCTCTATCAGCCGTTCCGCGACTTCGAGGCGGTCCCGCCGGAGGTGCTCGCGCGGAACCTCGATCGCGCCGAGCGCAAGTTCGACGTGATGGCCGAGCTGGGCGTGGACACGATCCTGGTGTGCTCGTCGGTCTCCCCCGCCGCCGTCGACGATGACGAACTCGCGGCATCTCAGCTGCGTCAGCTGGCGGAGCGCGCTGGAACCCGAGACATCCGTATCGCGTATGAGGCTCTGGCCTGGGGCAAGCACGTCTCCACCTGGGACCACTCGTGGCGGATCGTCCAACAGGCCGATCATCCGAACCTCGGGCTCTGCCTCGACTCCTTCCACGTCCTGTCCCGCGAGGTCGACCCGGCCGGGATTGCGGGAATCACCCCCGGAAAGATCTTCTTCCTGCAGCTCGCCGACGCGCCGTACCTGCACATGGACGTGCTCCAGTGGAGCCGCCACCACCGCCTCTTTCCCGGCCAAGGCGCCTTCGACCTGCCCGGATTCGTCGGCCTGGTGCTCGCCGCCGGCTACGACGGACCGCTCTCGCTCGAGGTCTTCAACGACGTCTTCCGTCAGGCGGACCCCGCGCGCACCGCTGTCGACGCAATGCGCTCCCTGATCGCACTCGAGGACCGCATCGACGGCCCGGCACGGCGGCTCCCGGCCGCTCCGGAGCTGGCCGGGCTCGCGTTCACCGAGTTCGCTGTGGACGGTCAGTCCGGCCCCGAGCTGCGGACCGCCCTGCGCGGCCTCGGATTCACTCATACCGGTCAGCACCGCACCAAACCGGTCGAGCTGTGGGAGCAGGCCGCCTGCCGGATCGTGCTGAACAGCGCGGTCACCCGCCCGCAGGCGCCCGGCGCGGCGACCATCAGCGCCTTCGCGATCACCTCCGCTGATCCGCAACGGTCACTGCAGCGCGCGGAGGCGTTGTCCGCGCCGGCTCATCCCAACGTCCGCGAACCCGGCGAGGCAGAGCTGGCAGCGATCATCGCCCCCGACGGGACGAGCGTGTTCGTCACCCGGCCCGACGACGACTGGCGCTCCGACTTCCTGCCCACCGGTGTGCCGGCGGCCCCGGGCGCGGGCCTCCGCACCACCGACCACCTGGGACTAGCCCAGCCGTTCGACCACTTCGACGAGGCCGGTCTCTTCTACCACTCCGTGCTCGGCCTGGACCATCTCGCGACCGAGGAGTACGCGGCGCCCTTCGGACTGATGCGCTCCCGAGCCGTCGCCAACCCCGATCGCACCGTGCGCCTGGCCCTGACCGTCGCCCTGCTGCGCCGCGGCGAGTGGGCCCCAGCGGTCGCCGACCCCCAGCACGTGGCCTTCAGCACCGACGACATCATCGCCACCGCCGCCGCGCTCTCCCGTCCCGGCCTACCGGCGCCGCTGCCCAGCCTGCCGGTGCCCGACAACTACTACGCCGACCTGGCCGCCCGCTTCGCCCTGTCCGACGACTTCATCGCCACACTGTGTCGCTACGGCATCCTCTACGACCGCGACGCGTCCGGCGGCGAACTGCTCCACCTTTACACCCCGGTCCTCGGCGGCCGCGTCTTCTTCGAAATCGTCCAACGCCGCCACTACGACCGCTTCGGCGAAGCCAACGCCCCGGTCCGCATGGCCGCTCATCGCCACCGCAGGCTCAATAAAGGATAAAAACGCCTTTATCGTACGGTCGACGAACGGCTCTGCCATCCCACGCGATCTCCCTGCCCACTCCCGCCTCTGCCGCGCCCGCCGGGCGGAGATCGCCGGTCCAGCCTCACCCCACCACCCGCCCCCAGCCGCCCCAAACCAGCTGGCCCCCAGCGGGGCCTCCCAGCCCGCAAAACC